>JBGALP010000073.1:0-19415 GCA_044223805.1 Agriterribacter sp.
CATAAAAGCACTGGTAGATGGAAGCATCAGCATGATCAATAAAAAAAATCTGAAAATGCTGGTGGAAGAAATACCCATGTTCAAGAATTTTTACATTGGCTTGTTAGAAGCTACTATATGCGGCATTGACGCCAGCCGTCACGACCTGATTGTTCTTTCGTGCGAACAGCGCTATGAAAAAATGCTCAAACATGAACCACATCTGCTCCAACAGATTCCACTGCAACATTTAGCATCTATGCTTGGTGTTACTCCCCGTCATCTTAGCAGGATAAGAAGTAAAATCCGCTGATTTTTTCTTTTAGACATTTGTCCAGTATAAACGATCGCGCAGTTTCGAGCTTTGCATTATTAATCAAAACAAAAAATGCAAATCAACATGAAACAGTTTTTCTTCGCGCTGCTCACACTTTTATCAACAACGGCTTTTGCTCAGAAAAAATTTTCAACACACGAACTGAGTGTTAATGGATTCCGTAACCCTTCCATTGGATTAGAATATCGTTATCAGCAGGTTTCCGTACATGCCGGGTATTATATTACGGCGTTTGAAAAAGGTGTAACCACTAAATTTTACAAAGCCGGATTAACCGCCTGGTTTCTGCCCATAGGTAAAAAGGAAAATCCTTCGTCTTTTTATGCCGGTGCATCTTATTTAAGAGGTATTAACCTTGAATACAAAGCTGAAAACGCGGTTGCGATGGAAGCTGGTTTTCGCTGGATGGTTTGGAAGGGCATCAACCTGAGACTGGGCGCCATAGCACTTGCAGCAAAAGGACATGATGTGAAAATAAACCCTACACCCGGCATTAGCTATTCTGTATTCTTTAAATAAAAAATATATGAAAACAATATTAGGCACAGGTCAACTAGGCGTTGCGGTTATGCAACAGGTGCTTAAAAAAAATCCGACTGAAGAAATATTGATAGTAAACAGGAGTGGAAAATTATCCATGTCCGTTCCGGCAAATGTGAATGTAATAGCCGCTGATGTAACAAGAAAAACAGACCTTGAAGCTATCGCCAAACAATCAACTGTACTATTCAGTTGTACCGACGTACCTTATCATCATTGGGCTGAATTTTACCCCGCAGTAGCAAAGGCATTAGCCTTTGCTTTAACCCACTCAGATGCCAGGTTGGTTTTTGCAGACAACTTATATTCTTATGGCAACGTAGCAGGAGCAGAAATGTTTGAACACCTGCCGCACATCCCCAAAACAAAAAAAGGAAAGATAAGAGCGGGAGTTATTAATACGCTGCTCCATTCAGGAGAAGCATTTAATAAAAGAGTAGCCTTTGTAAAAGCGGCGGATTTTATTGGACCACGGATTTACAAAGGCATTTTCGGAACTGATTTTTTAGACAGGGTATATAGGGGCAAAAAAGTAGTGCTGTTTGGAAATATTTCGCTACCACATACATTTACGTATATCAATGATTTTGCTGATGCCATGATCAATGTTGGCTGTGCAACAGATACGTTCGGCCAAATATGGCA
Organism: Agriterribacter sp.; assembly: GCA_044223805.1. GTDB lineage: Bacteria > Bacteroidota > Bacteroidia > Chitinophagales > Chitinophagaceae > Agriterribacter. Next base: position 1,502 of record JBGALP010000073.1, read on the forward strand.
TGTACCTAATGCTCCTGCCTTAAGCATAGATAAATGGGTACACCTGTTTGAAATTATAACTGAAAAGAAAATACAGCAAATGATAGTACCTAAATTTTTGATCAGGGTTGCAGGATTCTTCAATCCATTAATAAGAGAATTGTATGAAATGGCTTACCAGTTTGAATATCCTTATTTGGTTAATCATGATAAATATGTAAACCGGTTTGGCAACCATGCTGCTTATCCCTCATATATAGTAAAGCAAACGGTGGAGTGGTATAATGCCAATAAAACCACTCCTGCTATTCAATAAATCGGAGCTAAGAAAGAATATGCCATTGTTGTAATCAAAAATATTACATCGTCATTAATGCGCAATTTCCTGGTGTTGCCATAATTCCCTGAAAGTTGTGCTGTTTTGTAATAATGTATTCAGATCACCTTCAGCAATGATTTCGCCATTTTGTAATACGCAAATGTGATCGAAGTATTTAAGCAGGTGTAAGCGATGCAACGCTGAAATCACCACCTTATCTTTAAACCCAGCAAACATGCGTTCATAAATTTTCAATTCGGTTTTGGGGTCAACACTGCTGGTTGGTTCATCAAGCAAAATAATATCACTATCTCTTGCAGCAAACATACCTCTTGCCAACGCCAGGCGTTGCTTTTGTCCTCCAGAAAGGTTTACACCTTTTTCAACAATATGGCTTTGTAAGCCCCGGGGGAGTTGTTTTACCACATCGGCAAACTGAACGGTATCACATACTTGCAAAATCTCTTCTTCTTCATACAACAAACCCAGCGTGATATTATAGCCAATAGTATTCTCAAATATTTCCGGCTCCTGGGGAAATAGTGTAACGCTTGATGATATCACGTTTAGCCCTTCCTGTTGGGTTACACCATCAATGCTTACAGAAACACCTTCATCCGGAATATACAAACCCCGTAAAATTGCAAGCAATGTGCTTTTACCGCTACCGCTCTCTCCTATTAAGGCAATGCGTTTCCCTTTCTGCAGGTTCAGTTGAATATTTTTTAATCCCGCCACCCATTTTCCATTACCTGCAATCGTTGGAATAAAATCTTCGTTGCCGCGATGTGAGAAAGACAAACGACTTATATTAATTTGGTTCCAGTTCAATGGCAACCTATTAGTGGTTTCAGGTAAATGATGTTGCTGGTATGAATCCTGGATAACAAAAGCCGTGCGTACGTTGGTAGCGTATTTTACTATATCGGTATACAGGTATGCTACATTGTGAAATACACTGGTGAATTGCTCTACATAACCAATCAATGTTACTAACCCACCCAGCAGCAATACCTGCCCCGGAACCCAGTGTTGCCACACATACCCAATCAATATCACTGCGTATATAAGCGCTACCATTATATCCGTTACAAACCATTTCCACTCATTAATAGCCACATTTTTACGAAAGGGTGGTAACACATCAAACAATCTTTTTAATAATGTTTTTTGCATGCGTTCCTGCAGGCGCAATGTAATAACGGTTATTACATTAGAGAGACTATCGAATAATGTAGATGATACAATATGTTCTTTCTCATTTACCTCTTCGAGCGTACGGATATATGGACGATCAAAACGCAGTATAGTTATCACTACTACCACGCCCATTGCAACTGCTATTATACCAAATAGCGGAGAAAAATAGATCATCGCGATAAAGGAAAACAGAAATTTGGAAATAGTATGTATGTACTCAAAACCCCGCTCAAAAAAACCGGTGAGTGATTCATGTGCCTTCCTGATGCGGTTGATGATCTCGCCTGAATGATGATCCTGGTGCCACTTAACCGGTAGTTGCAGGGTTTTGTGATAGTACTCATCCAAAAAATTAACGCCGATATGAAAAGCGAGGTTACGTTCTGTAATGCGCGCCGGCCCGTGAAAAGACCATTCCAATATTTTTATGGCTATATAAGTTGCCGCGTATATCCATGTACGGTATAGAGCCGTTGTGCCGTTCTGTTGCAGATCATTAATATAAACACCCCAGATAATGGGCATCAAAGCGGATAACAAATTGCTTACAATAAACGCGGAGTAAATTAACAGGTATTTTTTACGTCTGCCTATGGCAAAGCGCCAGCAGACCTGTAACAAAAACAGGTATGGGTTTTTAAAATATTTTATTTGACCAGGCATAGCGATAACAAAGATAAGGGCAAATAAAAAGGGAAGGTTGCTCACCTCCCCTTTCAATTATTTAGATTTTTGCATTATTTCTTATCTGCATCATCATATTTTTTCTGGTAGAAATCAGACTTTGCTTTGTCTTTTTTTCTATCGTAGCAATAAGCCAGGTTATTGCAGGCAGATTTAAACTCCGATTTTTCAGACAATTTCAGATTATCTTTTCCATCAAGTGACTTGAAAACCACTTCAAAAGGAGGGATAGCTTTGTCGCAAAGTGCTACCACCTGCGCTTTCATCTCTTCTTTTTTCTTTACATCTTCAGGTTTGGTTCCTTTTATTTTGTTGGCATCTTCCTCTAAAAACAAGGCCTGGTTAAAATAGTGCTTTGCCATGTTAAGATTCGCTTCTCTTGAATCAGGTTTCAAAGCAAGCGCCTTCTTGTAAAGATCTTCAATCTTTACCACGCGTTCATTGTAATCAGCTGGTCTATCTTTTACATCACTTACGTGTGTTTCATTAAACAACTCATTGGCGTAGTCAAGAATCATATCAAAATTCTGTGGGTTTGCCGCAATCAATTCTTCATACTTTGCATAAATGGCTTTTTTATCACCCTGATTACGCAGGTAATCAAATTCTACCAGCGGCAGGTAATCATCTTTGGGATACAGTTCCTGTCCCATCTTTACATACTTCTGCATATTAGGAATATCCTTTTTATCCAGGTAATATTTAGCCAGGTAACGATAGATAGTTACGTGCTCAGGTTTTGAAGCGATTTTATTATCAGCCATTTTCTGAAACAACATCACAGCCTCATCATCTTTTTTAGCATTCATAGCCGACAATGCAGAATAATATACAAGTGTAGTATCTAGTTTTGACAAGCCCCATCCTTTTGAAAAAATGTATTCGCTTATAGAATTTGATTTTTTGAAGCTTGCCAATGCATCTTCATATTTCTCTGCGTTATATTGACTTGCGCCCAAATCAAAATAGCCACTATACAATTCATATATTGGTTTATACTGGTCAAGCGTTAAAAGTGTAGTTGTTTCTGTCTTGTCAATTTCATCTGCTTTCTTAATAGCCTCAAAAGCATCAGTTCTCCCATCAGGAACCAGGGTTTTAAATTTATCGTTAGCGGCAATAGCTCCGTATACTTTTGCCTTAACGATCCATGGTTCGGCTTTTTTCTGCTGTTTGGGATTCGTTAATAATTGATCTATGGCCTCTTTTGCTTTGTCCAACTCATTGTTCTTCACCATATCCTTGATTTTATCAAGGTTTTGAGCAGAAGCGCCGAGAGTAATAACTGCAAGCAAGGTTACAAGCATTATTCTTTTCATGTTGTTGTGTTGTTTTTATAATAATGAACTGGTTTCAAATTTGTGTTATGTTATGATGATGTTACTTCATTATCAGATGCATCATCGTTGTTGGCAATATCAGGTGCATTATTAGCATCAGGCGCGGGATTACCGGTTTCTTCATTACCATTTTCTGCTTCATATCTTGCCAACGTAGTAATTGCCGCTATAGCGTCATCCTCATCAAGCCGTATCAGTTTTACACCCTGCGTAGCTCTTCCCTGCTCACTTACCTGCGATGCTGCCATTCTGATGGTTACACCAGATTTGCAGGTAATCATCAGGTCTTCATTTTCCGTTACATCTAAAATGCCTACCAACGAGCCCGTTTTATCAGTTACGTTAATTGTCTTTACCCCTTTTCCACCTCTGTTGGTAATACGGTAAACATCTTCTCCGGTTTCGTCGGTTATGGCAGTACGCTTACCAAATCCTTTTTCACTTACTACCAATACTGTTCTCGATTTGTCTTCCTTTTTGACACAAATCATGCCAACCACACTGTCATTAGCGTTATCTACTTCAATACCCGCCACACCAATAGCTCCGCGGCCTGTAGGTCTTACTTTGGTTTCAGGAAAACGGATTGCTCTCCCGCTTTTTACGGCCATCATTATTTCAGAATTCCCATCAGTCATCCTTGCTTCCAGCAATTCATCTCCCTCAACGATGGTAATAGCATTTACACCGGTTGCACGTGGTCTGCTAAATTCTTCTAAAAGTGTTTTCTTAATAATTCCTTTTTTTGTGCAAAGTACAATATAATGATTCTTCACAAATGCTTCGTCTTCTAAATTCTTCACGTCTATAATCGCTCTCACTTTATCATCCGGTGGCAATTGTATAAGATTTTGTATAGCTCTTCCTTTGCTGGTTTTATCGCCTTCGGGAAGTTGATATACCTTTAACCAGAAGCATCTTCCTTTCTCGGTAAAATACAACATAGTGTGGTGGGTAGAGGCCACAAAAAGATGTTCAATCCAGTCTTCCTGTTTAGTGCGGCCACCTATAGCACCACGTCCACCGCGGTTCTGCTGACGATATTCGCTGGCTGAAGTTCTTTTAATATATCCCTGGTGAGATATAGTAATCACCACATCCTCTTCCTCAATCAGGTCTTCAACCCTCATTTCATCTGCCAGGTATTGAATTTCAGATTTACGGGCGTCACCGAATTTATCCTTTATTTCAAGCAATTCCGTTTTAATCAAATCATATCTTTTCCCTTCATCACTCAAAAGGTCCTTCAGGTATGCAATCTGCTTCATTATTTCGTCGTACTCCTCCTTTATCTTGTTCCGCTCCATGCCTGTAAGGCGCTGTAACCTCAATTCCAGTATAGCTTTAGCTTGTATGTCATCAAGTCCCCAACCGGCATTAATAAGGTTTTCACGCGCCACGTCGGGAGTGGGTGAGCTGCGGATCAAGGAAATTACCTCGTCCAGGTGATCAAGGGCAATTAAATAACCCTGCAATATATGTGCTTTCTTTTCCGCTTCACGCAATTCAAATTTTGTACGCCTTACCACTACTTCATGCCTGAACTCAACAAACTCGCTGATAAGATCTTTAATATTGAGTATTTTGGGTCTGCCCCTTATAATGGCAACATTATTAATACCATAGGAGGTTTGCAGTTCTGTGTGTTTGTATAGCTGGTTGATAATTACATTGGCAATGGCATCTCTTTTTAAATCAACTACTACTCTTGTTCCCTCTTTTTCGGTTGATTCATTGTTTACATGTGCAATTCCTTCAATAATCTTTTCATTTACCAGTTCACCAATACGGTTGGTTAAACTATCGCGGCTTACCTGGTAAGGCACTTCGGTAATAACAATCTGTTCGCGTCCGCTTGCTTTGGTATCTACATGCAGTTTTCCTCTAAGCACTACCCGTCCCCTGCCAGAATGCATAGCAGCGCGGATGCCTTCATACCCGTAAATGATACCGCCTGTTGGAAAGTCGGGTGCTTTAACAAATTTTATTAAATCATCAATGGTGATTTCTTTATTGTCTATATACGCTATACAGCCATCAATTACTTCAGTAAGGTTATGAGGCATCATATTGGTGGCCATACCCACGGCAATGCCACTGGAACCATTTACCAGCAATTGTGGTATGCGGGTAGGTAAAAGGGTTGGTTCTTTTTCAGAGTCATCGAAGTTGGGCTGAAAATCTACCGTGTCTTTTTCAATATCGTCGAGCATGTGTTCTGCCAGGCGCTGCAATCTTACTTCCGTATAACGCATAGCCGCGGGGCCGTCTCCATCCTGGTTACCAAAATTTCCCTGCTTATCTACCAACGTATACCGCATATTCCAATCCTGTGCCATACGCACCATAGCGTCGTAAACAGAACTATCTCCGTGCGGGTGATACTTACCCAGCACCTCTCCCACCACACGGGCAGATTTTTTATAGGGGCGGTTATAATTTAAACCCAGGTCATTCATCGCGTAAAGAATACGACGATGAACAGGTTTCAGCCCATCTCTCACATCAGGCAGGGCGCGGCCAACAATTACACTCATGGAGTAATCAATGTAAGCCGTCTTCATCTGCTCCTCTATATTCACCAGAATAATGCGGTTGCTATCGTTCGTTTCCGGTGGCGTTAAGTTATCTTCCATAATATTTCTCCTGTTCTGATTTCTTTACAGTGTATGATAATTAAAATGCCTGCAAATGTACCGCATTTACAGCGCTTTTAGTGTAAATAAAACGGCTTTATTAGCGCCTTTTTTTCCACTAATGTGTATAGTTTCTTTGCTTATTTTATATACATTTTTTTGTTTTTTAACAAATGGGTTTGAAGATATGTTCAAACCAGCTTCCGGTAAGTATAATTCTCCTGCTATAGCCTTGAATTTTCACACTTTGATATTATTTGGTACGGCACGCCAGAGTATCTTCATATAAAAAATATGCCGAAACAAATATGGCTTGGGCTGTTGTTGATGATGCATCAATATGGTTTTTGCCAAACCAGTGTAACGCTGCTGCAGGTAAAGTAAGCCCAGCTTTGTATATTACATGTAAATTCGGGACTTTGAAAAAAATGCTGCTATTCGGTGCCGGCAAATCTGCTACAGTACTGATCAATTACCTGGTACAGGCCTGTAAAATAAACCAATGGCAACTCACCGTTGCCGATGGTAACCTTGCGTTGGTTGAAAGCAAATTAAAAAATGCTGAAAACACCAATGCTGTTGAAATAAACGTGCAGGATAATGAACAAAGACGGCAATTGATTAATGCCGCAGACTTAGTAATCTCAATGTTGCCGGCAGCGCTTCATTATGTAGTGGCCAATGATTGCATAGCAGCGGGCAAACATTTGCTCACCGCGTCGTATGTGGATGATGCAATTAAACGCATGGAACCTGAAATAAAAAGAAAAGGTATTTTGTTTTTGTGCGAAATGGGTTTAGACCCCGGCATTGACCATATGAGCGCCATGCAATTGATACATCACATCAGGAATAATGGCGGTGGTATTGATTCTTTTCATTCGCATTGCGGTGGGCTGGTTGCGCCCGAAAGTGATGATAACCCCTGGCATTATAAAATAAGCTGGAACCCCCGGAATATTATTTTAGCAGGAAAAGCAGGCGCTGTATATAAAAAAGATGATCAGGTAATTGAACAATCATATACTTTGCTTTTTGATCCTTCCCGTACTATAACTGTGTCTGGCTATGGCAATTATGCATGGTATCCCAACAGAGATTCCATAAGCTATAGTAAATTATACGACCTTGAAAATTGCAGCACATTTATACGTACCACATTACGCCATCCTGATTTTTGTTTTGGATGGAAAAAGGTAGTTGACCTTAAACTCACAGATGAGGATAAACGTTATGATACAACTAACCTGGCTTATGCATCATTTTTCAAACAACATCTCTCCTTTCATCAACTGATTGATAATGCCTCACCAAAGGAAAAAGCGCTATTAGCCTACCTCAATTTGTACAGTGAGGAACAAATAAACAAAGGCTTGCTTTCCGCAGCGGAGATTTTACAAATCTGCGCCGAAAGTACATTAATGCTGCAGCCACACGATAAGGATATGATTATTATGATGCATGAAATTGGTTACCATATTGATGAGACAAAAAAGAAAATAGTGAGCTCATTAGTAGTAAAAGGAGAAAACAATCTTGAAACTGCGATGGCAAAAACAGTGGGCTTACCTTTAGGCATAGCCGCTGTATTGATTTTGCAAAATAAAATCAACCTTACAGGTTTACACATCCCCATTATGCCGGAAATATACGAGCCCGTGTTGAAGGCATTGCAGGAAGAAGGTATTGTATTTCATGAAGCGTATTGATGAAGGTATAGCCGCAGATACGTAAATTTTGACGAGAAAATTATCAGTACTTTACAAGAAATGGTATTTGATATAATCTTTTTTTAATCTTCGGGAGAAATCACCTGAACTGCATATGGGCGCAGTTGTTCAGTAAGATAAACTATCCCTTCCGTTGCCGGCTTTTCAATAGCCACTATATCATACAAAGAAGTTGTATAGGGAATCTTTTTATCTACAATAAATTTGGGGATCTCTCTTGGCGCATAATTTACCAATCCGGCGGCTGGGTATACAGCAAGTGATGTACCAACCACTACAAATATATCCGCATTGCCTGCTAATACCGTTGCTGGTTCAATCATGGGAACTGCTTCTTCAAACCAAACGATATTTGGACGTAATTGCGCACCATCTTCTGCGGTGTCACCAAGCTTTATTTCCGTGCGTATATCGTATACCAGTTTATCATTTTTCTCACTACGCATTTTAAATATTTCTCCGTGCAGGTGCAGCACTTTGGTTGACCCCGCACGTTCATGAAGGTCATCAATATTTTGTGTAATAATATGTACATCAAAATCTTTTTCAAGCGCCGCCAGTCCATAATGTGCCGCATTGGGTTTTGCATCAGCAACATTTTTTCTGCGCATATTATAAAACTCCAATACCAACCCAGGATTTTTGCGCCATCCTCTTGGTGTAGCTACTTCCTCAATATCATAACCTTCCCATAAACCGTCTGTATCTCTAAAAGTTTTTAAACCGCTTTCCGCACTAATACCAGCACCTGTCAGTACAACCAGTTTCTTCCTTTTCATAACAAAAGATTATAAACCGAATGTAGAAAAAATAGTTTGGATAGAGGATGGCAGTTGTCCGTAGTCGACTTTCAGCCATAGCTTTGGGTATTTAAAAGGTGAAGGGTGTAAGGTAGAGGGTAAATGAACCTGAAACATGTTTCCCTACACCCTACTCCCGCTACCTTAAACCTTTTACCTGAGCTGCTCACTTCTGATTGCTGACCGCTGATAGCTGCCTTTTCTTTTACGGATAACCAACCAAATAATAATGCCCGTTAACCATAAAGGCCAAATCTTTACCATTATTAATAGCAGTGTTTGTAAAACCTGCCAGCCTTCTGCTGCACCGGTAACCAGTTGTTTAAAGAATCCAGGAACTTCCTGCTCAGGAATAACAGGAGGTATGTATAACTGATAATAAGTGAGATGAATAGTACTTAATGCTGATTGATGCTGAATATAATTAACTCTGCCTGTTGCGGCTTCAATATCTTCCTGCAAATCGCCAATCACTTCCTGCACCTTTAATACTTCATCCACAGTGTGGGTCTGTTTTAAAAAATCAAAATACCTGTCTTTCACTTTTTCCTTTGCTGCTATTCGTGCTTTGGTATCTACAAACTCTTCTGTAACATCTGTGCTGCTGATATTTTTTTGCAGGATACTGTCACCATAACCACAGATCCGATCAACCAACTCATCAAATTTTTCTCTTGGAACACGTATGGCTAATTCGTCTTTTATTTGCCCTGCTGAAAGCTGTGTTTCCGTTTCAGAAGCTATGTATGCACCACTTAATTTTATGGCTTCTTTTACCGATGCATTCATTGCTTTAGGATCTTTTACTTGTAGTTGTAAAGTGGCATCCTTTATAATACGCTTGTCCCAATCGGCAGGTACGGGAGGTGGTATTGCCGGAGATTGTGGAGATTTGTTTTGCATGGGCTTTTGAGTCTGTTCCCTGCTTTCATCCTGGGTTAATAATTTTTCTTTGGCTTCCGAAGATGCAATGTCAGTCACAGCAACTTCTTTTGCTCTGTTGCCTTGACTGCATGACAACATAGTTCCGGCCATTACCATGGCGGCAATCATTAAACGCGTATTCATAAAAAATTTTTAGTTGTAAAAAAAAGATGCAGGAAATTGAATTTTACACAAACGTGATAAGCTTATCTTTTGTACGTACACTGGAGATTGATACGCTTGAAAAAGGTAACCGAAATAAAAGTTGAAATTTTTTAAAAAATTACGGCAGTGAATGTTGTATCATTTCCCTTTCCGCATCCAGCATAAAGTTATCGCGGTTGGCAATAATAAGCTTTCGGTAACTGTTTACTTTCACCCAATACAGTATCCAGCAAACCATACAGGCTATAGAACCAATTGAACCAACTATTGAAAATATATAGTTTAATATTGTACTACCTATGTAAATAATCATCATTGTTATACCAAGGTTATATGTAGGTCTTTCTTCCTGCAAAGGAATATTCAAACGGATACATTCATTTTTTATGGAATCCGCAATACGTGCAGTTACAATAAAATGATAAACTACATTGAACAAAGGAATAAGCAACAACCATACATTGCCGGGTGGCATCATCCTGTTTTCAGGTGCAATAACTTTTAATGTATTCTGCAGTGTTATTAAATAAAAAATAGCAGGGATCAGAAACAATAATAAAAACCCTAACATCAATAACTCATAGAAATAAGTATCATTCATATACAAGAATTTGAAGGGGTACTGTTATTCAAGGTAGCATTTCCTTTGCTGTAAAATACTCGTTTTTTTGCTGGCTTACAATTTCCGTTTAAAGTAAAACAAGCATATTCATCCCTGTATAAAACATATAAGCGTCTCAATTCTTTTATAAATGGTAAGCCGGTTTGCTGCCGTTCATTTAATTTTATTGTAAGAAAATACAAACAATATGCAAACAGCACATGAAATTGATTATCGTATTTACGGGGAAGAGATGCAATATGTAGATATTGAACTGGATCCGGGAGAAACCGCCATGGCAGAAAGCGGCGCATTTATGATGATGGATGAAGGCATACAGATGCAAACCATTTTTGGAGATGGCACACAACGTTCAGGTGGTGGTATCATGAATAAATTATTCAGCGCCGGCAAACGCTTACTTACCGGTGAAAGCTTATTCATGACCGCTTTTACCAATGTTGGCCAAGGAAAAAAAAGAGTAGCATTCGCCTCTCCTTATCCGGGTAAAATTATACCGCTCGATTTGTATGCTTTAGGCAACAAAGTTGTTTGTCAGAAAGATGCTTTTTTATGCGCGGCACGTGGAGTTAGTATTGGTATTGAGTTTCAGCGCAGACTGGGAACAGGGTTATTTGGAGGAGAAGGTTTTATCATGCAGAAACTGGAAGGTGATGGAATGGCGTTTGTGCATGCAGGTGGTCACGTATTTGAGCGTACGCTTCAATCGGGAGAAACGCTGAAAATTGATACAGGATGTTTGGTTGCCTATACAAAAGATATTCACTACGACATACAATTTGTTGGCGGTATACGTAATACAATATTTGGCGGTGAAGGATTGTTTTTCGCTACCCTCCAGGGTCCGGGTAAAGTATGGATACAAACGTTACCTGTTAGCCGCCTGGCGAGCCGCATTCTCTCTTACGGTACTACCAATCGTAAAGAAGAAGGTAGCATTTTAGGCGGATTAGGGAACCTGCTTGATGGAGACGGAAGATAAAGAAGGTAAAAGGTGCAAGGTAGAGGGTATAAGGTAGGAAAGGGGAAAGAAATTGTATTCCTTTTACCCTACACCTTATACCTTATGTCTCTCCTGATCCTGTTCAGGTTTCTTGATTTTAAGATAACTTTGCCAGCATGCAACAAGTGGTTTTTAAAGATCTTGGGCTTATCAACTATAGTGAAGCCTGGGCTTACCAGGAAAAATTATTACAGGAAAACGTACAGGTAAAAGCTTTACAGGCAGCAGCCGAACGCAATGTGCTGGCCGATACTACAATCGCAACTCATCGTTCCAATCTTTTAGACCAATACACCACAACACATCGTTTACTTTTGTGCGAACACCCGCCCGTATATACATTAGGCAAAAGCGGGCATATAAAAAACATCCTCATTTCTGAAAAAGACAGAATAGAAAAAGGTATTGAATACTACCCTACTAACAGAGGTGGTGATATTACATTTCATGGCCCGGGCCAAATTGTTGGTTATCCTATATTAGATCTTGAAAAGTACTATCGGGATATTGGTAAATACCTGCGCAATCTTGAAGACGTTATAATAGTTATGCTAAAACAATACGGCATACAAGGAGAACGATCTGCCGGAGAGACCGGCGTATGGATTGATGCTTCTATAAAAGGCAGCGAGCGAAAAATCTGCGCAATGGGCGTGAGATGCAGCAGGTGGGTGACCATGCACGGTTTTGCCTTGAACGTTAATACTGATCTTACCTATTTCGATCATATTATACCCTGCGGTATTACAGATAAAAAAGTAACTTCTATACAACAGGAATTAGGCTATGCTGTAAATATGGATGAAGCTAAAGATATTTTGAAAACCTGTTTTGAAGAAGTATTTAACTGTACATTAATCAGCGAATAGAATTATCTCTTGGCACCATTACTTTATTTTTTTCTTTCAGCACATTGTCTTCATATAGCTCAAAACTGTACCAACCTGCACGCATAAAATTCGACTTATCAATGGTCACAATGTGTTCCTTGATATTGTTTACCTGGAAAATATTATCTCCTTTATCATCGTAGAATTTGATCTTGAATTGCTCTTTTTTTCCGATAGGCAATACTATGGTAATATTACCATCAGGGTTGGTAAACACAAATCCTGATGGGGTAAATGTTTCGGGCCGCACTATATTAATAGTATCTGATTTCAATCCATCACTTTTCTTTTTGTTTGAAATCTTTGTACGCTCAATCTCATATGATTTTGAAGGTGCTTCTGCCACAGGAGGCGCTATAGTTTTAACAACAGAATCTGTTTTGATCCAACTGGCTGCAACTGTATCTTTTTTAATATTGGCTTTAGCAACAGCGGAGTCAATTTTGTTAGCCTGAGTTTTTACAACTACGGGTGGCGCGTCTTTTTGTGGACGTTGCGATTTACTGAATACGTATTTGCCACTATCGAGCAGTATGTATAACTTATAAAACGATTCTGTATTGGGTGCATTGTTATCTAAAAAACCATTGGTAATAGAAGATGGATCAGGCAGTGTTAAAATAGTTTTGAATCCTTTAAGGCTGTCAGCAGAACGTTGAATGCTCATTTGTTTTACAATGGAATAATTATTAACCCAGCTTAATATTACTTTTCCGTTCCTGTTCTTAACTGTAAATGCAGGTAATGTATCCTGGGCATGAGCTGCATAACCCGTTATACAAAGTGCGAGCACAGTAACAATCCTAAAAATATTTTTCATAGCCAATAATATCAACCCAGCAAAATTTTACCTAAAGTATACAAAGATAATGCTACACTTCATTTTAAAATATCAAAACTCCGGGCTTTAAAGACAGATTACCCTGCAGCCCTCCGGTATGTATCATCAAGATACTGGATTGAGGTGAAAAAAAATCTTTCTCTATCAAATCAAATATTCCGAACATTACTTTTGCCGTATACACAAAATCAAGCGGCACCTTTATTTCATTATAAATCCTGTTCATAAAGGTTATTAAATCCGCTGAAAACTTAGCATAACCACCAAAATGATAATCATGTATCAGCTTAAAATTAGCAGGCAGTTCACCGTTCATAAGTGAGGCTATTTCGTGTTCCAAACCAATATTGTTCTTCATTACGCTCACACCTATTACCTGCTGACGTGGTAATGCGGCTTTTGTTATACCGGCTACGGTAGTGCCGGTACCCACCCCTGTTACAATGTGTGTATATGCTTCGCGGATAACATGATGTAAAATGCCTTCTGCCCCCCTGGTTCCCCAATAACCAAAACCACCTTCTGGAATAACGTAACAATTGCCAAAATGATATGTTGGTGGATTAATATCTGTTCTTTTCAGCGCTTTATATTCTTCTCTCGGTACAAAATGCAGGCGCATGCCGCAGACCTCCGCGTTTTTTAATGTATGGCTGAGTATTTTAGGCCTTTCTCCACGTATAATACCTATGGATGAAAGTTTGCGCGTTGATGCCGCAAAAGCCGTTGCAGCTATATGATTGGAGAATGCACCACCAAAAGTGAGGATAGTATCAAATTGTTTATCTACCGCATCCTGCAGATAATATGTAAGCTTGAACCATTTATTGCCTGAAATTATCGGGTGAATTTTATCGAGACGAAGAATAGAAAGTTGAAGCTTCTTCTGATGTGTAAGATCTGTTTCAATGATCTTCGTAATTATATTATCGTATGCTATACTATCATTTTCATTCATGCCAAAGGCAATAAAACATTAATAGAGAAAAGTATAACAGTGTAGCATGTTTTATTTATCTACTACAGCCGATGCGCCCAGGTATTCCATATTCAGCCGCGCAATATTATCCAATGAAATTTCCTTTGGACAAACGGCTTCGCAGGCGCCGGTATTAGTACAGGCGCCAAAACCTTCTTTATCCATTTGGGCAACCATTTTTAATACACGGGTTTTCTTTTCTGGAGCTCCCTGTGGTAATAATGCCAGGTGAGAAACTTTGGCTGAAAGAAACAGCATAGCGGAACTGTTTTTACATGCGGCTACGCAGGCGCCACATCCAATACAGGCTGCTGCGGCAAAAGCCTGGTCTGCTTTTTCTTTTTCGATGGGAATAGCGTTACCATCTACCGCATTACCGGTATTTACAGATATAAATCCTCCTGCCTGTATAATATGATCAAACGCGGTGCGATCAACTACCAAATCTTTTACAACGGGAAATGCATTAGCTCTCCATGGTTCCACCACAATTGTATCGCCATCTTTAAATGCTCTCATATGCAACTGGCAGGTAGTAGTAGCGTGCCAGGGACCATGCGGGCGACCATTAATATACATAGAACACATACCACAGATACCTTCACGACAATCATGATCAAACGCAATGGGCTCTTTTCCTTCTTCTATTAACTTCTCATTCAACACATCAAACATTTCAAGAAACGACATTTCCGAAGAAATATCTTTTACCTGAAGCGTTTCAAATCCTCCTCTGTCAGAACCATTTTTTTGACGCCATACCTTGAGCGTGAGATTCATGTTATAATGTTCCATGCAATCAAGCTGTCTTTTTATTTCTTAAATAATTTAAATAACTTTTATACGGTATTTTTCTTTTCCCTACGGGATTCTGATTATACCAATATATCCATGCACTAATCGATTTTCCAGACCTTAACTTCACGCTGCTTTTTTCTCTCGAATACTCATTTCCTTCGTATTCATCCAAAACTTTAAATACTTTTTCAGGATCGGTTACAACAAACACATCTCCTACTACCTCATTCTTTTTATTCACCTCTTTTATTGCCCCAGGATATTCCCCAATATCATATAAAGCAGCAGCAACTTTTGCCTGTCCAATATATGTTAACCCATCCGCCACTTTATCTTTAAGTTTAAGATTGTAATTCTTTCTTAAAGTACCATACGCAAATAAATAATCCACCGGCATTGAAATAATTACTTATAATTTCTCTGGCTTGGTTTAATTACTTCGTAATTTAATTCTTCTTTGTTCAGTTTCCATTCACTGTCGCCAATATACTCCCATGCTGATACATACATAAACTGATCGTCGTGACGCATAGCTTCTCCTTCTTCTGTTTGACTTTCTTCTCTGAAATGTCCTCCGCAACTTTCCGCCCTGTTCAATGCGTCCAAACACATTAATTCTCCTAATTCAATAAAATCTGCTACGCGATTGGCTTTATCCAGCTCCGTATTCATTTCTTTTATTTCACCCGGTATTCTTACATCGCTCCAAAATTCTTTTTTTAATGCCTGTATTTCTGCAATCGCTTCTTTCAATCCCTTTTCATTGCGCGCCATACCGCATTTTTCCCACATAATCTTACCCAAACGCTTGTGCAAACTTTCAACAGATTGTTTGCCTTTAATGCTCATGAGTTTATTGATACGATCACTCACTGCTTTTTCTGCAGCTTCAAACGCTTCGTGTGTGGTTGGTATTGGCTTAGTGGCAATCTCATCGGCCAGATAATTACCCAATGTATAAGGAATAACAAAATATCCGTCAGCCAAACCCTGCATCAGTGCCGACGCTCCCAAACGGTTAGCACCGTGATCGCTAAAGTTAGCTTCGCCCAATGCATACAAACCGTTGATAGAGGTTTTCAATTCATAATCAACCCACAAGCCTCCCATTGTGTAATGCACCGCCGGGTAAATTCTCATGGGTACTTCATATGGATTTTCACCTGTGATTTTTTCGTACATATCAAACAGGTTACCATATTCTTCTTTCACCACTTCTTTACCGAGTCTTATCAGCGTTTCTTCATCCGGGTTTTCTATACCCAATTTACCGGCTTCGGTTTTGCCGTATTTATTAATGAGATTGAATTTGAAATCGAGATATACTGCCTGTTTAGTGGTTCCTACTCCATACCCCGCATCACATCTTTCCTTCGCCGCTCTTGATGCCACGTCTCTTGGTACCAGGTTACCAAAAGCGGGATATCTTCTTTCTAAATAATAATCTCTTTCCTCTTCAGGAATGTCATTGGCTTTCCTGGTGTCGTTTTGTTTTTTAGGAACCCATATTCTTCCATCGTTACGGAGAGACTCAGACATGAGCGTAAGCTTACTCTGGTGATCACCGGTTACAGGAATACAGGTTGGATGAATTTGCGTAAAGCAAGGATTACCAAAGTAAGCACCTTTTTTGTGCGCCTTCCACGCGGCTGTTACATTACTACCCATAGCATTGGTAGAAAGATAAAACACGTTGCCATAACCGCCGCTGCATAACAATACCGCATGACCGAAATGACGTTCCAGTTCACCGGTAATTAAATTGCGGCAGATAATGCCTCTTGCTTTGCCATCAATGGTAACTACATCCAGCATTTCATGACGGGTATACATGGTTACGTTACCCAAAGAAATTTGTCTTTCCAACGCCTGGTACGCGCCTATTAATAATTGCTGCCCGGTTTGCCCGGCCGCATAAAAAGTTCTTTTAACCTGAGTACCACCAAAAGAACGGTTATTCAACAAACCGCCATATTCTCTTGCAAACGGAACACCCTGTGCCACGCATTGATCTATAATATTTGCACTTACCTCTGCAAGGCGATGTACATTAGATTCGCGAGCCCGATAATCGCCACCCTTTATGGTATCGTAAAAAAGACGAAAAACAGAATCACCATCATTCTGGTAATTCTTGGCAGCATTAATACCACCCTGCGCCGCAATAGAGTGCGCTCTGCGCGGAGAATCCTGGAAACAGTAGGCTTTAACCCTGTAGCCCAATTCGCCAAGAGAGGCAGCAGCAGAAGCACCGGCCAATCCGGTACCAACTACAATTACTTCAAGCTTGCGCTTATTGGCAGGATTTACCAGCTTTACATGACCTTTATAATCGTTCCACTTATCTTCTAATTTTCCAGGAGGTATTTTTGAATCCAACATAGCTTAATTACGTTGATAATATGATCTGATTAATAAAATTTATTTTTCAATACTTACTCCTCACTACTTACTTCCCTATTGTATCCATCCAAAATGCATCGAAATGGGCATCATAGCAAAAGCAAGTGGTACAATTATAGAAAAGCCTACGCCAATCGCTTTTATTAAAGTAAAATAACGCTGATTGTGTACACCCAGTGTTCTGAACGCACTTTTAAACCCATGTAATAAATGATAGGCTAAAGAAATACAGCCTAAAATATACAATCCTACTACAACAGGAGATTGAAAAACCATCAACATTTCTCCATATAAGTTATGATATTCTTTTCCGTCGTAAGAAGTAATTCCAAGTTCATGAACACCACCTATACCACCAAGACGGCTGGGTGTCCAGAAATGATAAATGTGCATAATAAGGAATAATAAAATAAGCGTACCCAGCAAGCCCATGCTACGGCTATACCATTTACTGCCATTGTTACCCATTGGTACGTTGTAACCCACACTGCGTTTGCTTCGATTGTCAAACTCAAGCATCAAGCCTTGCACAATATGCGATATAATACCGATAAACAGTCCAACCTCGAGCAGGCGCGTGACTACTGTTGAGCCCATAAAA
>JBGALP010000074.1:0-18955 GCA_044223805.1 Agriterribacter sp.
GCGTACTGCGTCATATTCACTGCAGGATAACCAGCCTTTCCCATGCCAAAACTCATGTCTGAAAAAGGTGGCGTAGGTGAAGCTATTGCATCTACTTCAACTTTTTTACCTTCTGCCGTTTTTGTTTTATTCATTTTATCTTTTTCAATAGCAGGATAAACGAACAGTTCAAATTCCTCCCAGGTAATTTCATGCTTGCCCATCCAAAAAGAATCAAGCATTACGGTATGCACCGGTCCTTCTGCTGGTTGATGTCCCTTTTCCTGATCAGTACTTCCAATGGAGGCTTTGCCACCGGCGACAGGCACCATATCAAAACTTATTGTAGATCCGGCAATAGCTTCGGTATACGCGTTGAAATCTACAGACGATAAATTCTTATTACTGATATTGTTTTGAATATAGGTAAATGAGCCAAATGACAAAAAGAAAACAATAACAATGACGGCTACCTGCAGTGTGATTATTTTTTTCATTGATAAATGATTGTAGTAAATTTTACTTCGCTTTAGCCTGTTGCTTCTCATTCAGCAAAAGCAAAATGGATGACGACATACTGAGAACACCTGTTTTGATGCTCTTTTCCGTATCAGGGAAAAAAGAAGCTGAATGAATAGAAGGCAATGACTTTCCTCCATTTTTGCTGACCAGCATATCTGCTTCTCTTACCACTCCGAGCGAATACATTAAAATCGGAACGGGCGTTTTCTCCCTTCCGTATCTTCCGAAATCTTCACTATACATTTCAGGCGGAAGCTTTATTACGTTATCGGTTCCTAACAACGATGTGAAATTCGTTCCGATTTTTTCTGCCAAAGCAGGATCGTTATATACCGCAGGCGTATATTCATCTCTGATGGTTACAACTGGGTACAATTCTTTTTCAAGACCAGAGGAAACGGCCACGCCTTCACAGGTTTGCTTAATGCGATCGATTAATTTTTGCTGCACTTCATCTTTAAAAGAGCGTACGGTGAGTTCCAGTTTTACTTCGCCGGGAATAATATTTCCTTTGCTGCCGCCGTGGATAGATCCTACCGTTATTACCGCCGGATCAAGCGGCGAAATCTCTCTGCTCACAATGGTCTGCAGTTCCATAATAAGTTTGGCTGCTATTACTACCGGGTCTTTTGTTTGCTGCGGCATGGCACCGTGCCCGCCTTTTCCTTTCACTGTAATATCAATCATATCAATATTGGCGAGTCCATAGCCGGCGCAGTAACCTACCTTTCCTGATTGCACATTTGAATTTACATGTAAGGCCAGCGCATAGTCGGGCACTGGAAATTTTGTATACAAGCCATCGCTCAACATGGCTTTGGCGCCACCTGCTCTTTCTTCAGCGGGTTGTGCAATAAATACAATGGTTCCTTTCCATTTATTTTTTAACTGGCTCAATACCTGTGCAACGCCCGTCCATACTGTCATATGAAGATCATGTCCACAGGCATGCATTACAGGAACAGATTCTCCTTTATCATTTTTCACCGTTACTTCACTTTGAAATGCTATCCCGGTTTGTTCTTTTACCGGCAATGCGTCCATATCTGTTCTTACCAATACTACAGGACCTTCTCCATTTTTCATTACGGCTACCACACCAAAGCCGCCTACTTTTTCTGTTACGGTAAAAGTTCCATTCTTCTTTATCAATCCGGCAAGCCTGGCGGAAGTTTTTTCTTCCATAAAAGAAAGCTCGGGATGCAAATGCAATTCCTTATACAATTGCTCCAAAGCGGGGTATTGTTTTTCGATGATTGCTTTTATGGCAACCGTAGAAGTTTGTTGCGCAGCAAGGCTGGTAACAGATAAAATACATAATAACAGGTAACTAAAACGCATAACCGAATATTTGATCAATAATGATTATAATTCTTTTATATAAATATTGGCAAACTGGAATAAATTATTGTTGGCATGATCATCCTGTAATGCAATGGGGCCCGTTGCGGCAATGCCCGGCAACAATGCATTGTCAATAACCAACTGATCATTTAAAATAACTGTTATTCGTTCACCCTTCATCGTTATTTTAAACCGGTTCCATTCGCCGGGCGGTTTATCTGCTTTTATTTTGGGTGTAACGCCGGCGCGGATTTCAGCGGGCAATTCTTTATCCACCCTGTACCCATATATTTCACCTGAGCCGATATAGCGGTAACCAATATTTACCTGGTTTTTTGAATCTCCTCTTAAATATATTCCTGTGTCGCCCGCATAAGGAAGTTCTACCTGTTTATTGCTTCCATCTGCATTCAATGCATTATCGCCATTAGGCAAAACTACCGTGCTTAAAGCCGGCGTTGGTTTGCGTGTTAACCGTACATCTGCCATTAATATAAAGTCACGATAACTTTTTTTAGTCCAGAGACATTTGTCTTTTTCGCCGCTCTTGCCATCATAATCTATCATGCCATTTTTTACCTTCCAGTGATGCAGGTGTCCTGGTTTTATCTCCCAGTTGTTGAAATCAATGCCATTAAATAACGCGACAAATTTTTCATCTTTAGTAACTAACACCGATGGGGGAGGTGGAGTAGTACTCAGTTTACGTTGATAAGAAATTTGTTGATCAGTATAGCAACCAAACAATGCTATTAATAATGATATGCTATATAGATACCGGTATCGCATCTTTCTATATTACAGGTGATATACCAGGTTCGGGAACAGGGTAGTTGCCGTTCTTATCAGGCTTAACAGGAGGTTCGCTGTTCCATGAAATTTTTTCAGGGGCCAACACAATTTCAGAATTGAACGCTTCATCCCATTCCACCATTTTACCTGAATGCACTGCCATTCTTCCAAGAATAGTAGTCATGGTACTCATCGCTCCCCACTCGGTATCATTTACAGGCGTATTATTCCTGATGGCTGCAAACAATACATCATGTTCTATTTGATATGCACCTTCTGAATCGGTGTTTTTATTTCTCCAGATCCTGTCGCCATTAGCATCTTTAATGCCACTTTGTAAACTTGCTGTGCCATTGCTTCCCTGGAAGTATGCACCGCCTTTGTTCCATGTGCCACTGATATGCCTGATCTGGCTATTGAGTTTTGTGCCATCTGCATATTCATATTCAATATAAAAATGATCAAAAATATCTCCGTGATCACCACCTTTTAATGATGATCTTCCGCCTATTCCCTGCGCACGAACCGGGTATCCGTCTTTTACCCAATTCACAATATCTGTATTATGAATTTGCAAACCAGCAGGAGATCCGGCCCAAAGCCAGTTAAAATATCTCCAGTTGCGCATCTGGTATTCCAGTTCGGTTTGTTTTGGTTGCCTTGGAAGTAACCTGATAGGACCGATCAAATAATAATCAGTAGCAGAAACTATTTTTCCGATCGCGCCTTCTTTTAATTGTTTTACCATTTCAATATAACCGGGGTCATACCTGTTCTGCAAACCCACCACTACTTTCAGATTTTTTTGAGTAGCTAACTTGCCCGTCGCTAATATTTTGCGGATGCCTGGTGCATCCGAAGCGAGCGGCTTTTCCATAAATACATGTTTGTTTGCTTTTACCGCTGCTTCAAAATGTAACGGGCGGAAAGCAGATGGGGTAACGAGTAATACCGCATCGGAAACAGCTATCGCTTTTTCATACGCGTCAAAACCAACGAATTTATTTTTCTCCGGAACTTTGATGGCATCTTTTATCGTTTCAATCTTTACCAGGTTATCATACGTTTCATCGAGCTTATCTTTAAAAACATCTGCCATTGCCACCAGTACCACATTTGATTTTGTGCTTAATGCATTTACCGCCGCACCTGCGCCGCGACTTCCGCAACCAATCAATGCAATTTTGATCGGTTCGTTATTCAATGTCCACGCATCCGCATTAAAAGGCAAGGCCGATCCAAGCAAAGTACCACCAATAAGTGTCGCGGAATTTTTTAAAAAATCGCGTCGTGGATTAAACATGCCGTCAACTTTTTCGTTTGTCATACACCGTTATTTGTTTAATACTTTATCCGAAAAACAAATCTTCAATTCAATCTATCGCCTCACCCCAGCAGAACCTGCTACTATGATAGTTTTCACTGATTATAATATTTGATCTAACGATAATCATTTATTTATTCAAACCGTAGTGTTCCGAATTTTTCATACTCGTGAAAATTGCCACTGGTCAGCTGCCACGACCATAGGGCTTCACCTTTGTCGTAGTCTATGCGATATAGATTCCCTTTCCAGGTAGTACCTGATGCAGGTAACGCTTTCATTAACGGACTTAATAATTTGAAAGGAATAAATGCTTCCACTGTCCAACCGCTCACAGTTGCCTTTGATTTTTTTTCACCACCAATAATGGTAGTAGCATGTTTTGTTTTGCGCTGGCCTTCGTAATGAAAGGGTAGCCAACTATTGAAATTTCCTTTCTGGTTGAAAACCAAAATGGGCAGTTCGTAATTGAGTGGTGAAAGCTCATATTCAAAATACGTAGACTGCTTAGCATCAGGCTGCAAGAAAAATTCTATCACATCCTCATTCCAGAGGTCAAGAAAATCAGCCTGCATAGTATTCGTCAATATTTTGTCTTCACAAGAAAATAAACAGTATATGCCTGTGGAAGAATACAATAGTTTGGCTTTTGTTGGATAATCTGCTCCGGCGGAACTACGCTGTGGAATAGCAACCCACTGCGCGTTCTCCCAGTTTTTTGCTGAACCATCTCCTGAAATATCAAAGTCGTTGGTCTTATTTATCAATAGCTCATCAGCCGGTAAAGGAATGTTCATTGCATTCATGGTGAAAGCAATGAGCGCCGTAGATAGCGCAATGAAAATAAATCGTAGCATACACATTTTATTTATTGAAGTAACCCGGGGAACCATTTTTGCGCGTTCTTTCGGTATATTTTGTCAATCACTTCTTTTGGCAAATGCAATCCTTTAAATTGCTCTGTTAATTCAGGCGCATTCATCATCTCATCTGATGTGAAAAATTTCCAGTTATTTTTCCAGATGTCAAGCGCCTCTTTCTTTGCGGTAGTGGTATCCATGTTATCATCTATTTCCATATCAGTAGCATATAATAACCTGTCCTGGTATTTAATAAAGAATTCACGTACTTTTTTATTATCCTTCAGCGATTGGTATTCCAGGTGTGATATACGTGCGGCCATGTCTACCGCCATATGTGGAAATTTATCCAACCGCTTTGCCAGCTCGTCTACATCCCATTCAAGACTGCCTAAGTGCGCTCCATCAAACCGAAGGTTCGGGTGCTTTTCCAGCATATGATCTCTCGCATTTACCTGGTCTTCGTACGATGGAAATTCAGGATGAAGAAACATGTGATACTGTGGATGATTTTTATAATACGCCTGATCGTTTTTTACTGTCATTTTATCTATGGGCAACCAGCAATTTTTGGGTTCGCCCAAATGTCCTACAAGTGTGATATTGTTTTTTTCAATAAAATCAAAAATGGTGTCGAGGCGCGGATCGTCTACCATCACAAATTTGCCTGCTTTGGTTTTGTATTCCATTCCCACATTCTTCCATACTTTAACGCCGATGGCGCCACTATCGAAAGAAGCTTTTAAATAAGCGAGTGTTTTTTGCTGCCAGTTGGAGTCTTCTAAACCATTAATATCGAAAGTGGTGGCATAAGCAAAATCAGGCTTGAAACTTTTTAAATGCGCCAAAGTATATTGTTGCTGTTGCGGAATGGTGGGATAACCAGGGGCGCCTACATTCAGACTAAGCAAACGAAAATTGTTTTGTTTCGCGAAATGGATAAAGTACGGGTTATACGTATTGATGTGTTCATGCACATCAAACTTTTCCACTTTAGCAAAATCATCCAGGGTATAGTACTTTTCACCAGAACCGGAGCTTTCCGAACAGGATTGCATCAACAGCAAAAAGGAAAATAGATAAAGGCAGTAACTTTTTTTCATGAACTATTTTTTATAAAGATGAATGGCGTGTTTCAAATTTCGCAGGTGGGTGGTGACACCCACCTTTAGAGCTGCTACCGGTTGGTGTCTCACCAACCGGAAAATCAGTGGTTGCTGTCTCATCAACCAACAAATATTTTTTTGATGATCTTTAATTGTTTCTGTTATCATTCAAAAATCTTTTATGAAAATAGTCCATATATTTTTGCAATTGAAGCAGGTAACCCTCCATATCCAGTTGCTGTTCATCTAAAATAAGGTAACTCATATCAGCCACACGGTTAGCAAAATGCCTTGTTCGGTCCTGTTCAAAAAAATATTGCTTTGTTGAAGTAGACATTCCCTTGGGCAATCTGGTTTTTTCCCACAATGTTACCAGTCCTGTAAATACTTTTTTTCTTCTTTCTATACTTTTTGTAATAATGTTTTCCGCTTCTGTAAGGTAGCTATACGATTGCTGAAGATCAACAAAGCGTAACTGGTGCGCATTTTTTATAGCATGCTCAACGTTAGAAAGATCAAGATACGTTAAAGCAGTGTGCTTTATAAGATCGGCGAGACTTATAAATATTTCAATATCGTATTTGTTATCTATATCACGTGCAAGATTGGCATTACAGATGCTGATTACACTGTTCATTTTGGTTATAAAAAGATCCGACTGTCTTACTCTTTCAGCATATTGCGTGTTCCAGAACGGATCGTATTCTACAGCGTCTCCTCTTGGCAGATCCGGCAGATGTGTTTTACCGATCTCTCCCCATGCCCATACTTCTCTTTCAAAACTTTCCATATAAAAATAAGCGCCTTCGTTCAGCAGTTTAAATACGGAGTCCATTTCAATTGCGCCTACACCATACCTGTTATTAAAGAAGGTTGAACTAAACCCGGGTAAAGAAGGGGAGGAGGCATTCCAGGAGAAGGCTGCGGTAGTCGCAAAACTCAGCATCCATGCCTGCATAGGAAGTCCTGAATCGTCCCATGATGTTCTGATCACACCGTCAAATACGTTTTTACCAAGATTGGCTTTTAAAAAGGTATATGAATTTTCAAGGCATCCCTTCAATGTGTCTCCTTTATCGCCTTTGATAAAATAATAGGGTAAGAATAACTGCTCTATACCGGGGTTAGGATCATATGCATATACCGGATAGCCCAATGCCTTAGCTTGTTTAGCATAACTGAGTTCCGGTGTTTCATAACCATATGATTCAGTAAGAATAATTCCTTTTTCAGGCATGACTGTCTTTTCCTGCTTCATATCGGTATGGTATACCTGCAGTCTTCCTTTTGCCCAGCCCATGGGAGATTCCCATACCATGGGTTGGCGCCCGGCAGCCTGTATTAATTTTGCAGACCTACCAACAAATAAATGATATAAACCACTTTTGCCAATTTCTTCTTCCTTCTTTTTACAATTTTCACATTTACCCAATTCATAGGTTTCGTCGGTGCCTATATGAATAAAAGATGATCCGGGTGTTGCTGCTATTGCATCTTTCCACAGATCGTTTAACAATATGTATGCGGAATCTTTTAATGGACAGAATTCAAAATTTGACGCGGGTATTTCACGCAGGTGCGCAAATTGCGGCCATTTTAATATAAAACTCGCATGCCCCAAACCCTGCACTAATGGCACAATCTGGATATGATATTGTTGAGCATATTTTGTGAGCTCCTGCATTTCTTTCATGGTAAATGCGCCAGGTGCGCCAATTTCGGGATGACTGGGATATTCAAACTTATCTTCCCATTCCCATATGAGCATATTGATTTTGTAACGGGCAAGATCGCGGATAAAACTTTCTACATAAGCACGCGTATCCTGGTGGTGTTTGGTATCGTAATGAGCGGCTCTTTGTTTGGTATCGGGCCAATCTTTTATGGTCATGCCCTTGATAAATATTCCAGACGCGTTTTTCTGAATGAGTTGTGTGATGGTTTGTGAACCGTAAAAAAGTCCAGCGTTCCCTGAGGAGGTTATAATTATTTGGTTTGCTGAAACAGCCAGGGTGTAACCCTCATCTCCCAATTTTCTGTTGGCTCCTCTTTTAGTAAGTACAATTGATTTTTTTGATGGAGTTGCTGCAACAGGGATTGATAAGGCAAATTTTTCTTTAAGGAATGCAGCCAATGCTTGCGCGGAAAATTTTTCATTCGCGGAAGCATTTTTATCCACTACTATAGTAATGTCATTATTCAAGACAAAATCAGTTCCTGCTATCTCTACTTCTTTTGGATAAGGTATAATATAAATACCGTTTTTTGCCAGTGCTGTTTCCTGCGAAAAACCAGATAAATGTATACCTGATAGTATTAACAGGGCTACAATTATTTTACAAACGAAATTTTTTGTACGCATGAATCTTTCCTAATAATCTGATGTTAGAAAATAATTTTTATTGCTCAAAACTTACGCGGCTTTCCGGCCCGGTAACTCCAGCCATATTCATTACCCTGAAAACCAGCAGTTCATTGTCTTTATTCAGTGTGATTGTTATAGAATCAGTTATATCTTTCCAGTCACTGCTCTTAGCTGTTTTCATTTGGTATGTTTTAAAATTGGGTGTGCTGGATTTCAGGCGGATATGCGCTGTATTGTTTTCAACAGTTGTTTTTATTAACACCGTATTCGGCGTCCATTCAATCGCTTTTCTATCTTTCACCGGTAATAAAAACCGGGTATTATATGCCCAATGTGGCTTTCCATCCCTGAACCAGGTGTTGTTATCAAAATATTGATCAGCGTAGAGGTTTATGTAGTTAAGCGTATCGCTGTTTTGCGGCCAGTTGGTGAACCTGTTATTTATTTTTTCAAAGGCTATCCATGTATATGCCTGCGCGAAATCTTTTGTATACCATTTTACAAATACGCCTTTTGCATTTTTAAGACTATCGTAAGCGATGGTTGATCTACCGGGACCTTTTACCAAAACAATATCTGATGCTTGATTTTTTAGATATTCATCGCGTATTTCAAGCGCGGACAGTGGGATGCCATTTTTTTCAAAATGATGATTGTATTTGGCATCCGATAAAAACCATTTTTGATAGGTATTGCTCCATATCTCGTTAACACCGTGATGCCAGTCTGCTACTGTTTTTAATCCGGGACCTGCGCCTAAACATCTTGTTATGTAACCATAACTGTTCATAATGGCATTCTGTACAATCATGTAATGTCCGCAATGATATCCCTGTCCTTTAATAGCTGCATCCAGAATGCCTTCTGCATATCCTTCTCCCGGATAATTTTCTTCAAAGTCACTTATCTTAATCGTATTTGAGATCCAGTTGCGTAATAAAAGCATCCGTTTAAATTCGTTCTGCTCATCATGAAAAATAGTATCTGTATGATATTTGTTTTTTAATGCCTGGAATTCAGGTGAAGAAAGATCTTCAAACGAGGTGAAGGCTGTATTGGCTATATACGTAGGATTGTGGGTTTCTTTTACATGATACGGCTTGCTATTATTGCAGCCTGTAAGTACCCACGTAATAAAAATGCAAAAACCAATTTTATTTTTCATTATTACATTTTATGCTGGTTGGTAAAGACGCCAACCAGTAGAAGTATCTTTTCGCTTGTGCGTTAGCTACCCCTTCAGGGGCAGGGGGCATGCCTTGGTTTTACATTACCCTATCATTTCCCCAGCATCGGAAACAATCTCCTGATCTCGTCGTCATTC
Source organism: Agriterribacter sp. (assembly GCA_044223805.1). GTDB lineage: Bacteria > Bacteroidota > Bacteroidia > Chitinophagales > Chitinophagaceae > Agriterribacter. The sequence goes on from JBGALP010000074.1 coordinate 9,617, forward strand.
GGTTGTGTGCCATATTCACAAATCTCAAACGCTTCCGCATATTGTGCATCTGCTGCTTTTTGCTTACCGTAAAATTTCTCCAATGCATTTCTTACTTCAGGTGTAATGGCAACGGCGTAACGCTTTCCCAACCATGTTTCCCTTTCACTTTCTTTGGAAGGAACTTCACCGGCATACCCGCCAATCCATGGCAGCCACTCATAAAACTGAGATTGATGTGCTGCAAATGCATGCACTTTTTGCGCATATACGTTGGTGATATCAACAGCAATATCCGGGCGAAAAGGATTGGGTCTTTTAAAAAAATCCTGGGAATACAGAAACACCGGATTCTTTTTTAATGGAGGCACATCCGGCGCAATATTGGGAACACCTACCATATAGGCGGCATCCTGCACCAGCACTCCGGTGTAACGATGGTCAGGATGGTAATCGTTGGGTCTTGGGGCAATCACCACATCCGCATCCCATTCTCTTATTTTTCTAATCACCTGTAAGCGTACTTTTAATGTAGGCTCTAGTTGCCCGTCGTGATTGTCCAGTATATCGTAGGTAACGCCAAATCTTTTTCCTGCTTCCTTTGCTTCTGCGGCTCTTCTTTTGGCAAGTGTAACGCCGCCATCTTTCTGGTGACCGGCATCACCATTGGTTACTGATAAAAATTTTACTGCATAACCCATACCTGCGAATATGGCTGAAGTGCCCCCGGCATCAAGATCACAATCATCGGGGTGTGCACCGATCACTATTATTCTTATTTTTTTATCGGGTTGCTGCGCATAAGTAGTAATGACATTGCCTATTAAAGCGGATAGGATGATTACAGATAGTTTCATATTGAATTTGTTTTTGCCCGCAAGAAAATCTCACATCGTGTAACAAAGTCTGTTAATTGATTTTTATTGGTCCGATATATTTTTTTGCAAGCATCAGGTTACTATACTTTATATGATGAGAGACACCTGGCAGCGATTTATCATCAAAATTCAATCCACAGGTAATTGATTTTTCATTTCCATTTGTACGGAACCCCAAGTGGTTACTAATGCAGAAGAATAAGGTTTAATGGTAGTTTAAAAGAAGTTGTACGATAGATCGTACAACTTCTTTTATTATTTTATACTATTCCGGGGGAAACATGCCCTGTTTGGGATGATGAAACGGCAGCCCGGATTTTGCATCCCACCAAACCTTACTCATATAAGTATCACCATTTGCCAGCCTGCCAGCGGCAGCCGCTACGCCTGGTGCATTTTTAGAATATTCAGCTAATGGATACGTAAGTCTTCTTGGAATTTCTCCATTGGTACTTCCCTTATCACTTCCTGTCCAGATTTTAGGATAACCCGTTCTTCTGAATTCAGCATACGCCTCATTGCTTTCGTAAAAAATAGCAATGAATTTCTGAACAATAATCTGTTCCAGTTTTTCTTCGTCAGAACCGGTTAGCATTGCAGCGCTGGAAGCCAGGTAGGTATCAGCATCTGGTTGTGCTACATTAAACTGTTTTAAGGATTGTTCAATTCCTTTTTCAAATAATTCCTGTTCATCTTCGCCCGAAATACCGGCAGATGCCGCTTCCGCTCTCAGAAAATACACTTCCGCGGCATTCATCACTATAATGGAATATACAGGTGATCTGAAAAAGCTTTGAAGCCTTGCAGTGCTTTCTTCTGAATAAGTTTTTTCGGGTATGCCTAATGCAATTGGGCGTCCCCGATAGCCTGATACGCCGTCTGAAGCAGGCAAAGAAAATATAGGTAGTCTGGGGTCGCTTAGTTTTTTTAAATTATCAGTTATGGTAAATGATGTCCAGAGGGGATAACTATTTAATGGATCGTCATACAAAGGATTCCTGTTGTTTGTATTCGCGCCATCAATGGTAGTTAAAAACACATTGAAGCTGTTATCGTCAATCAAAGGCTCATCAATTACATCAGTAATATGCTGTGCTGCAAGTGCAGCATCTGCATATCTAACTCTTAACGCAAGCCTAAGGCGAAGTGAGTTGGCAAACCTTTTCCAATGATCCATATCGCCTCCCATCAGAATGTCAGCGTCGCCAAAAGAAGCCATTGATGCATCGCCGCTTATTTCTGCGGCAGCTTCTTTCAATTCTTTCAGCAGATCTGTATAGATATCTTTCTGAGGATCATAAGCCGGTTGATTTACTACCTCACCTACTTTTTTAAGCGCTTCAAAATATGGAACGTCGCCGTATAGATCTGTTAACTGTGAGAACAACCACACTTTCCATATTCTCGCAATGGCATGTTCGGTTGCCAGCTTTGCGTCTGTAGCTGTTAGCCGCACTATTTCCGCGGTATTGATGAGGTCGTTCCTGTAAGTGGAATTAAATGGTTCCGACCAATTGGCATTTTGAAAAATTACACCTGAGCCCTGGTTAGAATAATACCCTGCATATTCGCTTATAATGCCGGTGCTGTAAGAATTAAATACAGAACTCTTGAGCACAGAAGTAAACAGCATAGATGGTTTAATAATTTCTTCTGTTACCAGGGTTTTATCTGTATTGATCTCATCAAAATCTTTGGTGCATGCGGTAGTACACAGCAACAGTATGCCCGCTAATGCGCCGGTGATATTATTATTTGATATTAATTTCATGATCATTGGTTGAATCTGTTAAATAATTAGAAAGAAAGGGAAAGATTAATCCCAACGCTTCTTGTGGTGGGCATGTTCAACGACTCATACCCCTGCGCCGCAGTGCTTGCACTAAAAGCGGTTTCGGGGCTTATACCCATCAGTTTAAATTCAGGATCTCTGTACAGGTAAAATAAGTTTCTTCCAACAACAGAAAGTTGCAACGACTTAAAAAACTGCTTCTTTTTCAACAATGAACTCAGGTTGTAACTGATGGTTGCTTCCCTGAGCGCTACATAATCCGCATCAATTACCTGGGTTTCGCCTATATCACCCCAGGGGCCTGCGCCTGCATAATAATCCTGCGCCAGTATTACCTTGGTGTTTTTTTCATAATGCCCTGCTGAAACTTCAATTACACCATCGGCAATCAGGTTGGTTCTGTTCTCCGTAAACTTTCCGGTGCCTTTAGCCATCTGGTTCAATTTGCTGTACGACAGAATTTGTCCTCCCTTTCTTGTATCTAATAAAAAGCTTACAGAAAGATTTTTGTAAGTAAAGATATTCGTCAACCCTGCCAGCAGGTCTGGCTGTATGGTTCCCAATACTTCAAGGTCAGTAGCGCGTTGAAATTTACCATCTTCTGTCAGCAGCACATCGCCGTTCTCATTTCTTTTTTTGCGATACCCAACTATATTTCCAAACGGTTCGCCTACGCGTGCCTGTATGCTTGCACCATAACCCGGATCCATCAGTGTAAGTGTGGTAATGCCATCTGCGAGCTCTACTACTTTTGATTTATTAGTAGAAAGGTTCAACGTAACATCCCAGCTAAAGTTTTTATGTTTTATAGGTGTGCCGCTAATGAACGCTTCAAATCCCCTGTTCTGTATTTCTCCGCCGTTGATTAACCGTGTGGCATATCCTGTGGTAGCAGATATTTCAACAGGTAATATCTGGTTAATGGTTGACGCGCTGTAATAAGTAAAGTCAATGCCTAACCTGTTATTGAAAAATCTTAATTCGGTTCCAAATTCAACGGAACGGGTCAGTTCATTCTTAAGATCTGTGAGCGGAATGTCGGATCTGATATAAGCAAAGGGCTGACCATTAAACGTATTGCTGCTGGTTACAGTGTAACCTGCTTTTGTCTGGAATGGGCTTGCATCATTTCCCGCCTGTGCATAGGATGCACGCAGTTTTCCGTAAGATAAAAATCCTTTATCCAGGTGTAACGCATCGGTAAATACAAAGCTTGCACCAACTGAAGGGTAGAAGAAGGAATAATTGTTTTTTCCTAACGTGGATGACCAGTCGTTTCTTCCGGTTACATCAAGAAATAAATAATTGTTGTAACCCACCTGCCCTGTAAAATAAACAGAATTCATTTCCTTTCCGTACCCATACTCACGTGGCGTAACATTCTGCATATTGCTGATATCATACAAACCTGGAATATTTAAATTGGTTCCATAGTTTCCGGTTACCTGCTGATGTCTTTTTAAATGATTGGCACCTACAGAAAAAGAGCCCGTAAATTTCTGAGATAATTTTCCGTTAGCACTCAGCAATACATCACTATTGGTTTCTTTCACCAAAAACTGGTTGTTGGTCACACTTCCGTTTCCGCCATCGGTATACTGTCCTTTCTTTTCAAACCGCACGTCCGTGTAAAAATCAGTACCACTTCTTGCCTGCAAACTTAACCAGTTGGTAAATTTGTATTTGGCAGAAACATAGCCAATAATTCTATCACGGCTGTCATTGCCTGTTAGTTCATTAATGATCCAGTATGGATTTTTAGCGCCTGTAATCCTTGCCATGGTGCCATCTTCCTTCTTGTAGTGCTTCAGCATGTCCAGGTCAGCAAAACGGGGAAGCAGGTTTAACGCTGTTATGGGATTTTCAGAATAAGAGTTATTCTGCGGACGGTTCGTTCCTTTTTGATTTACATAATTGATTTTGGCATCAATAGACAATCTGGAAGTAACGTTGGCCGTTACGCGAAGGTTTACCGTTTGCCGCTGCAGTTTGGTCATTGGTATAATGCCCTGGTTGTGCATATCTGATACAGAAAGCCTGAAAGTAGCTGCATCGCTGCCGCCCGATAGCCCAACTGTATTAGTAAATGTTGAACCGGTTTGAAAAAAATCTTTCAGGTTATCTGCCGGTTGAGCAGTGTAAGCAACAGGGCCCGCTTCCTGCCACCGGTCAATTATAATTTGTCTGCCGTCCATCTTTCCACCCCAATTATCTACCAGCCAACTGGGCCAGGTAGAATAGGTTTGCCCGTTAATGGTAGTAGAGCCAAAAGAATCGTAATTATCATCGTAACCGCCGCCCCATACATTTTGCTGTGTAGGAATAACATTCGGTTTTTCAAACGTGGCATTGGAATTAAAATCAACCCCTACGCCTTTTCTTTTCTTTCCTTTTTTGGTGGTGATAAGAATTACGCCATTAGATCCCCTTGCACCATACAGTGAAGCGGCTGCGGGGCCTTTTAATACTGTTACATTTTCTATATCATCAGGATTGATATTGTTAACGCCATCGCCATAATCTCTTCCTCCCCAAACCTGTGCGGGGTCGAGTGTTTGGTTATCAATAGGAACTCCATCCACCACATACAGCGGTTGACCGTTACCGGTAAGCGAACTATTGCCCCTTATCATCACATAGCTTGAGCCGCCTGCACCACCGCTGGAGGGATTAACATGTAAACCCGCCACACGGCCTTTTAAAGAATTTACCACGTTGGTTTCTCTCGCCTCTGTTAAATTCTTGCCTTCAACTACCTGGGTAGAATAGGTAAGCGATTTTTTCTTGCGCTCAATACCAATCGCTGTTACTACCACTTCACTTCCTTCTGTAATTTCCTGCACCAGTCTCACAGAAAGACTAAGATCATTGCCAACAGTGATAGCGGTTCTTTTGTAGCCTACAATGGTGAATTCCAGTATATCGCCTTTATTGGCTTCCACGGTAAATTCACCTTCAGCGTTGCTGGATGTTCCTACGCGGGTAGCTTTAACCACCACAGAAACACCACTCAGCGGCGCGCCGTTCTCATCGGTTATTTTGCCTGTAATTTGCCTGGCGGTTTCCAAACTATCCGGTTGTGCCTGTTTTGCCGGAGCAATGTCTCTTTGTTTAATTACTACGGTTGTGCCCACCAGTGAGTAGGTGAGAGGCTGATGCAGAAAGCAGATATCCAGCGCTTTTTCTACCGGCACATCACGCACTTCAATACTTACTTTGTCTGCCTGGCTGAGCCAGGATTCATCAAAGAAAAAAGACAATCCCGTTTGTTTTTTAATAGAACGGAAGATCTTTTGCAGGGAGCTACCCTTTTCGGAGAGGGTAACTTTTTGTGCATTTACGTTTGCACTTACCTGCAAACAAAAAGCGAGTAAAAAAATGGCTGTGAACTTCATCATCAACAGCGCCCCGCGTAACCTTGCGGGGCAGGTTTTGGTTACAGCATACCTGTGACTATACAGGAAGCTGCAAAGTTTTTTTTGCATACTTTTGTCCATGTTTGGGTTAAAAAAACATTTTGCTTCAACAATTGTGGACTGACCCGAATAAATCTTAGCCGCTCTGAGGCTCAATTCAGGGCGGTTTTTTATTGGCGTTCCAACGCGTTTATTATTTACTGCTTCTCCGGCAGTACTATAATTTTTTTACCGTCAATTTTAAAATACACTTTACTCTCTTCCATAATCTTCAGCACTTCACTCAGGTTGCTGTTCCGCGATATTTCACCACCAAACTGCCTGTTGGGAATGGCGCCCGCGTATTCTATTTCCACATCATACCAGCGGCTGATCTCGCGCATCAGTGCTGACATATCTGTTCTGTTGAACGACAAATAACCATTCTTCCATGCCATTACAGCCTCCAGGTCTATATTGCCCCATACTTTCATTTTACCATTTTTACCAATGCCTACCTGCTCGCCGGGCTGCAGCAAAGCAGATTCATTATTGTCCAGCAACACCTTTACGCTCCCTTCCAGCAGGGTAGTTTTTACCGCGGTTTCCTCCGCATAGGCGTTCACGTTAAAGTGCGTGCCCAGTACATTTACTTCACCGCTATAGCCCGATGGCGTAGTGAACTGAACAATAAACGGTATTTTTTCTTTAGATGATTTCACATAAGCCGGCGCTACTTCAAAATACGCTTCACCTGTTATCTGCACTTTGCGCTGTGCACCTTCAAACACTGCGGGGTAGCGGATAGACGAAGCGGCGTTTAACCACACCTGGCTGCCATCGCTCAACACAATCTTAAACTGCCTGCCTCTTGGCGTATTAATAATATTATACAAAGGTTCCCCGCCGGTTGCTTTTGTTTTTTCATAACTGATAGTGCCGTTGATGGTAGTCAGTTTTGTTTTTCCCTGCACCGCAAGCAAACCATTTTGCGCGGTATCAAGATTAACCGTTGTGCCATCACTCAGGGTAAGGATGGCCCCACTCTTTCCCGGTGCTATATCGTTTTTATAGCGGCTGGTTTCTGTTTTCGCCAGACCTTGTGTGGGTAACGTAACTTTGGTAAATGTGTAATACGTTACGCCACCCGCCAGTAACAGCAGCATTGCAGCCGCAGCCCAATACCACTTACGCCGTATAGAGGGTAATAAAGGCGTTGACTCCTCCCGCGGCGTATCTATTATTTTATTCAATGCCCTGTTCCAGTCCGGCAAATGCTGTTGCAGGTGGGAAGGCATCTTTTCTCCGTATTGCAAAAACACCGTTTCCTTCAGCGGGTCATCTTCATGTAATGCATCCATTGCCTGCCAGAACTCCGTGAGTTCCGGCGCCGTAATCCTGTCGGTGATAAATTGCTGATAGAGATAGTGCAACCGATCCTGATGTTCCGTCATAGTATCATACTTATATTGATACTACGTCACTAACCGGAAGGAATAACTATTGGGGATGAAAAAAAATAGCCTCTCCCCCCGCCCTCTCCGAAGGAGAGGGAGCTGAACCCGCTCTGGTAAAGGTTTTGATGATTGCTGTATTTTTGATAGAGTAACTTATATCGCTTTCCAGTAATTGTTCCATGTCCCATCGGGACATTATGTAGGTAGAAAAAAAGCAAACGGTGTTTTCGTTCCGTTAGGAACGTTTTGTGCAAAGATTTACAAAGCATTCCTCCAGAACATTATCATCCTGACGATATTGATAGGAAGAAGATGATTTTTAGAAGCGTATCAGAGGAGGAAAAACAGCCCGAGAGCATTGCCTTGTTTGGCATATCTTTTTACATAGCTGCTGATGGAGCGGGTGGCAGCCATAATGGTATTGTTTACCGTGCTGGGCGAGAGATGAAGGATGTCTGCAATCTGCTCATGGCTCAAGCCCTGCTGTTTGCTTAACTGGTAAATGCGTTTACGCTGCGGTGGAAGTTGATTGACGGCCTGTTGCAGCAACGATTTTAATTCCTCATCAAAAAAAGGTTCCGCGCCGGTGGGATCTTCCACCTGGTTAAGATGATCGAGGTATACCTGCCTGAGGCGGGAATGCCGGGCGGTGGTGCGCAAAAAATCCATTACCTTATAGTAGCCCACTTTGTGTAAGAAGGCGCCGATATCTTTGATCTGTTCTGCCAGATCCCTGCCCAGCCAGAGTTTCATGAAAATATCGGTAACAATTTCTTCGGCTATTTCGGGTGATTTGGTATGACGAAGCAGGTAATAAAACAGTTTTTCGCGGTAGCGCTCAAACAACTGGGAAAAAGCATTTTCATCTCCCTTCGCAATCTTGCAAAGCAATACAGCATCGGTATCAACGAGCGGTGAAAGCACTTAGTAGGTTTTAGTTATTGGAACGATGAAAACTTTTCTGGTGCTGAAATTAAATAATAAAAAGTTAACAATGGGCGTGCACCAGAAGAATTTTACGGGTTAATACAAATTTGTACTTAGTGGCTTTTTATTTTTTTAAGCTGATATAATATATTACAAAAAACTTTTTTACATTTAATCTATCCAATCCAAACGTCTTCTGATCCTCCTGAACCCCGTTACCTGCGTTAACTTTTTTCAATAACAATTTTGTTGTGTAGTATACTCATGTGAGTGAGGTGGCGAAGCTGTGGGAATGAGCCTGATGTATTTGCGAAAGTGTAGATTAAGCAAACAATTTTTTTAAAAGATTAATAATTAACGGACTAACCAAAAAAGCGAAAGTACCTGAGCGATAAAACTTTCGCATATTTTTGAGTTGGCAGAAAGGCAAAACGACACTTCATTCAATTATGAGCAAACTTATAGACATAGGGGTTGAAAGAGACCACATTGAGTCTTTAACTAAAGCTAATGGTATAACTGCTTTATCGGAACTTATTTGGAATAGTCTTGATGCTGACTCTACGGAAGTTCATGTTGAGATAAGACCAAATGGCTTAGGTGGCTATCAATATATCAAAGTTAAAGACAATGGACACGGTCTAACATATGAGAATGCTCAAGATGTTTTCTCAAGATTAGGTGGTTCTGCAAAAAAAATAAAAACCCAGAGTCCAAATGGTCGTCAGTACCATGGAAAAGAAGGAAAAGGTCGATATAAAAGTCTTGCGTTAGGAGATTTGGTTAAATTCAAAAGCATATATGAAGACAAAGGAATTTTTTCTGAGTTTACCGCAACTATTGACAGTAATAAATTATCAACTACAGAAGTTAGCGATTTAAAACAACTTAAAAAAGGAGAAAAACAATCT
>JBGALP010000075.1:0-19037 GCA_044223805.1 Agriterribacter sp.
CTACTTCATAGCCTAATTGCGTAAGCGCGTCCGGTACTTTATCGCCGGCGCCGGTTATGTAACCAACCCTTTTGCCTGAAGTAATAATTTCTTCATCAATAACTTTTACTTTATTCAAAAAGAAATAAGTGATTGAAGGAATATGTGGATATTCAATCTTCCTGATCGTATAGCTTTGATAGGATTTTTTGTAAGGCGCTTTTAATTCTCCATAAAAACGCAATTCTTTTTCCTTCGTCTTTTTTAAAATATCGGGTGTGTTTAAGGTATAATTTTTTACTCCGTTTTTATGGAGCGACAATGCTGAATCTGCAGCTACTTCGTTTTTTATGAGGTCTTTCTCATTATATGCATACTGGTAATACTTCGCTTTCGCATTTTGCAAAGAAGTTAGTGCCGTTATACCAAGTTTTATAGGAGACGGTTGTTTTTTATTAAGATGCGTAAAAACAAATGCCGGTGACTCATTGGAGGATAGCGCAGGAACAACAGACAATGGCTGGTAGACTTCGCCATTCACGGGGTCTGTATACTTATAGCGAACAGGCTGTGTAAAAACAAATGTCTCGTTGTTTATTTCAACAGAAATAACAATATTGTAGAGTGATGGACTTTCCGGTAACCCAATCATTGATTGATCATCTACGGCAAAATGCCCCTCATCTAATCCCTTTTCCAGCCAATAGGGTTGAGAATAAGACATATTTACAGGAACGAAAATATTTTTTGAATAAGTTAATCCCTGATTAAAAGGAAGTGGCGCTGGCAATGTATAATCAAAGGGACGTAATACAACAGCGCTCATATTCAGACCACTCCTGTTAATAACGTTTATATTTACGCGCAATGAATCTCCTGCCGCAACATATGGAACAGTGGTAGTTGCTTCAAAATAAATACCCGAACAAGCTTCTATCAACTGTTGGATCTCTTTTAATTTTTCTTTTTTCCAGTAGGCATTAATTGAATTGTTTTTTACTGTTGTATATAATTTTACTAAGCCGGCAACAGACTGCTCCGGGTGCTCGTAAGAAAATGTGCGGATGATGCTATCGGTAACCTGTTTTATTAAACCTGCATTCCCGGTTCTGCTCCATGTGGTATCTACGCCATCCAATAAGTTTTGATGGAGAGGATCACCTGCTACAGGAGTAAAATATTCCATTGCTACACCCCGCTGTGCAGGCACTCCAAAGCCCTGGCTTTTATGCTGGCTACGACTTTCGGCCGCCATTTCTCCATATCCCTTTCCTAACAGTGCATTATAACCGCCAACATCTATTTTAAACTGGTTATCATTTTGCGTATTTACACTGCCAAAGTTGAAGGTGTTCCAAAGAATGCGTTTTGCCTGCCACGGTAGTACCCCTTCTTTAAATTGTTCGGGAAACTTAGTAGAATCCGCTGCTGCAAAAAAAGCTTCGTGCGCCAACACTGCAGATGCGGAATGATGACCATGCCCGGCACGGCTGTCTTCAGGAAAACGCGTAATGATTACATCCGGTTGAAATTTTCGGATCACCCACACCACATCACTCAAGATTAAATTCTTGCCCCACTTTTCCAAAGCTTCTTCGGTATGTTTTGAAAAACCGAAATCGTAAGCACGCGAAAAAAATTGTTCCGCGCCATCAATTCTGCGTGCAGCCAGCAACTCCTGCGTTCTTATCAAGCCCAGCTCAATACCCTGTTCATCTCCAATAAGATTTTGTCCTCCATCGCCTCTTGTTAAGCTAAGATAACCCGTACGATATAATTTTTCATTTGCCAGGTAGGCTAGTAATCTTGTATTCTCATCATCAGGGTGTGCGGCTATGTAAAGCACGCTACCCAACACATTTAGTTTTTTTAAACGAAGCAGAATATCAGCACTGTTTAACTTTACGTTTTGCTGCGCCTGCACATTGAAGAAAAAAACAATAAATAAAAAGAGTGTAGAACTTTTTTTCATGCGTTTCTTATGCTGATAATATAACAAACATACGAATCACTCCACCACAATATAGCAGCATCGCAATATAATACAGATAAGGAAAATAAAACAATCGGGAGAGCTATAACTTATAATATACGGGCCTTATAACTTTATTTTAACTGCCAATCTTTATCAGTAAGATTGTATATCTCCTGGATGTCGTGTAATATTTTGTCGAAATCCAGTTTTAAATCTTTGAGTAATCCTGTTTTTAAATCAAATACCCAGCCATGTACCATAGGGTATCCATGATCAACATACTCCTGCTGCACACTGGCTAATTTAATTACATTAACGCATTGTTCCTGCACATTAAGCTCAACCAGGCGGTTATAGCGTTGTGTTTCGCCGGCAATAGCATTCAATTCATCTTTATGCAGGCGGTAAACATCCCTGATATTTCTTAACCAGGGGTTTAAGATGCCCATATCCTTTGGCTGCATAGCGGCTTTTACCCCACCGCAGTTGTAATGACCACAAACAACAATATGCTTAACCTTTAAATACCTTACTGCGTAATTAATAACAGACATTACATTGAGATCAATAGCGCAAACAAGATTGGCTATATTGCGATGCACAAACACCTCCCCCGGCTCCAGTCCCATAATATCATTAGCAGGCACGCGACTGTCGCTGCAACCAATATAAAGGTATTCAGGTGTTTGATCTTTTGCAAGCTTTTCAAAAAACTCAGCATCTGTTTTTGTTTTAGATGCCACCCATAGCTTATTATTTTCAAAAATCTGTTCGTAGCTGGTCATGGTGTGAATATTTATTTGTGAGAGGTGACACGACAGAAGTGAGATACTTACTGTTTATCATTTGACGTCTATCGTTTATCGTTTCACATTTCCATTATTTCAGATTATAAAAAACTTTCTGTACATCTTCATCCTGTTCAAGCTTATCAACAAGTTTGAGTACTTCTTCCGCCTGATCTTCTGGTAATTCAACAGTAGTGGAAGGTATCCACTCTACTTCAGCGCTTATGGGTGTTATATTTTTTTCTTCAAGTGCTTTTTGCATATTTCCAAAATCAGTAAAACCCGAACGGATGATCAAAACATTTTCGCCATTTTCGCCCGTTCCTTCACCCAATTCTTCTAAACCAAAATCAATTAATTCCAGCTCCAGGTCATCAGCACTTAATCCTTCAGGTTTTAATTTAAAAACACCCATTTTTTTAAATTGAAAGGATACACTATTACTATTACCCAATGTTCCGCCGCCTTTATTAAAATGACTTTTTACATTGGCCACCGTTCTTACATGATTATCTGTTGCTGTTTCCACTAATATAGCCACACCGTGAGGGCCATATCCTTCATACAAAATCTCATCGTAATTTTCCATTTCCTTTCCCTGCGCCCGCTTAATAGCCGCCTCCACCCTGTCTTTAGGCATGTTCACGCTTTTGGCGTTTTGAACACATCTGCGCAATGCCGGGTTTGTATTAGGATCGGGACCACCAGCTTTTACAGCAATCGCGATTTCTTTTCCAATACGGCTAAATTGCTTAGCCATTTTATCCCACCGTGCAAACATGGTTGACTTGCGAACTTCAAATATTCTACCCATTTACTTATTCAATTAAAATTTTAGTGATAGGGAGGCAAATGTAAGAAAAACAGCCTATCCTTCCACCTCCCTTTCCGAAACCTGCCTACCGGACAGGCAGGGAAAGGGAGCGGTACTGTACATCTTCATTCAGCTCTATTTCTTCCAATTCAACTCTAGTACATTACTCCTCACTCGTTCGTTCCATTTACAACTTTATATTTTATCAACACCTTTGAGAAGCTGGCATTGTGCTTAGCTCTCCTTCCCTTCGGGGAGGCGGGATGGGCTTCCAAACAAATCACTGCTTAAATACCGATCGCCCCTGTCGCAGGCTATAAACACAATGATGCCTGAAGTAATTTCTTCACTTAACCTCAGCGCTACACAGGCTGCTCCTCCGCTACTCATGCCTGCAAAAATGCCTTCTTCTTTTGCAAGCCTGCGGGTATACGCTACGGCATCAACCTGCGAAACATCCATCACTCTGTCTACTCTTTCCGGTTCAAATATTTTGGGGACATATTCTTTGGGCCACCTTCTTATACCGGGTATAGAAGATTCTTCTGTAGGCTGGCACCCTACGATCTGTATTCCAGGATTTTTTTCTTTGAGATAGCGGGAACATCCCATAATAGTGCCGGTAGTTCCCATAGAGCTTACGAAATGCGTTATCCCACCATCAGTATCCCTCCATATTTCAGGACCTGTGGTTTTGTAATGCGCCATATAATTATCAGGATTGGCAAACTGGTTGAGCAGGTAATATTCACCCGTAGCTGCTTTTTGTTCCGCATAATCCCTGCACACCTCAATGCTTTCCAGCAAAGTAACTTTTGCTCCGTAGGCTTCCATAGTAAGCACACGTTCCCTGGTAGAGCTCGCGGGCATTACCAGCTCCACCTCAAGATTAAAAAGGTTAGCGGTGAGCGCCATGGCTATACCCGTGTTGCCACTGGTAGCTTCAATCAGTTTTGATTTACTGGTTATATCACCACGCTCAAACGCGCTTTTTATCATATTATATGCGGGACGGTCTTTTACACTGCCTCCTGGGTTATTGCCTTCCAGTTTCGCGAATATTTTTACATCGCTTTTTTTATTGAGCCGTTGCAACTCAACCATAGGAGTATTGCCAATTAAATCAGCTATGCCTGCCATACTAATACTGCTTTATTTTTCTCTCTTCTATTACAATTTCAGAATTATGATATACCAATGAACCAGAAGGAATACTATTGGTAAGCCATACGTTGCCACCAATTATACTGTTATGTCCTATTACAGTATCGCCACCCAATACGGTAGCGTTGGAGTAGATAATAACGTTATCTTCAATAGTAGGATGACGTTTCATAGATGCCATACTTTTATCTACACTTAAAGCACCTAATGTAACACCCTGATAAATTTTTACGTAATTACCTATCATTGCAGTTTCGCCAATCACAATACCGGTTCCATGGTCTACATAACAGTATTCACCTATTTCCGCACCAGGATGAATATCAATACCCGTTTTGGAATGAGCATGCTCTGTAAGTATTCTCGGCAATAAGGGAACATCAAGCTTTAATAAGCGATGTGCAATGCGATAAAAGCACAAAGCATAAAATCCTGGGTAAGCCCTTATCACTTCAAATTCGCTTTTAGCTGCAGGATCACCGTTTAAAATGGCATACACGTCTGTGTTCAACACCCTGTATAGTTCGGGCACATCGTTAAAAAACTGCCTCGCCACCAACTCACTATTGCAATTACAGCAAGCCTTTGTAGCGTTCATCATCAGCGTTAGCTCTTTCTCCAGTTGTTTAAAAGCTGCTTCTATCTCTTCTTCTGTTTGATATTTACAGTTAGAAAGCTCGGGAAACAATAAACAAATTAGACCAGACGCCCAAGCGGCAATTACTTCATTTGGTGGAACATCTTCTAAACTTCGTTGTTTATTAAAAATGTGTTTGGTTAAATCGATTGTCATGTACTTAATTGAGTCATTATCGTTTTATACGCTTGTCTATTCGACAAACATGGTGCAAAATAAATAATATAATTCCGATATGGCGAAAATCAATAAAAACCGCTTTTTCTGACGGAAGCGTCATTTTACATCAATATTGTTCAATACCAAGATTATCATGCACCTGCATACAGGATCAACTATAAATATTAGCTTTTCAAAAACGCTGGTTTTTAAGACTACTATGAATTATCATTAAAAGCCAAGATCGTGATTCTTTTCTTTGCTATGCGTCTAAAAAATCACAAAAAATTTGACAATAATAAAAAAGTTTTTACATTTGATATGTACGGACATATAAACATATTGAATGCCTCAATATTGCTGCATACCTGACTATACGAAAAATCTTTGCAGCAATAAAATATGTCTCAACGATTGCCGGTAGTTATTGATTAAAAGTGCCAGCAATCCTGAAGGATTGCTTTTTTGTGTAAAACAGTTGATAAGTTCGCTTGTTAAATATACCGCAATCAGTTACCCGGTGCATCACCTATAAAATAGAGAAAACATTGTATAATTCTAATTTTGAAAAATTTCCAGAAGTTGTGGTACATGGCTACGATGGCTATACCGGATGGGAAGAAATTGCAGAAGCACTGGAGATCCGCATCAACCAAAAAAAAGAGCAACCGGTTATATTACTCATTGAATGTTACCATGGCGTTTTAGCAGACAAACTCATTAGCAAACTCACCAATTATCTTACCTCGCGCATTCGGTTTTTATCTGTGCATGCTGCTATGAAGGATTCAGATAAAATGGAAGCAATGGTTTATCCTTATGTAACAGACGATCCTGTTTTTGGTTACATGACATCACTCAATATTCATGATTTTTTTGACGCGGAACGACTTAATCAATTAAGAGAAAACATTGCCAAAGCTGATGATATTTTGTGTATATACGGAACAGGCGCTTCGCTCGTTCATGATAATCCGGATGTATTAATCTACGCTGATATGCCACGCTGGGAAATTCAGTTGCGTTTCAGGCGTAATGAAATTGGTAATATGGGTGCTTCAAATATTAATGATGCATTTTCATATCATTACAAAAGAGCTTTTTTTGTTGACTGGCGGGTGTGCGACAGATTAAAAAAAGAGATACTTCCTAAGGCGGATTATGTAATTGACACTACGCATCCCGATGAACCTAAAATGGTATCTGGCGGCGCATTGCAGAAAGCATTGCAGGAAGTAGTACAGCAACCTTTCAGGGTGGTGCCTTTTTTTGACCCTGGCCCATGGGGTGGTCAATGGCTTAAAGAAGTTTGTGATTTGGAAAGAACAGAAAAAAACTTTGCCTGGGGTTTTGATTGTGTGCCCGAAGAAAACAGCCTGCTGATTCGCTTTGATCATATTTTGTTTGAAACACCCTCCATCAATCTTGTTTTTTTTCAACCAAAAGCCTTATTAGGTGTGAAAGTATGGGAAGCATTTGGAGCTGAATTTCCAATACGGTTCGATTTCCTGGATACCATGGAAGGAGGCAATCTCAGCCTGCAGGTACACCCTTTAAAAGAATATATCCGTGAAAAATTCGGAATGGATTATACACAGGATGAGAGTTATTATTTTTTAGAAGCCCAAAAAGATTCTTTTGTTTATCTTGGGCTTAAAGAGGGCATTGTTCCTGAACAAATGCTTACAGACCTGGAAGCTGCGCAGGAGAATGGAAAAAAATTTGATGCCGAGAAGTATGTAGAGAAATGGCCCATCGTTAAACATGATCATGTATTAATTCCGGCGGGAACCGTGCATTGCTCCGGCGCAAACAGTGTGGTTCTCGAAATAAGCGCTACACCTTATATTTTCACATTCAAATTATGGGATTGGGGAAGAATGGGACTTGATGGAAAACCCCGGCCGATTTCATTAAAGCATGGTAAAAATTCCATTCAGTGGGATCGTACTACGCAATGGACAAAAGATAATATTCTAAATCATTTTACAAAAGTTGCCGAAGGCGATGGTTGGGTAGAGGAAAAAACAGGACTTCATGAAGGTTCGTTTATTGAAACAAGAAGGCACTGGTTTACAGGAACGGTGCATCATAATACCAATGGTATTGTAAATGTGTTGAACCTTGTAGAAGGCAGGGAAGCAATAGTTGAAAGTCCTTCCGCAGCTTTTCAACCCTTTGTAATACACTACGCAGAAACTTTTATTGTGCCGGCTGGTATAGGGGCATATACGGTTCGCCCATATGGAGATGCATTGGGAACCACATGCGCTACCATGAAAGCCTTTGTAAATACCGACAACCTTAACGATTACCACAGCAATTAATGTATGCAAAACGATAGCTTGAAGTACGTATACCGGTATACGATAGTTGCCGCACTGGGCGGTTTATTATTTGGGTACGATACAGCAGTAGTTGCAGGCGCTATAGGATTTATTGAAGAAAAATTCAACCTCTCCCCCGCCATGAAAGGCTGGGCTGCTTCGTGTGCGCTTGTAGGTTGTATGGCTGGCGCTATGCTTTCGGGTGGTTTAAGCGACAGGCTGGGCAGAAAAAAAGTATTAATGATCTCTGCTTTCGCGTTTGCCATTTCCTCTATTGGCATCATAATCCCTTCGGGCATCAGCACATTTATCTTTTTTCGTTTTATAGGTGGTGTAGGCATTGGCATCGCGTCTATATTATCTCCAATGTATATTTCAGAAATAGCGCCAGCAAACATCCGGGGAAAATTGATATCCATTTATCAATTGGGCATAGTGACAGGCATACTGCTTATTTATTTTGTGAACGCCGGCATCGCGGGTTTGAATGATCATACGTGGAATGTAGAAACAGGCTGGCGATGGATGTTTGGCTCGGGGCTTATTCCTTCGCTGGTTTTTATATGCTCACTGGTAAGCACACCCGAAAGCCCCAGATGGTTGGGCGCACAAAGTAGGTGGAACGAAGCGCAAGCCATTCTCGAAAAAATTAATGGTAAACAGCAGGCAGTAGAAGAAATGAATACCATACGCCAATCCATATCTGCCAAGCAGTCTCCCTTTTCCGAATTATTAAAACCCATATTACGCAAACCGCTTTTGATAGGTATAATACTTGCCATTTTTTCGCAGGTAACAGGCATCAACGTTATTATGTACTACGCACCTGAAATATTTAAAGCAACAGGTAGCGGTTCTTCTTCAGCGCTTATGCAAACAGTTTGGGTAGGCAGTATTAACTTATTAATGACGCTTGTAGCCATAAAGTATGTTGATTTGCTTGGAAGAAAAAAACTATTAATGATTGGTTCAGCAGGAATGGCAATATGCCTTGCACTGGTAGGATTTGCTTTCTTTACAAACAGTACTTCAGGTTACTGGGTGCTCATAGATATATTGATATACATTTCCTTCTTTGCCATTTCATTGGGACCACTCACTTTTGTGGTGGTTGCCGAAATATTTCCTACTAATATCCGTGGCAGAGCCATGGGTGTAGCTATCTTTTTTCTTTGGCTCGCTGTATATATTGTATCTCAAACCTTTCCCATTTTACTGAATGCTATCGGAAGCGCCTATACGTTCTGGATATATATGGTTACTTCTGCACTCGCATTTTTGTTTATATGGAAGATGGTGCCCGAAACAAAAGGTAAAACACTGGAGCAGATACAGGAAATGTGGGGAAAGGGTTAAGGTGAAAGGTTGAGGGTCCGCACCGAAGGTCAGACCCATGTATATAAGGTCTGACGCCAGGCGTACCGACCTGACATAAAATCGGGTCCGGGCCGAAGGTTAGATCATTGCCGATACTAAATCGCTTGTTATGCTGAAAGTACAATTTAATATATATGCCTTTATCGGTTTTATAATCATAAGCTGGTCATGCCATACTAAAGCAAGTGCACCTCAAATACCGGCATTTACATTTACCGTTGAGCAGGCACCGGAATGGTCTGATCTCTTTAAACGTTATCATGGTTGGTTCGGCGGTGATGGTATATTCTGCGCTACAATGAGCGGCAATGAGCAACAGGGTTCTGCATCTAAAGACAGTACATTGATCTGGTTCAGCGATTCCATGATAGGTGAGATTATTAATGATTCGCTGCAACCGGGGTTCAGCATGATCAATAACAGTATAGCAGTATTAGCAGGAGGAAAACCAGATAGTAATGCGATTCATTTTTTTTGGAATAAGACAGGGAAAAATAAGGATAGCGCGGCGTCTGTTATAACACCACAAACACCCGCCACCGTAAAGGGAGAATATTACTGGCTCGGCGATGGATTTGTAAATACTGAAATGAATAATGAGCTGTTCATTTTCGGATACCGCATAAAAAATATTCCGGAGCAGGCAGTGTTGGGTTTTAAACAAACCGGTACAACATTGATACGTATACCCGCAGGAGAAAAAAAATCTTTCCTTTATACCAAACAAACAGATCTTCCCTTTTTGCAGAGTAATGATATTGATTCATCCGGCACTTTTGGCGCGGGAGTACTTGTAAACACAATAAAAGCGGGAGCACCAGACGCTGATGGTTATGTGTATATATACGGCATCAGGGGAAAAAATAAAGAAGTGATCGCAGCGCGTGTAAAAGCCGAATCGGTTGAGCAGTTTGATCACTGGGTGTTTTGGAATGGCAGCAAATGGACCAGCGATATTAACGCCATTAAACCCATAGCAGATCATGCCTCCAATGAATTCAGTATAACAGCCATTAAAAAAAACCGTTATGTAATGGTATTTCAAAAAGATGCATTGAGTTCCGTTATTGCGTTGCGCATAGGCAGCTCTCCTGTGGGGCCTTTTGGGGATATAGTAGACGTATATGATACCAAAGCTGATCTGAAAGATTCCCGCAATTTTATTTCATATAACGCCAAGGCGCATCCTGTACTCTCTCAGCCTGGTGAATTGTTGATCAGTTACAATATCAACTCTTTTGACTATACTAACGATATAAAAAAATTTCCTCAATTTTACCGTCCACGTTTTATAAAACTCAGGTATAAATAGCAAGCATTATGAAAGACACGGTTATTGGAGTTGATATAGGCGGATCGCATATCACAGCCTGTGTTGTTAACATACACGATAAGCAGGTTTTACAACATACTTATGTACGCGATCATATTGATCCGTCTCAAAGCCCTGATAATATTATTGAGGCCTGGGCAAAAATCATTAGCGATTGCGTTAATAAGCACCAGGAAAAAATGGGGCATATTGGTATTGCAATGCCCGGCCCGTTTGATTACGAGCAGGGCATCAAGGTATACAGGGGTTACACAAATATGAATCACTATACGGTTTAAATGTAAAAGTATTGCTTGCAAAAGCATTACATATTTCACCTCAACATATCCGCATGATGAATGATGCATCGGCTTTTCTGGCCGGTGAAGCAAATGCTGGTGCCGGCAAAAATTGTAATCATCTTGTAGGGCTAACATTGGGTACAGGATTGGGCTCATCTATTTACGATGGCGAAAAATTTGAAGACTGCGAGCTCTGGCGTTTTCCATTTAGAGAAAGCAGGGCAGAAGAATATGTATCATCCCGTTGGTTTGTAAATACACATCGCAACAGAACAAACGAAACCGTTACCGGTGTAAAAGAGTTAGCAGTAAAGGCAGAAACCGACGAAAAGGTAATGGAAATGTTTAAAGCGTTTGGCGCTACTTTAGGGGAAGTGCTGGTAAACCGTTTTCACCATGCTTTCCCTGAAAAAATTGTTATAGGTGGCAATATAGCTAATGCATGGGATCTCTTCATAAATGAATCAAGGCAGTGGCTGCAAAAACATGGACACAACTGCGCGTTAGTTAAAGCTACATTAGGTGAACAGGCCGCATTGATTGGCGCAGCATGTTTGTGGTCAAAAGACTGAGTTTATTATTTTCCTTTAAAATAGATACAAAAAGATAATGGCAGGTTTCCCTGCCATTACTATTACTGTCAAAACCAAAATATAAAATAAATAACCCCAAAGAATATTAGTTCCCTTAGTATCCGGGATTTTGCTGCAACGAATTATTACTCTTCCTGATCTCATCATTTGGAATAGGAAACAGGTAATAAAAATCCCCTTTCCATGTCGCCCTTGTTTCGGCCTCAGGAATCACACCATATACGTAAGATAATTTTCCTACAAGATCACCAGCTTGTGCTCCCGTCCAATCCATCTTAACACTGGTTAACCCACGAATTGGGATATCAACCATGCCAGGTGCGGCCTTCCAACGCATAATATCGTAAAACCTTTGATCTTCCAGGTGAAGTTCAATTGCTCTTTCACTTCTGTAGTCTCTCACCAAATCAGCACCCGAAGAAGTAATATCAGGCATGTTGGTGGATGGTCTCTTCCTTACCAGGTTGATATACTTACGGGCGCTATCTTCATGACCTAGCGCTATCTGGATTTCTGCATAATTAAGATAGAACTCGGTTAAACGCATGAACACGGTAACCTGGTTATAATTAAAATCAAAACTTGCACGTGGTCCGTCAAAATCCAGTAATCTTCTGAAAGTATACCCTGTTTGCACTCTCCAATGGAAAGGTGTTAAGCCTTTAACCCAATATGTTTTTGAATCTCTGCCAAAATCATATAAGGTCATTCCATTCTCAGGATCAGTTTTATTAGGATTGGCATATGGCGCTGCATTATCCGGATTAGGATTGGCATCTTCCCAATATTCATATACCCTGTGTGTAGTTTTTGAACCATCCTGGATAAATACAGGACCAGCACCCGGGTAAAGAATATCATTATAATATCTTGGATCCCTGTTTAAATTAGGTTTCTGCGGATCGTACCCGGAAGCAGGATTTACCGTAATACCATCTGCCAGGTATGGATATTCCCCATTGGTCATCTGGTACATATTGATAAAAGTTTGCGTAGGCACTACACGCTGCCTTGCATCAAAACCTGCAGGCCAATAATCATAGTTGTATCCCCAATCAGGAATTCTGGTAGCAGGCGTATATGATTTACCAAAAATGGTTTCATCTCCTTTTAATGGTTTTGTAAAAAGATCTGAAGTGGTGGGATGTAGTGTATAACCTGCATCTATAACCGCTTTTGTAGCCGTTGCAGCCGCCTGCCATTTAGCCTGATCGTTGGTAGGATTATTTAACGGGCTTGCTGCATACAGCAACATTCTTGCTTTCAATGCCAGCACTGCATTCTTACTGATCTTGCCTTCGTTTACAGCTACACCATCCAGCAAACCTATTGCTGCATCACATTCTGATAATACAAACTGCACACACTCATCATACGTATTTCTTGGTGTATCAAAACTTTTGTCATCCAGCTTAAAGCTTTTGGTAATAATAGGCACGCCTCCGTAAGTTCGGATAAGATCAAAATACATCCACGCCCTAAGGAAATGTACTTCTCCCTTCATTCCATCAAGTTTCTCTTGGGCAATATCTGAGGTTTCTGTTTTTTCAAAAAAGATATTCGCTTTCCTGATATAGCTGTACTCGTCATTCCAGAATTCGCCGGTAAGGTCTTTAACATTATCAGGAGTAATAATACCCTGTACATATTCCCTTATACCCGCTGACCTGTCGTGTGTTTCAGGTTGTGAAACGGCTACATCAGTAAGCGTTTCATAACCACCACTACCTGGCCTCCATGGTGGTTTAATGCCGTTGTAAATATTGTACACGTAATTCTGTAGAAAAACAGGATCATTAAAAACCGCATCTTCGGATATAGCATCCAAAGGTTTTTTATCCAAAAGATCTCTGTTACAGGAAAGAATGCTGATAATACAGATCAAGGGCAGGGCCACCGATCTTTTCATCCTTTTATTTATATTTAAGTATTTCATATGACTAGTATTAAAAAGTGATATTAAGACCAACGCTAACTGTTCTCATAATAGGGTATACACCACCGTTACCTGTTTGAGGACCAACTTCGGGATCGCCTGCTCCGTATTTTTTAAGATTATTGAAAACCATCAGCAGATTGTCTCCAGATACATATAGTCTTAATGCTGCGATCTTAGCTCTTGAAACCAGATTTGCAGGAAGAGTATAACCGAGTTGTGCGTTTTTTAAACGAAGCCAGGTAGAAGTGTGATAATAAAAATCACTATTACTTGCTGCAAATCCGTTGGGAGATATCATTGGAAGTATCGCATTGGTATTGTCCAATGTGAAGCTGTTTAATGCCACATATTCCAATCCATTACCATTAGCGCCGGAGTTAAAGCCATTGCTCATTCTCCATTTCGCTCCGCTTTGTCCCGCAAATAAAATAGAAAGGTCAAATGACTTATAATCAACTCCAAAGCTTAATCCATACTGCATTCTAGGCATAACAGCACCAGCATTTACCGTTGTATTGAACATATACTGATCCTTACTGTCTATCGCTCCATCATTATTTAAATCAGCAAAAATGAGTCCACCAACAGTGGCACCAGGGTAGCTTGGATATTTGGTTAAATCATCCTGCGTTCTGTAAATACCTATGGCTTTATACAGAAGACCTGAACCCAGTGGCTGACCCTCCAGTTTCTGGTAAGGTTCAGCTTGCGGTGTTTCATCAAAATAAACAATCTTGTTTTGTGTATAACTCAAATTGGCATTTACTCTCGCGTTAACTCTACCAAATGTATGTCTGTAGCCGGCCTGTACCTCGAAACCTTTATTATCCATCAATCCAATATTTTCATCAGGCAATACCAGTCCGGTATAACCAGGTATAGAAGCCTGTCGCCTTCCTAAAATGTTAGATGTTCTGTTTTTATACAGGTCGAGTTCAAATGTAAGCCTGTTATCCATGAAACCTAATTCCAAGCCCAGATCTGTAGATTCGGTAACCTCCCAGGTAATATTTGGATTAGGTTCCACCACCTGTGTTAAACCTCTTACATCAGCACCATTCACAACCCATCCTGCACCATAAGCAAACCTTGCGAGGTATTGGAAGGGATTAACCCTATCGTTACCTAACTGACCCCATGACGCCCTGATTTTAAAGTTGCTGAATATATTCTGTGGTATAAAAGATTCTTTGCTCAATACCCATGCTGCTGAAGCCTGCGGGAAAAAACCATATTGTTTTCCTTTGGGGAAAATAGTAGAACCATCGTACCTGGCACTGAAGCCAAGCAAATATTTACTCTTGAAATCATAGCTTAATCTTCCAAAATAATTGCGACGGGCATTTTCGCCAGGTACACCGTTTCCGTTCCAGTTATTACGGTCAGGGCTACCCGCAAAAAGTTGATCAATTAAAGGAGAATCATATCCAAGTCGTTGATACCAGAGTGTATCCTCTCTATATTGCATCTGCTCATATGCCACAAATGCTGTAATCTTATGATTTTTGGCTATGGTAGTGCTATAAGACAATTTGATGTTGTTCGTAATTCTTTGACTCTGGTAATAATCCTCTCTTAAACCGATATCCTCCACTGTTCTTGATTGTTTCTTTACAACTCCGCCGGGATTGTTGGGGTCCCTTTCCCAATAAGGCCATACATAGTTAAATACCTTACGGAATTCGTACCCTTTCACAATCGAAGAAAATCCTTCNATATTGCATCTGCTCATATGCCACAAATGCTGTAATCTTATGATTTTTGGCTATGGTAGTGCTATAAGACAATTTGATGTTGTTCGTAATTCTTTGACTCTGGTAATAATCCTCTCTTAAACCGATATCTTCTACGGTTCTGGATTGCTTTTTTACAACTTGACCAGGATTATTGGGATCTCTTTCCCAATAAGGCCATACGTAGTTAAATACCTTACGGAATTCGTACCCTTTCACAATCGAAGAAAATCCTTCCAGCACTAAGCCGTTTACGTAAGGGATGCTCCATTTAAACCGTCCCGTAGCACTTAATACATCACCCCTGTATTTTCTGTAACCAGGGCTCAACAATCTTGCTACAGGATTCAGATGCGACCAGCCTTCGCCCGGATATCGGTAATCTCCGTAGATATAGGCTTCCTGCAATGGGCTTACACTTGCAAAAGCACCAACATCTCCACCGGGACCACTCTGAGGCAGCTCTGTATATTTTTCACGACCTGAAAGATCGAGACCTACTTCAAAATTGCTGGTAACATTTACATCAATATTGCTCCTTAAATTATACTGTTTTACTTTAGTCTTATCATCACCACGCATAATGCCGCCCTGGTAAGCGGTGCCTAGCGAAACGAAATATCTTATTTTATCTGTACCGCCCCGCATTGTAATAGACTGACGGTTTAATGGAGCAGGTGGATCAACCAATGCGTTGTACCAATTCTCAGCTCTTCTTGTTCCATTCTTGAACGCGTCTGTTACTTCCTGTGGAAAGGTTACAGGTTTGTTGTCTAATAAATCCCTATTATTAACTGTGTTTATATATTGAAATACATCTGCCGATTTTACTTTCATGCTTGGCGACTGCCATGAAAAATTACTTGTAAAATCAAAAGCGGCTTTACCTGATTTACCCCTTTTAGTAGTAACCAATATAACACCACCTGCAGACTGTGCTCCGTAAATAGCGGCGGAAGCATCTTTCAATACAGAAATAGATTCAATGTCATTTGGATCAAGCCTGTTCAATCCATCAGGATCGGCATTGGCCACACCATCAATTACAATTAACGCGGAAGTGTTGCGGTAAGTTTTGGCGCCACGCACCAGAATTTGCGCATCGTCAAAACCAGGAGCGGCGCTTTGTTGCGATACATACAAACCAGGTAACCTTCCTGCTAAAGAGTTAGACACAGAAAGATTGGTAGATTTTTTTACTTCAGCGCCCGTGGTTTGTACCACCGCGTTAGTAAGCTCTGATCTTTTTTGTGTACCATAACCAACCACCACTACATCTTCCAGGCTTTTTGAAAGCGATTCCAACTGCACGCCGTTATTCGCCAGCGACGCAGCTACTTCTTTAACACCATAGCCCACTGAAGATATAATCAGTACGCTCTTATTGTTTTTTACTTTGATAGAATAATTTCCTTCCGCATCAGACACCACACCGTTTTTGGTACCACGTTCCATTACATTAGCATTGGGTATACCAACGCCCTTATCGTCTGTAATTTTCCCGTTAATAACAGTGTCCTGGAAGTTGTAATGCGATTTAACAGAGAAGGCATGTGCACCTGTAATATTTTCTTTTGGAGTTCCATCATTTGCCCGCACATCAGCGCAAACGATACATGTAAAAACAAACCCACAAAGAGCACATTTGGCAAGATACCAAATGCCTGGCAGCAGTTTTGAATTCATATCAAGCAATTAATTTTTAAAAATAGAGGAGATAGTTAATTTCTATGGCAGGTAATAATAACCTGATCATCATTTTTGGGAAATGATCTTAAGGGCTGTTTATTTTTTCCATGTTTGGAGTTCTGTTCTTTTAAAAAGCTTGATCAATGCGCTATATTGTATAATAACTTTCGATACTATATCAGCACTCAACTTTTATCAAACCCATCTATTGTACAGATAATTTTTTCCTGAGGGTATTTTCACGATGCAATCAATCCAGCATAAAAGAGATAATCATGGGTTACAGAGCATATGTAACTATGTATCTACATTCATACATAAATCAAATATAGGTAAAAATTGTAATTGCCAATATTTTTTATTCTATTTTTACCAGCATGCTGCAAACGCATCTATCCGTAGCCTCTATGCAAACGGCTCTGCTTTTGATAGCGCCATAAAGAATGATGCACGTATGAAACCAAAGATGTTCCGGTTGAACTGTTTTATAGTACTATGCTTTTTTATTATATCCTGCAAACCCAAAACAGCGTTGTTCCAATTGATTCCTTCTACTCAATCAGGAATAACATTCAACAACACTATAGTAGAAACAGATTCTATTAATCCCATTGATGTTACCAATATTTATAACGGCGGAGGTGTGGGTATTGGCGATTTTAATAATGATGGATTGCAGGACATTTACTTCACTGGAAATATGGTGCCGAATACATTATATCTTAATAAAGGAAAAATGGCTTTTGAAGATATTACCACCAGTGCAGGCGTAACCGGAAACGGCAAATGGTGCAGAGGAGTATCGGTGATAGATATTAATAATGATGGTTGGATGGATATGTATGTTTGCGCTTCAATGGATAAAAATCCGGATAAAAGAAGGAACCTATTATATATTAATCAAGGTACAGACAAAAAAGGGTTACCTGCTTTTAAAGAAATGGCGGACGCCTATGGTTTAGATGATACTACCCACACCACGATGGCCAGCTTTTTTGATTATGATAATGATGGAGACCTTGATGTGTACTTAGTGGTTAACCAGATTCTGCCTACTGTAAATCCCTCCATTTTCAAAGAAAAAATTACAGATGGCTCCTTCCCCAGCACAGGCAGATTGTATAGAAACGATTATGACAGCGCTTCAAAACATCCTGTGTTTACAAATGTTACAAAGCAAGCCGGGCTTACCATTGAAGGCTATGGGCATGGAGTGAATATTGCTGATATTAATAAAGACGGCTGGAAAGACATTTTTGTAACCAATGATTTTATAGCTAATGATCTTTTATACATTAATAACCACGATGGCACTTTTACTGACAAAGCGGCTACTTATTTAAAACATACTTCTGCTAATGGAATGGGGCAGGATATTATTGACATCAATAACGATGGACTGGCTGACATTGTAGAGCTTGATATGAATCCCGAAGATAATTATCGCAAAAAAATGATGCTCGGCTCAAACAGTTACCAGTCTTTTCAGCTCAACGATTTTTTTAAATACCAATATCAATATGTAAGAAATACATTACAGATTAACCAGGGACCAAGAATAAACAATAATGATTCTATTGGAGATCCTGTTTTTGGTGATATCGGCTTTTATTCAGGCATAGCAGAAACCGATTGGAGCTGGACGCCGCTGGTGGCTGATTTTGATAATGATGGTTTGCGCGACATTGTTGTTACCAATGGTTTTCCAAGGGATGTGACAGATCATGATTTCATTGCTTACCGCAAAGAACCAACACCTATGGCAACGCAGGAAAATACCTTAGCACAAATACCACAGGTTAAGTTGCACAACTATGCTTTCCGCAATACGGGCGATTGCCGCTTTACAGATGTTTCACAACCATGGGGATTCAGCAATACCTCATTTGCCAATGGGGCAGCTTATGCCGACCTTGATAATGACGGCGATATGGACATAATTGTAAATAACATCAATGATGCAGCTTCAGTTTATGAAAATACACTTCAAAATAATAAGCACACCAAACATTACTTATCTGTACAATTAAAAGGAGAGGCTCCAAACATTAATGGATTAGGCACATGGATTGAATTGTATTATGGCGCTCATCAACAGGTATATGAGCAAACACCCTATCGCGGTTATCTTTCTACCATTCAACTTAATCCGCATTTTGGACTGGATAGCATACGCTCGATTGATTCTATATTGATTAAATGGCCCGGTGGTAAAAAACAAACTTTAAAAAATGTAGTCGCTGATCAAA
>JBGALP010000076.1:0-20102 GCA_044223805.1 Agriterribacter sp.
AATTGAAACACTTCTTTACCATCTACCACTCCCCATTTTTCCGTAGCAATCTTTACATCCATAATTTTAAATATTTGGCAAGGTTAAATCAAGGCGTGAAGATATAAGAATTAGTATAAAATAGTTTTGGCAATGTGCTGGGCAGAGAATAAATATTATCCACTTCAACCTGTATCATAATCATACTTACAGTGTATCAAAAGCGAACAGTAATAAACCGGAAACCATTTTCAATAGATTGATTATCAAACAACTCAATGTATGGCATTGATTTTATACAAAGGGGATAACGAAAATGGATAAAAGTGGAGCGTTATGCATCTTTGCAGGGCTCATAGTTCACTTTATCAAAAAAATCAACACATGATAGAACTAAAAAATATCTCAAAATCGGTAAATATAGGGGGGAATAAAACCTATATTCTTAAAGACGTTAACTGCAAAATAAACGAAGGTGAATTCGTGTCGGTTATGGGACCTTCGGGCTCCGGTAAATCAACATTGCTGAACATTATTGGTATGCTGGATGATCCTACCGAAGGGTATCATTATTTTATGGGAGAAGCCGTACACCTGATGAAGGAAAAACAAAGATCACAGTTGTACAAAAAATATATAGGATTTGTATTCCAGGCTTACCACCTCATAGACGAATTAACGGTGTATGAAAACATTGAAACACCGCTTATATACCAGGACATAAAATCTTCTGAACGCAAAGCCATAGTAGCAGATGCAATAGACCGTTTCCAGATCGTTGGTAAAAAAGACCTTTTTCCCACCCAGCTTTCGGGGGGGCAACAACAATTGGTAGGTATTGCAAGAGCTTTGGTAGCCAAACCAAAATTATTGCTGGCAGATGAACCTACAGGCAATCTTAACTCAAAGCAGGGACAAGATATTATGGAGTTGTTTAGAAAATTGAATAAAGAAGACGGAGTAACCATTATTCAGGTAACCCATTCTGAAAAAAACGCGGAATATGGATCAAGAATTATTAACCTGCTGGATGGAAAAATAGTGGAATAAGCATGAGTATAGAGGTCGGTACCGAAGGTCAGACTCACGGTAGAGAAAATAAGTACAGGATAAGCAATATAAAAGGCATTCAAATAAATTACAGATAGAAAATGCAAAAGGTAAAAAAAGGAATAGTGTGGTGTTTGTTGATGGGTTTAATAACCATACAGGGATGGGCTCAAACGGATAGTACTCGTGGCGACGGCGGCTTGCTTTCGCTTAAACAATGCGTTGAAACAGCGCTCAGCAATAATATACCGGTTAAACAACAGGGATTACTGACGGAATCAGCAAAAGCAGATTTTCAAAAAGCAAAAGCTAACTTACTGCCTAACCTCAATGCCAACTGGGGTTACGGCATTAACCAGGGACGTGCCATTGATCCGTTTACCAACAGCTATATTGATCAGCGTTTTAATTCAGCCAACATAGGTGCCAATGCCGGCCTTATTTTGTTCAGCGGACTGCAGCTTCAGAATCTCATCAGGCAAACCGGTTATGCTTATCATGCCAGTGAAATGGAATGGCAACAATCTAAAGACAAACTTACGCTTGATGTAATATTAGCTTACCTAACCGTATTAAATAACGAAGATACCTGGCGTATTATGTCGGAGCAGGCAGAAGTAACCCGGAAACAGGTAGAGCGTACTACTGTGCTGGTAACTACTGGAGCTAAAGGAAGCTACATTCTGTCTGACCTTAAGGGACAACTGGCAAGTGACGAATTGAGCATTATAACCAATTACAATGCTTTACAAACTGCTAAACTTAATCTGGCTCAGCTAATGAATATCCCTTACGATAAAAACATGAAGCTCGAGAGGCTTTCGGAAGCTGAACTGCTTGAAATATATCCTGTGAGCGCTCAACAGGTATATGATGCTTCATTACAAAAACTGGCGCTTGTAAAAGCGGTAGATCTTCGTGTACAAAGCGCCAATAAAGCCATAGGTGTTGCTAAAGGCAATTACTTTCCAACTTTGAGCGCTAATGGTAATCTTGGCAGTAATTACTCCAGTGTATCCAATTCGCTTACGCCCACAACAGTTACAGAGGTAGCCACCGGCGATTACGTGACTATTAATAGTATAAAAAATCCGGTTTTCACATCACAACAGAATTATGACCCTAGAAAAATATCATACAATACCCAGATGAAAAACAACCTGGGCACTTATTTTGGGTTGAGTTTGTCGGTGCCGATTTTTAATAACCTGCAGGTTACTACCAATGTAAAAAAAGCAAAGCTTAATGCTAAATACGCGTTATATGAAGCTGATAATACTAAACTGGTATTAAAACAAAGCATTGAAAAAGCCCACCAGGATATGGAATCTGCTTATGAACGTTACAAAGTATTACAGGATCAGGTGATGCAATACAAAGAATCTTTCAGATCAGCAGAAATACGTTTTAACCTTGGTACCATCGTATCAACAGAATACCTGCTTACAAAAAACTACTACGACAGGGCACGGCTTAATCTTACGCAAACCTGGTATGAATATATCTTCCGCACCAGGATTCTTGATTTTTACCAGGGTAAACTGTCGCTATAAACTTTACGGAATACCACTATTCGGGTATAAACCAAATGTATAAGCGGTAGTAGCTGTACTTCTTATTTATATACTTTTGCTCAAAACAATTACACCTATGCGCAGAAGATATGTAATGAAGAACACCTTGTTGATGGCTATAGCCTGTATCAGCCTCGCCAATCTCCAGGCTCAGATTAATACAAACGACAAACTTACAGTAGACAGCAGTGTAACCATCGGCAAATTACCAAACGGATTAACTTACTACATCCGGACTAATGGCAAACCGGAACAAAAAGTAGAGTTAAGACTGGTAGTAAATGCCGGCTCTATAAATGAAGATGATGATCAATCCGGACTTGCACATATGGCAGAGCACATGGCATTTAACGGCACCAAAAATTTTAAAAAAAATGATATCGTTTCCTTTTTGCAGGATATAGGTGTTGGTTTTGGAAATGACCTTAATGCCAATACCAATTTTAACCAAACCATTTATATATTACCTATACCTACAGATAAACCACAAAATATTGAAAAGGGTTTCCAGGTGCTGGAAGATTGGGCGCACAATGTTACTTATCTCAATGATGACATAGACAATGAACGCCCGATAATATTGGAAGAAAGCAGGCTGGGCAAAGGTGCTGAAGAGAGAATGTTCAAAAAAGTATTGCCGAAATTATTAAAGGGATCATTGTATGCCGAACGTTTACCTATTGGAAAGGATAGCATTATAAAAACGTTTAAATACGAAGCTATTAAACGTTTTTATAAAACATGGTACAGACCAAACCTTATGGCGGTAATAGTGGTGGGTGATATTAAGAAAGCCGATGCTGAAGCCATGATAAAAAAACATTTCAGCAGCTTAACCAATCCGGAAAACTCGCCTGAACGCAAGGAAGCGGTGGTTCCGCCATATACAGAGAATGACGCGTTGGTAGTAACCGATAAAGAAG
This sequence comes from Agriterribacter sp., assembly GCA_044223805.1. Taxonomy (GTDB): domain Bacteria; phylum Bacteroidota; class Bacteroidia; order Chitinophagales; family Chitinophagaceae; genus Agriterribacter. Next base: position 3,527 of record JBGALP010000076.1, read on the forward strand.
CGACAAATTATGATGCTGTAATAGAATATCCCGCTTATAAAAACAGTGCGCCTGTTACAAATGCTGACTATGCAAAGAATATTGTGAAGTCTTTATTTACAAGCATGCTCAACAAAAGATTGCAGGAGCTTACCCAACAGGAAAACCCACCTTTTGTATATGGCGGCGCACAGTTCAGTGGTTTTGCAAGAGGCTACGAAAACTTTGAAGTATATGTAGGATCAGGAGACAAAGAGCCTTCAAACGCGGTAAAAGCTATTGTGGAAGAAATTGAAAAAGTAAAAAGATTCGGTTTTACGGAGCCCGAACTGGAAAGAGCCAAAAAGAATACAATGGCTGCTTATGAACGTGCTTATAATAATCGCAATAAAACTGAATCAGCCAATTTTGTAGAAGAATACATTGAACATTTTTTAGAACAATCGCCTATACCCGGCATAAGCACTGAATATGAATTAGTGAAACAGATTGTGCCTGCTATTACATTGACTGACGTAAGCAAGATAACCGACAAGATAAAGGGTGAACAAAATATATTTGCTTACATAACCGGGCCAGAAAAAGCAGATATAAAATTACCCGCTCCTTCCGATTTACTGAACACCATAGCCGTGGCCGAAAAGGCAGATGTAAAACCTTACGAAGAAAAAGTTATTGCGGCTGATTTACTGGCAGTAAAACCTGTTGCAGGAAAAGTAATAAGCAAAAAGAATAATGCGGCGCTTGGTACTACAGAACTTGGTTTGTCTAACGGTATTACCGTAACGCTTAAGTCAACAGATTTTAAAGACAATGAAATACTCATGGGGGCTTCGCGATATGGAGGTACCAGTAATTATGAGCTCAAGGATAAATATAATGCAAATTACGCCGCAGGCGTTATAGGCGCTATGGGTTATGGCAGCTTCTCTCCTACTGATCTGCAAAAAGCATTGGCCGGAAAATCTATTACAGCTTCACCATTTATAGGCGCTACTTCAGAAGGGATAAACGGAAGCGCTACCATTAAGGACCTTGAAACCATGTTTCAACTGGCTTATTTAAAATTAACCAGTGCCAGAAAAGATACCAGCCTTTTCAAATCTTTTGTTCAAAAAAATAAGGCACAGCTTGCTATGCTTGGCGCTAACCCCGAAGCGGTATTTTTTGACACTGTTATGAAGACATGGTACCACAATAGTCCGCTTACGCCAATCAATGTACCAAAAGCTGCTTTTTTCGACAGTATTAATGCGGACAGGGTAATCGCTATTTATAATGAACGATTCAGAGATGCAAGTGGATTACATTTTGTATTTACAGGCAGCTTCAAAGAAGATCAGATTGTTCCTTTAATTGAAACCTATATTGCCAGCCTGCCTGTGAAAGGTAAAAAATTCAATTACGTAGACAGGAAGTTACGCCCCATTACAGGAACAAAAAAATTGGAAATTTATAAAGGTGCTGAACAAAAGAGTATGATCCTTTCTTTTTATTCAGGAGAAGTTCCATACAATGAAGACCTTGCTTTTAAAGCCAGCGCCGTAACAGAGGTATTGAACATAAGAATTATTGAAGAGTTGCGCGAAAAAATACAAGGCATATATGGCGGGGGCATATATGGAGGATTAGAAAAAGTGCCTTATCCATCTTATCAGTTCATTGTGCAATTGCCATGTGGTCCTGAAAAGGTTGATACGTTGTTAGCTGCCATGCAACAGGAAATTAACAGCATCATCAAAACCGGTCCTTCCGAAAAAAATCTTAATAAAGTGAAACAACAATGGAGAGAATCGCACAAAGAACAGATCAAACAAAACGGACCATGGCTTAGTAATTTACTGGCTTCAAAAACAGAAGGACAGGATATTAACCGGTTTGTGAATTTTGAAACCTATGTGGATAAGCTTACTGTTAAGGATGTGCAGGATGCGGCTAAATTGTTACTGAATGGAAAAAATAAATTTACGGCAATACTAATGCCTGCAGATAAAGCGAAAAAATAAAGTTACGCTTATTATGCCCGCCACAGTGATGTATACACTTTGCATTGCTGTGGCTTTTTTATTAGGCACAGGGTATAGGGCTTAAGGCAAAAGATATAAGGAAGGAATGCAAAATCCAGGGCGGTTGTTATGAAGCGATCTGACTATTTGATAGTTTACTTTAAAAAGATAAACATGGCTCCGATAAATGTGAGTACAATGATGATTTTGCGATAACTGTCGTCTTTTATAACAGCTACAATTTTAACGCCAGCCCAAAAACCTAATACCAATGCCGGCACAACCACCGCATCTGTACTTAATGTAGATGTATTAATATTTTTCCAGAAAAAGATCTGGAACGGAAGTTTAAAAAGATTGATGGCAAGAAAAACCCATGCCGCGGTTCCGATAAAATCGTTTTTGGTTAAACGCATTGCAAGGAAATAAATATTGGAGAAAGCCCCTGCCAGATTACCAAGCATAGTAGTAAAGCCAGATATTAATCCCATGCCTGATACAAACCAGATATTAGAAGGCACTACGAGCGTTTTGCGTATTTCCATATAAAGCATAATCACAACGGTAAGAATAATAATCACCGCCATAATCTTCCGGAAGTATACTTCATTCATATCCTTACCCACAAAAACACCTACAAGTATTCCAACAGCCATCCACGGAATCAGTTTCCAGAAATGTGCCCATTGCGCATGACGATGATAATAGATTACTGCCATAATATCGCCTACACACAACAAAGGCAAAACCATTCCTGTTGAAGCTTTGCTGCCGAGCACAATGGCCATTATGGTAACATTCAGCATGTCTATACCTTTTAGCCCCGCCTTGGAAAGCCCGATAAATAACGCTGCCAGAGATAATAAGATCCAGTCAGTAAGGGAGTGAGCCGAAAGAAAATTCATGCATGCAGTTTTACAGGAAGAACAAATATACAGTTTGTTGAAGCGTAAAATCGCAACTGTCCGGAGAGGTTATGGTAATCTCTTCAAAAATTCTTCTCCCGAAACAACGTGTATTGGAGGAAATTCAATTAGTTTGATAACATTAAAATGCGAGTCATTACTTACAAGAAAATCAGCATTTCCTGCTACTGCCAGATCCGCAAACTTGTTATCATCTTTATCATGCTCAATAAGGCTCCAGCGAAAGAAAATCTCTTGTAACTTAATATTATCAGCACTCAAAATCGACATGATAATATTCTCTGCAACAACAGCATTGGTTTTATCTTGAATTATTTCCAGATACTCAAGCAATACATCGTTGCTAAGTAAAAGATCGAAATTGCCATTAATAAACGAATCAAAAATCTTTCTATATGGCGATTTTTTACCTAAAGAAGCAATCAGGATGTTAGTATCTAAAACAATTTTCATTTATTTGGGGGAAGATCTGTTGTGTTCGTTGGACCAGCTTCTGTAAGTATCGGCAGTCCATCCACGTTGTTCCGCTAATTTTTCAAACTCATCCGATGCTTTATCTGCAAAATACCGCGAGAGTATTCCTTTTATTTCATATAATTGTTCATCAGGAATGTTTCTTGAAAAAATTTTCAATAATTCGAGTTGAAGATTAGATAATTTTGAAGATTGTTCTTGTGCAGGCATAATCAAATATAAGAAATTAGGCTGATTTAAGCAATGAAAGTAGCCTTTGCCGATATACTTCCATTTAAAGCCTCGGAGTCACCGGCTTAACAGTAAGCTCAAAAGTGTTAACTCCGCGTGTTTTTAATTTTCTACGATACACTTTGTCACCACAGGTTACATATAAGATATCAAAATCCTTTCCACCAAAACCGCAATTAGAAGGTTGTCCGGAAGGCAAAGGCAGAATAGCGTTTACCCTTCCCAGTTGGTCCATTACCTGTATGCCCATTCCCGTAGCTACATATACTCTTCCCGCAGTATCACATTTTAATCCATCACTCCAGGCATCTTCCTCCTCATCAGGCGTATGCAGCCAGCCATAGCGCTGTTTGTTCTGCAGTGTGCCATCGGGTTTAATAGAATATATCCATATCCAGTGCGAGCCGGATTCTGCAGCATATAGTTGAGTTTGATCGGGAGTAAGTGTTACGCCATTAGGAAATTTCAAACCTTCATCCACTACTATTTTTTTACCACCGGGTTTAATGAGATAAATCTTGCCGGGCTTTTCTCTACCATCCGGCACGGTTACATAAATATTACCGTTATAGGCTACCGCTAAATCATTGCCTGCTATATTATCCGCGATTACGACAGATTTATCCTGCGCATCGTAACGCAATATCTGTTTGGTTTCTCCTGCCACCACATATCGTTTTCCATCGGCTCCAAAAGCAGTACCACTACTTTTATGTGCATTCAGCGCAAGCGTGGTTATCTTTCCATCAACATCAACTTTATATGTTTTTGATGTTGGAATATCCTGGTAATACACCTCACCTGCAGCATTGGCAATAACGCCTTCCGTAAACTGGTATCCCTTTGCCACCAATTCCCAATCTTCACCGGGAATCAATATGTCGCTTAGGAATTGATTTTTTGAAGGTCCTGCAGCTACAGCTTTCGGCCAATCTTTCCACAACCAACGCATAGCCCGGGCAAACACCGCAGTTCCCTGGTTACCGTTGTGCCCTCCGTTGCCCCATACATGTTCCACCTCATATCCCGCAAACGCAAGTGAACGCTCCATCATTTCATTCGCCTTCCACCAGTCGCCACCATATATATTAAGGTCATTAGCACCATCCTGTAAAAAAACACGGATAGGTTTGGGCGCATACTTACGTATAAGGGTAGGGTATCTGTCAGCACCCCGCAAACCTACGTAAGTTCCTATAGCGCTGAATACTCTTGAAAATGCATCGGGGCGTTCCCATGCCGCGGTAAAGGCACAAACTGCACCACTGCTTGATCCGCCAATAGCACGATCATTGCCATTTTTAGACAATACAATTGCCCGCCCATCATTGGTTTTTTGTTTCTCCACTTCAGGCAATATTTCTTCTGTAATAAACCTTGCATATGCATCGCCAAGTCCATCATATTCAAAACTCCTGTTGTACCTGTCTAACGCTGTTTTTTCATCAGCAGCCAATATCTTGCCTGGCGTAACAAAAACACCGATAGTTACAGGCATTTCCTTTTTATAAATAAGATTATCAAAAACTGCAGGCGCTTTCCATTGAATGCCATCCTGGTTTATATACACGCAGGCGGGTTTGCCAGGATCATACTGCGCAGGAACATATATCCAATATTCCCTGGTTGTACCCGGAAAAATCGTTGATTTATCAAATACACGTTTTATCAACTCGCCCTTAGGCACACCCGCTTGTTCTATGGAAGCCGAATCTATAGCATACTTTTCTTCCTGTTGCTGAGCAAAAGTTTTTACCTGCAACAACAGTAACAGAACAAACAGTGATTTATACATGGAAATGTTTTTAGAATAAACCGGATGTAATTATTTTTCAAAAACAACCGAATCAGGATCAGCGCCCAGCTCTTTCAATATACCACTTATTTCTTCTACCATTTTATCAGGCCCACATATATAAAATGGCCTGGAAAAATCTTTTATATTTTTCAACAGGAAATCTTTGTCAATGCGACTGCTTTCATAAATAGTGTTACTTTCTTTGGTTACAATAAAATGCGCTTTATCTCCCAGCATTTCCACCAGCTCTTCTTCCAGTATAATATCATCACTGGTTTTGTTTGAAAAGAACAATTCGTTTGTACCTATTTTCTTTTCTTTATACAGTTTGCGGAATATAGCGATAAATGGCGTAATACCTGCACCCCCCGCTATAAAATAGCCTTCGCCTTTGTAAGTGATAGCGCCCCATACATCCCGAAGGATCAGTTCGTCGCCGGCTTTTAGTTTATCTAAAGCATGGGTTAATCCATCGTGATCTCTGTATGATTTAATGGTAAACTCGAGATGTGGCCATTCATTGAGACTGGTAAAGGTAAAAGGCCTTCTCTCTTCTTTCCATTTTTCCAGGTTAATAGAAACTTCCGTTGCCTGTCCTGGTTCAAATGTATATCCGTTCGGTTTTTCAACGCTGTAATGTTTTACATCGTGGGTAACTTTTTGTATTGAAATTATCTTTACAACTGCATCCATATCGTTTTATATTTAGATAAAAGTAAAAATAAAATAGCAATACGCTTCTCCGGCTTATTTACAGATATTTGATATATGACTTCAGCGAACCTGTATATAGCTTATGATCCGGTATACGCTCATCCGCTACCGGAAGGTCATCGGTTTCCTATGTTGAAATATGAACTAATTCCGGAACAATTATTATACGAAGGCACAATTACAAATGAAAATCTGTTCTCTCCACAACCTTGTGCAGATGCTATTGTGCTGATGACCCATACCGAAGTATATGTTGATAAATTAAAAAATCAAACACTGAGTGCTAAGGAGCAACGCCACATTGGTTTTCCGCAATCACCCCAACTAACCAACCGGGAATGGGTTATTACTCAGGGCACGATTGACTGTTGCATCGCAGCCATTAAAAATGGAGTAGCGCTAAATGTTGCCGGAGGCACACATCACGCGTTTGCCGACAGGGGTGAAGGCTTTTGTTTGCTGAATGATTTTGCTGTAGCGGCTAATTATTTATTACATCACAACTTGTCTAAAAAAATACTGGTAGTTGACCTGGACGTACACCAGGGTAATGGAACAGCAAAACTGTTTGAAAACAATAAGAATGTTTTTACATTCAGCATGCATGGAGCACACAATTATCCCTTTCACAAAGAGCAGAGCAATCTTGATATTGGCTTAAAAGATGGAACCGATGATGCGATTTATCTGCCGTTGTTGAAACAAACCCTTTCTATGCTTATTAAAGAAGTAAAACCCGATTTTGCTTTTTTCCTTTCGGGAGTAGATGTGCTGAGTACCGATAAGTTTGGCAAACTCAATATTACTATGGAAGGCTGTAAACAAAGAGACCGTATTGTTTTTGAACATCTAAAATCCGCGTCTATTCCCTGTACTGTTGCTATGGGTGGCGGTTATTCGCAGGATGTAAAAATTATTACTGAAGCACATTGCAATACATTCAGGCTGGCGAAGGATATATATGATCTGAATTAAGTTAATCGCAGCAAATATTGAAGCTAACCTTTCACATTAGTCTTATAGTAATCACATACAGGCGTCATCAAACATATTTCGCACTTTGGCTGAGGTCTGCATATTTCCCGCCCTAAAAATGACATTGCCATCCCCGCATCCCATTGCGCTGGAGGAAGCGCTTCCATAATCTGCTTTTCAATTTTCTTTGGATCGGCTCCGGTTGCTATTCCCAATCGTGGCGCTACACGCACTACGTGCAAATCTACAATCACACCTTCTACAGGTTTGCCTGACTCCCGCAAAATTACATTCGCTGATTTTCTTCCTATGCCGGGCAATGCCGTGAGCGTCTCCAGATTATCCGGTATGTTGCTATTCTTTTTTACAGTGCGGCTCATCTCCACCAACCACTTTGATTTGTTTCCAAAATTGCGCACTTTACTTATAAAAGGGAAGAGATCTTCTTCTGTTGCTTTTGACAGCGCCTGCATATCGGGGAAAGTTTCAAACAGCTTAGGAGCAAGATTGTTTATATTTTTATCAGAGTCCTGTGCGGATAATACAACCATCACAACCAACTGGTAAATACTTTTGTACTCAAGTGGATGTTTGGTGTTCTTGTATTTTTTAAGCAGCGGCTTAATGGCTTCGCTCCAGTTAACTTTAGCAGACATACAAAGTGGTTTGATATATAAATGTAGGAAAAAGGATAAAAGCTAAAATATAAATCTATTTACATGCTCTTTTCTTAACTAATTATCTTATGAAGGCGCATTAACACCTGCGCACGGTATATCATAAAAAGAATAGCGCTGCAAATCCAACAAACAATACTCATATAAAAAAGTAAACCGCTATTAGTATATATAAAATCAAGTGTAGTGAGATGAAAAAAAATAATCCCCGTCATGGTAACAATGGAGAGCAATGCGCCCCATGCCGTAGTACGGGGAATTAAAATGAGCACAACAGCAATCAGCTCCGCAATACCGGAGCTGACTCTGCTCCATGTTGCGGGTGGTATTTTTGCAGCCAAATAAATACGTTCAGGATTGGCTATAAAATTTATCCATACAGCCTGTAATAAAATACCAATAGTTATTATTTTCATTGTCCAAATGACAAATTGTCGAGCATGCATATCGTTTACTTTAACAAGGGTACAGGTCTAAATCAGGAAATGGATTTTTCCATTACCATAAATTCCAGCAATTGCGTATGCTTACCGCTTAATCCGTCTTCTAAAAAAGGTATTCTTTTTCCGGTATCACAATAACCATGTCGTTTATACCAGTTAATCAGTTCCTCCCGCAAAGTTATAACCGACATATATATCGCAATGCAATGTAGGTGTATTGCATATTCTTCAGCAGCCTGCAATAATTTTTTTCCAATACCGCCACCCTGCAACGCGGGAGATACACTAAACATTCCGAGATACATTTTGGGATGATGCAGTTGCAGGTTAACACAACCAACTATTTTTTGAGCACCGTCAATATACTTCAGAAAAACGCTTCCAGGCTGGTTCATTACCTGTTGTAAAGAAGCATCATCCGTTCTTACATTGCCTTGTATCAGATTGGCTTCTGTAGTCCAGCCTTTTTTAGATTCTTCACCCCGGTAAGCGCTGTTGAGCAATATTCTTATACTGGCAATATCTGCAGGATTGGCAATAGCAATATGATTATTAGAAAAAAGGGGCATATAATCGGTGAAAATAAAATTTTTACAGCTATCGAAAAAATGGCAATTTACAAGGTCAATTTTTTTTATGAAAAGGCAATTTCTTACGACAATTATTGGCCTCATAGATTTTCTTGCAGCATCGGCCCAGCAAATACGAGGCACTTTTGCCATAAAGAATGTTGAAACAGCCATTGTTTTGCGCATAAAAGATGCCAACACCACAAACGGAACGCCTGTAGTTGCCTATTCTCCTGTAAACTGGAAATGTGTAACCTGGAGTTTTAAACAGGTGGAAGGACAAACCTATACATTGACCAATTTATTTTCTGGCAAAACATTACAACCTCAATCAGCGGAAACCAATGCTGGCGTTATTTTAGAAGAACAACCTTTCAACGCCGGGGCAAAAAATCAATTATATGAATTTATACCGGTTGAAAAGAATCAATATTTAATCAGGCTCAAAAATACGGAGCTTTATATTACCCCTTCCGACGATAAGGGGAATGTCAATGCCAACATTATACTTGCCAAAAAGAACAACACCAGGCTTCAGCACTGGACACTTCAGGAACAAAAACCAACTATATAGCCAATCATAAAACAGTTTAATATTATGTCATTTAAAAATATTTTGCTCCTTTTTGCTATTGTTTTCGCTACCTCTTTTTCATACAAAAAAATTACATGGGTTGCAATTGGCGACTCAATAACTTATTTGAATGAGCATGTTGATGAAACGGGCAACAGAATAACCAAAGGCTATATGACTATGGTTACAGAACAATTGCCTAACATAAAATACACAAATCAGGGTCATAATGGATGGACCTCAGACAATATTGCAGATGCTATTGAGAAGTTGGGTATTGTTAAAGCAGATGTATATTCTGTTTTTTTAGGCACTAACGACTGGTGGCAGGGTAAAGCCATCGGCACTATATCAGATTATCAAAACAATACCGGTAGCGGCACTGTATATGGTTCTTTCAAAATCATCATCAACAAACTACGTAGTTTAAACAGCAAAGCAAAAATCATCCTGATCACACCACTGCAGCGGTCAGACTTTGTATATATTAACGACTTTAAGAATAATGCATATGGTTCTTATAAAGAAAAGAATAATCAATCGCTGGCACAATTTGCGGAAGCTATCAGTGCGATTGGAAAATATGAAAAATGCAGCGTAGTTGATTTATATAATAAAAGTGGCATTACGCAACAGAATCTCGTAAAATATAAACGACTTAAAGATCCCGCTACCACCGGCGCTTATAAAAATTTCGCTTATCCCGATTTTACCAATATACCATTCAACCCCGATACGGATGAATATCCCTATCCGGCTGATGCTATTGATATGACCTACGATGGACTACATCCATCAGATAAAGGGAATAAGATAATTGCGGATATGCTGGTGAAAGCTTTGAAATAACCGGGAAAGCATATAGCAGAACTTATGATCCGGGTTCTATTTTCAGGAGTTGAAAAAAGTCATCTTCCTTTATTTCCTTTACCTCACCGGGTGTAAGGTCTCCCAATAAAAGATCTTCTATGGATACTCTTATCAGTCGTTTGCATTTATGATGAATCGCCGTCATCATCTTCCTCACCTGGCGAAACTTGCCTTCTGTTAAGGTAATCAGCAACCAGGTTACAGGTATATAGTCAGGCAAAGCCTGCGCCTGCTTTGTAATATGCTCAGGGTTGGTTACTATGGTAACTTCACAGGGCGGTGTGGTGTAATGTTTTCCATCTTTTACGGGTATGGTTACGCCTGTTTGCAGTGTATGCAAAGTTTGTTCGCTTACCTTATTCATTACCTGCACCAGGTAAGTTCTTTTGTGTGGAATAGCAGATTGGAATAAAAGTGCAGTAACTTTTTTATTGGTGGTTAAAATAAGTAACCCTTCCGAATCTTTATCCAACCTGCCAATAGCATGTGTTCCTTCCGGAAAATCAAAATCTATATCACCCAGCAAGCGCACCTCATGCGAGCTTACAAACTGCGAAACCATATCAGCCGGTTTATTGAGTATGAAGTAGCGGTGGAGAGATGTTTGCATGAAGTTTATACGTAATGATCAGATGAGATTTTATCTATAACCTTTCGCCTGCAAATGAAATAATTCCGCATAGCGACCATTGAGGCTAAGCAGCTCTTCATGACTCCCGATCTCTATTAATTGTCCCTTATCCAGCACCAATATACGGTCAGCCATCCGAACGGTTGAAAAACGATGCGATATTAATACCGCCGACTTGCCTTTTGTAAGATCAGCGAAGCGCTGAAATACTTCATACTCCGCACGGGCATCTAACGCGCTGGTGGGTTCATCTAATATCAGCAACTGGGCTTCTTTCATATATGCCCGTGCCAGCGCGATCTTTTGCCATTCACCGCCGCTAAGCTCTACCCCATTGTTGAATCGGCGACCTAAAGCCTGGTCGTATTTAGCAGGTAATTTTTGTACAAGAAGATTAGCCAAACTTTTTTCTGCAGACTGTTCTATTAACTCACGGTTATGCTGCTGTTCGATATTACCAACAGCAATATTTTGTGCGAAGCTCATTTGGTATCGCAAATAATCCTGGAAAATAATACCAATATTATGGCGGAGATCATTGATATCATATTCACGCAGGTCAATACCATCTAATAAAATCCTGCCTTCCGTAGGATCATATAATCTTGCCAGTAGTTTAACCAAGGTTGTTTTTCCTGCACCATTCTCCCCTACCAGCGCAAGTTTCTCTCCTGCTTTTAAAGTAAAACTCAAATGCCGGTTTGCCCACCGCTCACTGTTGTGATATTTGAAACCAACGTCCTCAAAAAAAAATCCTTGTTGTATAGGATCAGGGAATGGTTTTGGATTTTTCGATGCTTTTATTTTTGGTTCGATTTCGAAGAACTCAAAAAAATCGCGCAGGTATATAGCGCCTTGCGACACACTACTGAATCTCGACAAAATATTTTCAAGCAAACTCCTCAACTGACGAAATGAGCCCGCCAAAAAAGCAAGGGTACCTATGGTTAATGCACCCTCTACTGTTTTTGCAATCATTACAATATAAGCAGTATAATAACCTGCGCTACCCAGCAAGGCAAAGAAAGTTCCCCAGCTTGCCCGTTTGATAGAAAGCCTTTTATTATCGGTGTAAAATTTATTGCTCAATGTTTTGAAACGATCTGTGAGAAACCCTGAAAGACTAAACAGTTTTACTTCTTTGGCTGTTTCATCACTCGCCCCGATATAGCGCACATAATCCAGTTCGCGCCGTTCGGGCGTTTGTCCACGGGTAAGTGCATAACTGCGGTCGTTAAAATAAGATTCACCCAAAAAGGCGGGAACGATAGCGATGAAAAGTAACAAAATCAGCCAGGGATTAAATGTCATTAATCCTGCGGCCAAAAACAGCATAGTAATTACATCCTGCACCTGTGTAAGTACCTGCGAGAGCAATACAGTTCTACCAACGGTTTGTTGTCTCGCCCTTTCCAGCTTATCATAAAATGCAGAATCTTCAAACTGATCCAGGTCGAGCGTAGCAGCGTGTTGCATTATTTTTACTGACGTATGATTGGAAAACAGATCACCCAATAAACTATCTACCAACGCTACTCCCCGGCTCAGTGCATCAGAAATGATAGCAAGGGCGAATTCTGCTGCCACCAATTCCCATAAAAAATGATGATCGGATGCATGTGATTTGCTTAGCAATATAACCTCATCAATAATCAACTTACCTATATACAGTATACTCACGGGAACGGCTGATCGTATCAATCGTAGTATTGCATTTAATATAGTGTATCCGGGATGTGTTTGCCACACGAGCTTAAAAAATCTCGGGAGATTGCTAAGCGCTGCGAATTTTTCTTTTAAGGTGGGACGTGCCTCATTATTCTGTGGAACCGGTCTTCTTTCACGAGCCATTCTTTCTTTAGCCATGGGGCAAAATTAGGGAATGGTGATGATGTATGCATTCTATCTGTATACAGCAGCTTGTCTCTATTTGCCCCCTTTGGGGGTCTTGGTGTGTTTTATAATTTACTAATCCCGATCGCTGATCGGGATTAGTAACATTTCACCTTTCGGGTCTAAACCAATCTCCTTTGGCAGATGTAAATAACCGTAGCCAACATGCCCGAACAAGCAGGTCAGAAAGTACTACCAATCTTGAGGTGTAGTCGTACCCTTGTCCGGCGAAGAAAAACCCGATCTGAGTTGCCATAAAAAACTGAATTAAGTATGCATCACGCATGGATAACAATATACGCGGAGTGATAATACAAAATACAATTGAGCATTTTTTTCCCGCAGATAAAAACACCAACTACTATTATATCATTTTATTCGTTTGTGCACTACCTTCAACTACAGTGCATGGCATTGGAATGGATGGACATGAATGGGAAAACATGGTAAAAGGGAATAAACAATTATTACAACCGGGCATGTTTTTTAGTATTGAACGTACCATTGTTATTCCCGTAGAATTTGGAATACGGCTGGAAGATTTTGTATACATGACAATCGAAGAACCGAAATGGTTTTCGCAGCCAGCGGCTTCAAAAGATGAACCGCTTGTTGGATAAGCTTTCGGCGATCGGCTTTTAATTTTGGGTTGCCACCGAAGGTCAGACCATGGAATAGAGTTGGAAGCTCCGCATACCGACCTGGTGATGATAAACTATAAATTTCAAATCCTCTCATCTATGAAATATGATGTAATAATTATTAGTGCGGGAGCAGCGGGATTAATGGCAGCAAAAGCATTATCCGCGCAAGGCTACCAGGCATGTATACTTGAAGCGGCCGCAAAAGCGGGAGGCAGAATGGCTACTGAACACATAGCAGGATTTGATCAGCCCGTTGAAACAGGAGCCGAATTTGTGCATGGCAGTCTTCCGTTAACCCTTAGCTTACTGAAAGAAGCCGCAATAGTTTATCACCCTGTTAAAGGAGCATTTATTAATGTGCAGGATGGCAAATGGCATACTGAGGAAGCGCACAATGAGCATTGGGGGATTTTTATGCGGGAGCTGAACCAACTTCAGTCAGACATGACCATTAATGCATTTATTGAAACACATTTTTCCGCGCCGCAATATGCGTTACTCCGCAAAAGTGTACAACGTTTTGCGGAAGGTTTTGATTTGGCAGATATTAAAAAATCATCTATACTGGCAGTGCGTGATGAATGGCAGCATGAACAGGAAGAACAATACCGTATTGAAGGAGGTTATGTGCAGTTGACAAACTATCTATACAACACCTGTATTCAACAAAAAGCGCAGATTCATTTTAATCAGGCCGTAAACAAAGTAACTTATACCAATAACCAGCTTCGTGTATACACAACCGATGGTAAAGTATTTGAAGGAAAAGTATTGATTGTTACTGTGTCAGCGGGCATACTACAATCCGGTAGTATCAGCTTTACGCCTGCACTTGCCCAACATCAAACCGCTATTGAACAATTGGGATTTGGCACGGTTATAAAATATCTTTTACAGTTTGAAAAAGATTTCTGGAATAGTTATGCAGATGACATAGGTTTTTTATTAAGCAATGAAACCATCCCAACATGGTGGACACAGCATCCTTCAAAAAGCAATATACTTACAGGTTGGCTTGGTGGACCAACGGCGCAATCTAAATCAAGCCTGAGTAATGATGTTTTATTGGCTGAAGCACTTTCATCTCTTGCAGCTATATTTCAGCAATCACCTCAAACATTACACAACCAACTCGTGCAGCACGAAATTATCTGCTGGAGTAATCACCAATGGATACAAGGTGGTTATAGTTATAGTGGTATGCAATCTGCAGAAGCCAAAAAAGTATTATCAACACCAGTAAACGATAGGATCTTTTTTGCAGGAGAAGCTATATACGATGGGGAATCTCAAGGCACAGTGGAAGCTGCCCTGCAAAGCGGCAAATTGGTTGCCGAAAAGGTAACTGCGCTGTTGTTGAAAAGAGATTAGGATTATTTATTTTATTCTCACTATTCTTTCACTAATCTTCGGAAATTTGGAAAACAACTTATCGTCATGCCCCGGTATTATAAACTCAGGTTTTGATGCAAGCGTTTTCATTCTTTGCATAGCAGCTACATATGCTGTTGCATCAAACGTACCATAGGAAGGTGGTGGAAACAGGTTGTCAAGATTGCTGTAAATCCAGATATTATCCGAAGCAATAACAATATTGTCTTTGCCGGATTGTACCACTGCGTATTGAGAATTATACGTGTGTCTTGAACCGGTATATACTTTTATGCCGGGAATGATTTCTACATTATCCCCTTTCACCAATGTTACTCTCCCCGAAACATTCAGGTCAACCAGGTTCAGAATATCTTTTTTTACAAATCCCCCATGCCTGGCATCTTTCTGCCAGGCTTCGCCTACAAAATAATCGTAATCGTCTTTTTGTATCCAGATGTTTGCTTTGGGGAAAAAGGTAATGCCATCAATATGATCCCAATGAGGATGGGAAATGATAATATCCGTAATGTCTGCCGCTTTCAATCCTAATTGCAGCAACACAGAATCAGGACGCAAATAATTCACCAATCCAAAATCTATAGCTGAAGGCAGATCACCGGCGCAACCGGCATCTACCAGGATGTTCCTGCCATCATTACCCTTTACCAGCCAGATCATAAAAACTATTTTCACACTGTCTTTATCAGAAGCTCCCTGTGCCCATCCTGATACGGAACTAAGTGTTTTAAGATCGGCATATTTCAAAGCATATACTTCGTAGGATGGCTTTTTGTTCTGCGCCGATATTGATAAACCGGCAGCCAATAAAATAGAAAGCACCGAAATGATTTTTTTCATGACATTATTGAGCTTTATTAGTACCAATGGAGTAAATCACTTTTTGTAAGGCAATATTAAACGCTTCCGGCTTTTCAACCATGGGGTAGTGACTGGTATTGTGCACCAACTCCACCTGGAAACCTTTATTACAATATTTATTCAGCGAATCTAACTTCACTGGCACCACATCGCTATTCACAAGATACAATTTATGAGAAAGTCCTTTCATAAGGCTTTGTTCTGTTTGAGCAATTCCCATCAACGATTTCATGATTTTTATAGCTACCGTTGAATCGGAATGAAACGCGTCGTTCATCACCCTGTTAATAATGGAAGTATCTGTAGCAGGTGGGAACAGGGGTGCCTTAAACACCTGTGATACGGTACTATCAAAATGCAATGACAGCATCTGAAAAAGTGTATCGGTTTGTTTTTGCGCCTTTTCATCCATAGGCGAGCCAGGTTCATGCAGGTTATCAATACCAACAATACCTGCAAAAAGGCTAGGATATTTATTGTCTGTATTCAGTACTATATCGCCCGACATAGAATGACCAATCAGTATCACATGTTTCAATTGCAACTGATCAATCACAGCCTTAACATCTTCCGTATATTCATCAAAGCTCCAGTTCTGCCTGCTTTTACCTGACTCACCAAAGCCTGGCAGATCAATAGCCACCACTTTATACTTGCTGCAAAAATATTCAAGCTGTTTATCCCAATAACTTTTATTAATAACCCATCCATGCAGAAAAAGCAGGGTGGTATCTCCTTTACCGCATTCGTTATATGCTATAGACACACCGTTTCTGCTAACCGCTATCTTCTTACTGACTTCTGGTTGTTTGCAGGCAACAACGCTGCACAGTATACACATTGAAACAAGAAGAATACGCATTTCTATTTTTTATAAAGATAAAAGTTAATCTTTTTTATTAAATGCTTTATACATAAA
>JBGALP010000077.1:0-19896 GCA_044223805.1 Agriterribacter sp.
AAGCTTTACCCAAAGCCAGTACAAAAGCATTTTTATTTTTAGCGGTTCCCGAAACAAAATCCGAAAGATCAACAACGGGTATGTTCATATGCAGGAATTTAATGTGGTGAATAAACCTAAAAGTGGATTTTTTACATGAAATTAGCATCATTTCCTATAAAATGTTTATTGATGAAAACAATCATTATACCAACCGACTTTTCTCCGGTGTCCGTTAATGCAACCAACTACGCCATCGAAATGGCTATAGCAATAAAGGCATCTATATTGTTATTTCATGTGTATCAGGTTCCCGTAACCTTTAACACCAGTGAAAGTAATATGGATATTCCGATGCCAATTATTGATGTGAATGAAATGAAACAAATACAGGTTGAGAAAATGGAAATGCTGAAAAAAGACCTGGAACATGTTACTTCAGGCGAAATAAAAATAGATACCGAAATAAGAATGGGTGTATTGTCAAGTGAGTTGGAAGATTTGTGTAATTCGGTTCAACCTTTTGCAATAGTAATGGGTAATAAAGGAGCGGGAGTAATAGAAAGATTTTTGGTAGGAAGTTCTTCTTTGTCTGCCATAAAACAATTGAATAGTCCTGTACTGGTAGTGCCTCCCGGGGCTATATTTAAAGGAATAAAAAAGATTGGGTTTGCCTGCGATTTTAAAGACGCTGAAGAAACCATGCCTGTAGAAGGAATAAAAAAATGGGTAAAAACATTTGAAGCGGAACTGGAAATATTAAATGTGAGCCATAGTGAAAAACAGAATACGCCAACATCTGAACAGAAAGAAGTTCTGCAATCATTATTAAAAGAAGCCGACCCTCATTTTTTCTTTATCAATAATACAGATGTGGAAAAAGGAATAAATGAATTTGCGGAAAGTAATAATGTAGATCTGCTGATAGTAATGCCACGACGGCACAATCTCCTGGAAAGCCTTTTCCAGAAAAATCATGCTACGGAATTGGCTTTTCATTCCCATATTCCTATACTATCTCTTCATGAAAAAGAATAAGATTAAATAAATAAGCTGTGAGTTTTTAAAACTCCGCGTTTTTAGGTGTTCTGGGAAAAGCTATGACATCACGAATGTTACTCATGCCAGTTACAAACAATACCATACGTTCAAAACCTAAACCAAAACCCGCGTGTGGAACTGTTCCGTAGCGGCGGGTGTCGAGATACCAGGAAAGTTCTTCTGCAGGAACATGCATTTCTTTCATTCTGCTTTCAAGTTTGTCTAAGCGTTCCTCCCGTTGAGATCCACCTACAATCTCGCCTATGCCAGGAGCCAATATATCCATAGCGGCAACTGTTTTGCCATCATCGTTCTGCCGCATGTAAAAGGCCTTTATACCGGCAGGATAATTGGTAACGATAACTGGTTTTTTAAAATGTTTTTCAACAAGGTAACGTTCATGCTCACTCTGCATATCAATACCCCATTTTACTTCGTATTGAAATTTTTTCTTTTTGTAAGCAGGGGATTGCAATAATATTTCGATTGCTTCAGTATAAGTAATACGCTCAAAGTGATTATTTAAAACAAACTCTAATTTTTGCAGTAACCCAAGTTCGCTCCTTTTATCCTGTGGAAGTTGTTTTTCTTCATCTGCAAGCCGTTGCGCTAAAAATTCAAGATCGTCCCGGTTATTATCAATAGCATACTGAATTAAATACTTAATAAATTCTTCTGCAAGATTCATATTGTCTTCCAGGTCGTAAAAAGCCATTTCGGGTTCAATCATCCAGAATTCCGCAAGATGACGGGGCGTATTGCTGTTTTCTGCTCTGAATGTAGGACCAAAAGTATAAATATCACCAAGCGCTGTTGCACCTAATTCTCCTTCTAACTGACCACTAACCGTAAGATTTGTGGCACGGCCGAAAAAGTCTTCCTTAAAATTTACCTCACCACTTTCAGTTCTTGGCGTATTATCAAATGGTAATGTTGTAACCCTGAACATCTCACCCGCACCTTCCGCGTCGCTGGCGGTAATAACAGGAGTGTGTAAATACACAAAACCTTTGTCGTTAAAAAATTTATGAACAGCAAAAGCAAGACTATGGCGGATTCTGAATATCGCTCCAAACGTATTGGTTCTGAAACGGAGGTGCGCTATTTCTCTTAAAAATTCAAGACTATGCTTTTTGGGCTGCAAAGGATATTTTTCCGCATCGCTATCACCAAGAATTTCTATTGTTTCAGCTTTTATTTCCATTTTCTGGCCTTTACCCTGAGATGGTATAACGGTACCAGAAACCTTAACAGCCGCAGAAATAGTAATTCTTTTTAATAAGCTTTCATCAAACTGGCCTAACGCAGCTACTACTTGTATATTAGTATTCGTTGAGCCATCATTCAACGCAATAAATTGATTGTTTCTGAAACTTTTTACCCAACCCATTACAATTACCTCCTGGTTAGCGGGTTCCTGAAGCAACAATTGTTTTATCTTAACGCGATTATTGAACATATGTTTATTTTAATAAAAGCCACTTGTGATAGCCATTCTGGCGGACGCAAAAATAAATGGACGCAAAGATAAGCGGGAAAAAATTTTTTACTTTACGGAAATTTAATGTATTATTGCTCCGGAATCAGACTGATCAGTTCTATTCAAGCTCCGGAATTTTGTCAGTTTTACCATTCCGCACCTTTTCATTCAACCAAAATTCATTTCAACATTTTCTCTTTCAAAGTAACAGGCGTTTGATGAGATGTTAAACCTACTAGTGTATTTATGTACGATATCCTCCAACTGAACGACATGCTCGTTCCTGAACTGCTTGATATAGCAGAACAATTATCTATAGCCAATGCTAAAAAACTCGATAAGCAAGAACTTATATATAAAATATTAGACAAGCAGGCCATTGTTAACAGTGCCGGCGCAAAACCCGAAGAAAAGGGAAAACGCAAACGCGTTGTAAAAACTACTACGGCAAACAGTACGGAAGAAGCCATAGTAGAATCCGAAGAGGAAAAGCCAGCTGCACCGGCTCCTGCCCGAAAGAAAAAAACAAGTGCAGAAGCAGACAAAAAAGCAGACAAGAAAGTCATCAAAAAAACAAAATCAACACCAGCGGATGAGGTTCCTGAAATAGAAGAGTCAAATGCTGAAGAAGAAAATGAAGATGTGGAAATCGGACCAATTGAAGCAGGAGATAACAGTGAGGCGATTACACAAACGGAAAGCCAGATAGTTGAAGAACCACAAACCGAACGCAGAAACTATCCCCAGCGCCGCGACCAGAACTTTAATATAGAATTTGATGGCGTGGTAATGAGTGAAGGCGTTTTAGAAATGATGCCTGATGGGTATGGTTTTTTAAGAAGCAGTGACTATAATTACTTATCTTCTCCTGATGATATATATGTATCTCCATCTCAAATAAAATTATTCGGATTAAAAACAGGAGATACGGTTTCCGGATCTGTTCGTCCTCCAAAAGAAGGAGAAAAATACTTTGCGCTCTTAAAGGTAGAAGCCATAAATGGCAAATCACCTGAAGAAGTTCGCGACAGGGTTCCCTTCGACTACCTTACGCCACTTTTCCCGTTTGAAAAAATGAATCTAGTCACTCAGCCTTCTGTATATAGTACAAGGATGATTGATTTATTTACCCCGATTGGAAAAGGCCAACGCGGGCTGATTGTGGCACAACCAAAAACCGGTAAAACTGTTTTATTAAAAGATATAGCCAACGCCATAGCGGAAAATCATCCCGAGTGTTATATGATGATTGTACTGGTGGATGAACGCCCCGAAGAAGTTACTGATATGGAAAGAAGTGTTAGGGCGGAAGTAATTGCCTCAACATTTGATGAACCTGCAGAAAAACACGTGAAAGTGTCAACCATAGCGCTGCAAAAAGCAAAACGCCTGGTAGAATGCGGACACGATGTGGTGATTTTGCTTGACTCTATTACCCGACTGGCACGTGCGCACAATACTGTGGCTCCAGCTTCTGGTAAAGTATTATCAGGTGGTGTGGAAGCAAACGCTATGCAGAAACCCAAACAATTTTTTGGCGCTGCCAGAAAAATAGAAAATGGAGGTTCGCTTACTATACTCGCTACCGCACTTATTGATACGGGCTCAAAAATGGACGAAGTAATTTTTGAAGAATTTAAGGGAACCGGTAATATGGAGTTGCAGCTCGACAGAAGATTGACCAACCGCAGGGTGTTTCCTGCCATTGACCTCGTTGCGTCATCAACACGCCGTGAAGATCTTCTTTTAGATAAAGATGTTTTAAAAAGAATGCACCTGCTGCATAACTATCTTGCAGATATGAATGCGGAAGAAGCAATGAATGAATTGCTGAAACGTATGCACGGGAACAAAAGATAATCAGGAAGTTTTTAGCAAGCATGAATAGTTAAGCAACTATTCTTCACTACCTAGCATCAATATTAAAAGAAGAAAGGTTTTTAAAATGACCGTTTAGCTTAATTTTTTCTTTTAAGGCTTCGGTTTCGTTTAGCATCTGAAGCATTTTATTTAAATGTCTTTTTAAATATTCCTGGCGCTGGGTTTCGTGCATCAGCGAAAGCAGTTCATATTCTTCCTGTATATTAAGCCCACAGTGATGCGCTACATCGTAGGAAGTAAGCTGATCTTCTGGTTTTGCGTACTGCTTTGTTATTTTCAATATTTGATGCATTTGCTTTACCCCATCTAAAACTTTATTCATGATGTCCGGCCTGCCTGTTGGGTTGTTTTGCGGGTAATTTACTATAGCGCCACTATACAATTTGTCAGGAATAGAGCGTATAATTTCAAGCATATTAAAAACAGATATGGCTTTGGTTTTTATATCCATTTCTCCATTGTCGTAGGTTTTTACAATTTCTTCCACTTTTACTGAAGTTCCCCACTCTCCCACTTTATCATTAATTACACAAGGAATCCCAAAAGCTTTTGCCTCTTTAAAACATTCCGCAATTAATTGTTTGTACCGGGGTTCAAAAATGTGAAGGTTCAAATCCTCGCCTGGAAAAACAACAATCTTCAATGGAAATATGGGAATAAAATTGGTCATTTCGTTTTGTATTTATAATCGTCTGCTTAGGCCTCAGTAATCCATTCTACAGAGCCCCAGCTTAAATATTGTTCAGCATCTGTTGCTACTACAAGCAAACCATCGTTAGTAATACCTTTTACCTGCGCAGTAAAAATAATATCATCTTTTTTAAAACGCACCATTTGATTTATTCTGAACATCGCATTTTTATAATCATTCAAAATGGCCTCGCTATAACCAGCCCGCAACTGCTCATACCTTTTTTCGACAAAGCCGCACAATTCTTTTGCAAGAACAATCAAATCAAATTTTTTGCCTGTAATGGCTGATAATGAAGTAGCGTTATACCCATTAAAGTTTACCTGGTTTATATTTACACCGGTGCCAATTATAGCATATAGCCATTTTTTACTGCGCAAAACATTCTCAATTAGAATGCCGCCTGCCTTTCTGTCATTCCAGTAAATGTCGTTTGGCCACTTAATGCTGGTACTATCACCGGCATATTGTTTAAAAAAATCAAAAATTCCCAGGGCTACGGCAGCTATTAACAAGAAGGAATCAGAAGGGGAAAGGAAGGAAGGTTCAACTACTATGCTCATGGTTATGTTTTCGCCGGCATTACTAACCCATTGTTTTGATCTTTGCCCTTTTCCCTTGGTTTGATCAATGGCAAACCAAACATCACCATGCTTTGCCAAACGGGCATGCACCATTTGCATGGCATAGTTGTTGGTGCTATCTACACTTGCTAATACGGTAAATTGCCGTCCAAATGATTGCATAAAGAATAACGAATTAATTACTATTTTTGAGCAAGTTAGCAATAGCAAGACATATAGGCGGCATAAACAAAATGGCTGCTTTTTAAAATAAAAAACAATAACCCCGTTATATACCGGGTAAACTTAAAATTCTTTTCTATTGACAGCATTACAGGTGTTAACTGAACGCCCCAAGCGTGCAGCAAGGTTGACGAGGAACAGTAAGCTTTTCAAATCTATCATCAACGCTATCCGCAATAAAAAAGGAGAAAATATTGTATCGCTGGATTTACGTAAGGTTCAGGAAGCGGTAGCAGACTTTTTTATTGTTTGTGAAGCAACCAGTAATATTCAGATAAAAGCCATTGCAGACGCGATTGAAGATGAAGTAAAGCAAAAGTGCGGTGAGCTGCCTTACCGCCATGAAGGATACCAGGCTTTGCAGTGGGTGTTAATTGACTACGTTAATATAGTTGTGCATATTTTTCAACCGGAAACCCGCAAATTTTATAAGCTGGAAGAAATGTGGAATGATGCAGATCATGTGGAACATGAGGCATGATGTTCATTTTTTCACATATGATGGAGCAAAATAAATAGTATTGATATCTGTTTTATTTAAAATTAATAAGTGAAGAAGTTTTATGGCACAGGACAATAATCAAAGCAAAATACCTGGTCTTAATAAAAAGAACGATCCAGCAGGAGACGATAAGTCTTCCCGAAGGCCCAAATTCAGTATTTATTGGGTATACGGCATATTAGCATTGTTGCTGGTAGGTTACCAATTAATGAAAGGAGTTGCTCCAACAGCAACGGTTGTAACCGATCTTAAGTTCAGGGACGAAATGTTAGCCAGTAACGATATTCAGAAGCTGGAGCTGGTACGTAACAAAGATGTAGTAAGGGTATACATCAACAAAGACAGTTTAAATAAAGATGTATACAAAACGCTTTTAGGCGACAAATGGGCTCTTATTTCAAAAACAGATGGACCTCATTTTCAGTTTGAGGTACCTGATGCAAAAACTTACCTGGGTACTACACTAACGGAGTTTTACAAAGAACATAAGAATGTAAAAGAAGTTCCCGTAAATATTGTAAGCGATCCGGAATGGTTTGGTTCTTTACTGAGCTATATTTTTCCATTGCTGATGTTTGCACTGCTCTTTGTATTAATGATGCGTAAAGTAGGTGGTCCCGGTGGTGGCGGTGGTCCCGGTGGTATTTTCAGTATAGGAAAATCGAAAGCCACGCTGTTTGAAAAAGGTACAAAGGTAAATATCACATTTGCTGATGTTGCAGGACTTGAAGAAGCGAAGCAGGAAGTAATGGAAATAGTGGACTTCTTAAAAAACCCCAAAAAATATACCGCTTTAGGTGGTAAGATACCGAAGGGGGCTTTGCTCGTAGGTTCTCCAGGAACAGGTAAAACGCTGTTGGCAAAAGCCATGGCTGGCGAAGCGCAGGTTCCTTTTTTTAGCATGAGTGGTTCTGACTTTGTGGAATTGTTTGTGGGTGTGGGCGCAAGCCGTGTGAGAGATCTGTTTAAACAGGCACGTGAAAAAGCTCCTTGTATTATTTTTATTGATGAAATTGATGCTATTGGACGTGCAAGAGGAAAGAATATGATGATGAGTAATGATGAAAGGGAAAATACCTTGAACCAGTTGCTCGTTGAAATGGATGGATTTGGTACAGACAGCGGTATCATCATACTTGCAGCAACCAACAGACCAGATGTATTAGATAGTGCATTGTTGCGCCCGGGTCGTTTTGATCGCCAGATTACTATTGACAAACCGGACGTGAAAGGAAGAGAAGAAATTTTTCATGTGCATCTGAAGCCTATAAAAAAATCTGCCAAACTCGATGTATTTAAACTGGCTGAACAAACACCAGGTTTTGCAGGAGCAGATATAGCTAATGTGTGTAACGAAGCTGCACTGATTGCTGCCAGGAAAGGAAAAACCGAGGTTGAGATGGATGATTTTCAGGATGCAATTGACCGTGTAATTGGCGGATTGGAAAAGAAGAACAAGATCATTTCTCCAGATGAAAAAGAAATCATTGCTTATCATGAAGCGGGGCATGCCATCTGCGGTTGGTATTTAGAGCACGCTTATCCCTTGCTTAAAGTAACGATTGTTCCGCGTGGTACTGCGGCTTTAGGATATGCACAGTATACGCCCAAAGAACAATACTTATATAATACCGATCAGTTAAACGATCAGATTTGTATGACCTTAGGAGGAAGGGCAAGTGAAGAAATTTTCTTCGGAAAAATTTCTACCGGAGCCAGCAATGACCTGCAGCAAATAACCAAGATTGCTTATTCAATGATTACTGTATACGGTATGAACGATAAGATAGGCAACGTAAGTTATTATGATCCTCAACAGGAAAACTATTTTACCAAACCATATAGTGAAGAAACTGGTAAATTAATTGATGAGGAAGTAAGAAAGGTAATTGACGTTGCATACATTCGCACAAAGGCGTTACTTACCGAGAAAAAGCAGCAGGTTGAAACGATAGCAAAAGAGCTCTTGACAAGGGAAGTATTGTTTCAAAGCGATCTCGAAACGCTTATTGGAAAAAGGCCTTTTGAAGAAAAGAAACCGGCAGATGTGGTTCATGATCATCATTCACATGAAACAAGTCATAATGAAGAAGGTGGTATAAGCGCAGGAGTTCCTCCGGCTGAAATTATTCCAACACCATAATCTTTTTAAAGTTATATACGAGGGCGCTGATAATTCAGCGCCTTTTTTTATTATTGATTTTATTGTGGCTCAAGGCTACATTATAAAACAAAATCCCCGTTTCCTGTTAACTTTGCCATTATCTATATTTCGCCAATGCAAATTCCTGCCGGAAAAAAAATATATTTTCTTTCTGATTTTCACCTGGGTGTTCCCGATCATGCTTCCAGTTTACAAAGAGAAAAACTGGTTGTGCGTTTTCTGGATGAAGTAAAATCAAATGCTGCTGCCATATTTATTGTGGGCGATCTTTTCGATTTTTGGTATGAGTACAAAAAGGTAGTGCCCAAAGGATTCGTGCGTATACTGGGTAAGATGGCTGAAATAACAGACAGCGGAATTCCTATTCATTTTTTTGTAGGCAATCATGATATGTGGATGAGTGGATATTTTGAACAAGAGCTTGATATACCTGTATATCACGAGCCGAAAGCATTTGAATTTAACGACAAACAATTTTTAATTGGCCATGGTGACGGACTTGGGCCTGGTGACAAGGGGTATAAATTTTTAAAAAAGATTTTCAGAAATAAGATATCTCAGGCCTTATTTGGATTGCTTCCTCCTTATATAGGTATGGGTATTGCTCATCGCTCCAGTAAAAGCAGCCGTGCAGCCACAGGGGAAAGCGATGCCGAATTTTTGGGTGAAGAAAAGGAATGGCTGATCAGTTATTGCAAAGAAGTATTACAGGAAAGGCACTATGATTATTTTATTTTCGGGCACCGGCATTTACCCATAGATTTTACATTAAAAAATAACAGTCGCTATATTAATTTAGGCGACTGGATTCGTTATTACAGTTATGCGGAATTTGACGGTGAAAATGTTCATTTGAAATATTACCCAATTTGAAACAAACTTTTTTTTCCATAATGTTTGCAGGATTTGCTTTGTGTGCGCAGGCGCAAAAAGATACTGTTGCACAGTCGGTATTTGCTGCAGCTACCAGCGGAAGAGTGAACGCAACAGATGTGGCCAACTTTACTGCAGATAATCTTGGTAATATTTATGTACTTACTACAACAGGACTATTAAAAAAATTCAATAGCAAGGGTGACTCACTTAATGTATTTAACGATGTGCGCAGATATGGCACAGTAAATACTATAGATGTAACCAATCCACTTAAAGTGCTTTTGTATTACAGAAATTTTTCAACCGCTGTAATGCTCGATCGGTTTTTAAACAGGATCAATACTATTGATTTTCGTAAGGCGGATATTTTCCAGGCAAAGGCCATCACACTTTCGTATGATAACAATGTGTGGATCTATGATGAGCAATCGGCAAAACTTAAAAAGATTGCTGATGATGGTAAGCTGATTATTGAAACTGTTGATCTGCGCCAGGTATTAGATGCGGCGCCATCGCCCGACAGAATTATTGACAGAGATGGTTACGTTTATGTTTGCGACGTGAATAAAGGCATTTATATTTTTGACTATTACGGCGCATTAAAAAACAGCTTGGCCATAACCGGTATGAAGGATGTGCAGGTGATCAATAAAACGATTCTTGGTAGAAGGGGAAATAAATTTGTGCGTTATACACTGGGCACGCTTGAACTGCAGGAAGCGGGTTTGCCCTCCAAAATTAATGATGCAACCAGTATATATATTATGCAACACGGATTATATGTGCAGGATAGTACAGGAGTAACGATGTATACTTACCCGTTATAAATATTATTTGAAGGAATGAATAGTTTTTTTGATAAAATAATTTTGGATAACAGTGTTCAGGATTACATGATAGCAGCATTCGCTATCCTGGGCATGTATATATTAAAAAAATTTTTTAGTAAGCCGCTCGTTGCAGCCATTATATGGACGCTCAGGCTGATGGGTAGAAGAATTGACCGCAAAGCTTTTAATGATCTTATTCTCATTCCGCTTGAACAGTTCCTTATTGTATTTACTTCTTTTATAGCCCTTATATCACTTAAGTTTCCACGAGCCTGGTTTTTTAAGTTTTACCGAACCGATACCCAAACGATTATTGAAAGATTTGCCTTGAGTCTGGTGATCATCTATTTTTTCAGATTGCTGATACGAATGATTGATTACCTGGCTTACGTGATTAGTAAAAGAGCCGGAGAAGAATCAGGAAACGAAGAACATCAGTTGGTAATTTTTTTTAAAGATTTTTTAAAAGCGGTTGTTTTTATCGCCGGCATTTTTACGGTTATCAAATTTGCTTTTCGTTACCAGATCTCTGAATTGCTTACAGGGCTGGGAATTGTTGGTGCTGCTCTGGCACTTTCTGCAAGGGAAAGCCTTGAAAACTTAATTGCGTCATTTATTATTTTCTTTGATAAACCGTTTGCAGTAGGCGATAAACTTAAAGTACAGAATATAAATGGTACAGTTGAAAAAATAGGATTAAGAAGCACGCGGATACGCACAACCGACAAAACATATGTAAGCGTTCCTAACAAGCAAATGGTAGACAGCATTGTAGAGAACCTTAGTCTGCGCACGCAAAGAAAAGCGGAGCTTAAACTGGAATTACGCCCGGCAACAACAGTGCAGCAATTACAGGCTTTGCTTGATGGAACAAAGCAAATATTGCAACACGCCAAAATTGAGAACAGGGTAGTTTATCTGAACGATATAGTACAACAGGGTGGGTTTTTAATACAGGTGGAATATTTTACCGCACCTATACCGGCTGAAGAATTTAATATAGTAAAGCAGGAAATAAATATGGCTGTAATAGCCTTAATGAATAATCTGCAGATTGAAGTAATGGGCGTAAAAGAAAAGAATTAAAAAATTATCGTCTAAATATATCAAAGTTTTGCAGCATGTAAAGAAAGGTAGACTGTTTCTCCCGCAGCATAATCATCATCTCTTGATTGAACTATTACAGTGTATTCCGCAATCAGCACTTCTATCTCATAACAATCACCAAGAAAGCGCACTGTTTTAACCTGTCCTTTTATTACTCCTTCCGTTCGGGAAATGTGTAATTGTTCAGGTCGTAAAAAAATTTTTTTCCCATTGGCGTTATCTGTGTTAAAAAGATGAGCTGACAGCAGGTTGTACTTTCCAAACAGACCTGCTATATACTCATTGGAGGGTGTTTGATAAATACTTTTTGGATTTCCTTTTTCAATAATGCTACCCTCCTTCATAATAATAATCTCATCTGCCCACGAAAGTATATCCTGTGCATCGTGCGACACGAGCAGGCAAGTGATGCGTAATTTTTCACTCACATCATTAATAACAGCCTTCAATATGTTTTTATGAATAAGATCAAGATTTGAAAAGGGTTCATCCAGTAAAAGCAGTTTTGGTGCAGACACCAGTAGCCGCGCTAATACTATTCTTTGTCGTTCTCCGCCAGACACCTGGTTTGTCCATCGTTTCAGTAAATGGCTTATCCTGCAAATACCATAAATGGTTTCTGCTTCTTTTTGTGGCAATTGATTCAGGTAATCCAGTTCCTCTTCTACCCGGTATTTATTGCGTAACTCAAAATGCTGTGATAAATAGGCAATGCCTTTATGACCAGGAATTAATTTTTCCTGTGGGCCAACTACTTTTTCTCCATTAAATAAAACGGTGCCACTATCTGATTGAGCCAGTCCGCCAATTATTTTTAACAGGGTACTTTTTCCTGAACCAGTTTCTCCTGCAATAGCCACTTTTTGAAATGCTGTTACAGAGAAACGAATATTATGTAACTCAAAACCAGTTTCATGTTTTTTTGAAATGTCCGATACGGTTAATAAATCCATACAATCAATACACAGTTTTTTCGCCTGCTTCCTTCATAAATATACGTGTTGAATAATTACCTGTGCTGATCATAATAGTTTTGTGGCAGCTGTGAACGAAGAAAAGCGATTTCATTTTCAGTAAGTTTTGGTGTATTGCCAGTTGCTATTATATCTTCCAATTGTGCTGTTGTTCGTATACCTACCACCGCTGCAGTAATAGCAGGTTGCTGCAGCACAAACTGTAAGGCTGTTTGCGAATTATTTCTGCTTAATCCAGATATAGCATGCAAAGCTGAAGCCATTTTGTATACATCGTCTTCAGTATATTTCAGATACGGGTTGGCATGTTTATCTGCTAACAGCCCACCTGCTAATGTTCCCCTGGCCAAAACGCCAATATTATGTTCCTGTAAAAGAGGCAGGCAGGTTTCTTCTGCACGTTTATCCAACAAACTGTATTGCATCATAACACTTACTATGTGGGAACGTTGTATATATTCCCTGATTACATCAGGACGTATAGATGAAATACCATAGTACTTTATTTTGCCCTGCTGTTGTAACAGTTCAAAAGCCTCAATAGTTTCGTCAATAGGATCATCAATAGTGCCGCCATGCAGTTGGTACAAATCAATATAATCAGTTTGTAGTCGTTTAAGGCTTTCTTCAGCCGAAGCAAGAATATGTTTTTTAGTCGGGTTCCAGTCAAGCGCTTTGGAATCCTTGCGCCTCACATTACCTACTTTAGTAGCGAGGATTATTTTATCTCTTATTTGCTTAACAGCCTTTCCTATTGTTTTTTCGTTTAAACCATCCTGGTATATATCTGCCGTATCAAAAAAATTTATACCTGCATCAATGGACTGATGAATAAGACGCGTATTGGCTGTATCGGTATCATTTAACGACATGCAACCGAAAGCAATTTCACTAATATATAAGGAGGATTTACCCAGAAGACGATAGTTCATAGTAATCCTGGTTTTCGCTGCAAAGTTCAGGTAAAGAAGTTATTTCCGGTATAATTTTTAAGTAGCGGGTTTATACTTGATTAACTGTTCCACAGATACTGATTACATTTGCAGCTATGCAGATTGAAAAGCTATATCAATACTATCTTCAACATCCATCTGTTGAAACAGATACGCGAAAACTTAAAGCAGGCGATATATTTTTTGCTTTAAAAGGTCCGAGTTTTAACGGCAACACGTTTGCCCAAAAAGCATTAGATGCGGGAGCTGCATATGTAGTGGTAGACGAAGATCCGGGCTTTACAGACGAACGAATTATTAGAACCGAAGATGTACTCACTACCCTGCAAGAACTAGCCGGATATCATCGTAGTCAACTAAGCATACCCGTTATAGCCATTACCGGCAGTAATGGAAAAACCACTACCAAAGAACTGGTACATGTTATATTATCGTCTACTTACAAAACGTATACAACACAAGGTAATCTCAATAATCATATAGGCATTCCGCTTACATTGCTCCGCATAAAAAAAGATGCAGAAATAGCAGTTATAGAAATGGGCGCTAATCATCTTAAAGAAATAGAAGGGTATTGTATTTATACGGCCCCCACACATGGTATTATTACGAATTGCGGAAAGGCACACCTGGAAGGTTTTGGGGGAATAGAAGGTGTTAGAAAAGGAAAAGGAGAATTATACGACTATCTGCGGCTGCATTACGGAACCGCGTTTGTAATGTGGGATTATGATTATCTGCAGGAAATGAGCAAGGGTATCCCTCATATACACACCTACGGCACTTCTAATACAGAAGTAAAAGGTATAGCACAAAAGAGTGAACCATTCCTGGATGTTTTATTATCTCATCCGGTTAACGATATAGTCATTCATACTAACCTGGTAGGTGAATATAATTTGCCCAATGTACTTGCCGCTATTGCAATAGGCAAATATTTTAAAGTGAGCGATGAACACATAAAAGATGCTATAGCACAATATGCACCATCTAACAGCAGGTCGCAACTGATAGAAAAGGGAAATAATAAAATTATATTAGACGCCTATAATGCCAACCCAAGCAGTATGAAGGCAGCGATAGAAAATTTTTCAAAAAGTAATGAAAAAAATAAAATACTTGTACTCGGCGCGATGATGAATTGGGACTGGAAAGTAAAATGAACACAAAGCTTTAATTGATCTTATACAACAATATAAATGGGCAAACGTGATTTTAGTGGGTGGAGACTTTGCAGGACTTAAGCATTCTTTCCTGTTTTTTAATAATGTTACCGAAGCGGGCGACTGGATAAAACAACATTCAACAGCCGGAAGTACCTATTTAATAAAAGGTTCAAGAAGTATGAAAATGGAAACAATAGTAGATGTATGGTAAAAATATTTGTTGCGCATAATTCATTTTTAAAAGAGAACTTTGTAAAAAAGAACCATGGAGGAAGAAAAAACCGGGATATTTATTTTCTGTGTTAGATAACCGATGCCCGCGTTGCAGGCGGGGAAAGCTTTTCGCTGTTAGTAACCCCTATAAATTAAAAACTACTGTAAAAATGAATCATACATGCCCGGTATGCGGGCAGCCTACAGAAATTGAAGTAGGTTTTTATTATGGTACAGCATATGTTAGTTATGCATTAACTGTTGGTTTTTGTATAGCCACCTTTATAGCCTGGTGGATTTTAATTGGTTTTTCGGTGAAAGATGGAGATTACAGGTTATTGTGGTGGGGCATTATCAATGCGGTTTTACTGGTAATATTACAACCTGTATTAATGCGCCTTTCCAGGAGTTTATGGCTTTCGTGGTTTGTAAAGTATGAACCTGAATGGAAAACAAAACCCATTTCTAAACAAGATCTTGAACGCATTATACCGGAACAAATGAATAACTGGTAAAACATTTAAAGGAGAAACAAATATTTAGCGCAGTATTTATAATGTATAGCCTCAGCATTACTCGTAACAATATTTTAAATATATACCCGTGGTCTCCAAATAATACCCGTCATCTTCATGTGCATTTGTTATATTAGCCAACTATAGGGTTGCGTTTTGCTGTGAAACAGGATTGTTTAAAAATCCAGCTGTATATGGCTTTGCTGATTATTGTTTGCTGCATTTTATTACTGGTGTTATTAATCACATGGGGTAAGATAAATGCTTTTCTCGCCTTTTTATTAGTATCGCTGTTAGCGGGTTGGCATTCCGCTGAATAAATTAGCAAGTACAGTGGAAAAAGGAATGGGCGATACGCTTGGATCGCTTACCGCTGTAATTATGATGGGTACTGTTGGGTAAGCTGGTGGCGGAAAGTGGCGCAGCACAACAAATTTCGGCCTCGCTCATGAGGGTCTTCGGAACGAAATATATTCAATGGGCTTTAATGATCACCGGTTTTGTAATAGGCATTCCCCTCTTTTACAATGTAGGTTTTGTATTAATGGTACCGCTTATATTTTCTGTAGCCTATCAATATAAATTACCCGCAGTTTATATAGGATTACCCATGCTGGCCTCTTTATCGGTTACTCACGGTTACCTGCCACCTCACCCGGCGCCGGCAGCATTGGT
The DNA here is from genome assembly GCA_044223805.1 of Agriterribacter sp. Classification (GTDB taxonomy): domain Bacteria; phylum Bacteroidota; class Bacteroidia; order Chitinophagales; family Chitinophagaceae; genus Agriterribacter. The sequence continues at coordinate 15,854 of JBGALP010000077.1, forward strand.
AAAACAGTTTAATGCTAATATGGGATTAACCCTTTTATATGGATTAATTGTAGCAATTCCAGCTATTATTATTGCCGGTCCAATCTTTTCTAAAAACACTAAAAAAAATAAAGTCAACGCCACTGCAGATTTTTCAACCACCTGTTATACCTGATGAAAAATTACCTGGATTGGCAAACAGTCTTTTGTCCTCACTATTACCAGTTATTTTATTGATTGTAACAACAGTGTTGCCATTGTTTTTTCCAGGATCGTTATTGATTACAGACACTTCAGCGTTTGTAGGTAATGCAATGATAGTAATGCTGATTGCCTTAACGCTTGCTACGTTTTCTTTAGGAAGAAGTACCGGCATGACTATGAAAGATTCTCAACGTGTATGAAAGCGCTGTTAAGGATGTAGCTATGATATTATTAATTATTGCCGGTGCAGGCGCTTTTAAAGAAGTGCTTACTGTTAGCGGAGTTAGTACAGATATTGCCAGGGCGCTGGAATCATGGCCGCTGCATCCATTGTTATTGGCGTGGCTTATTGCGTGTATTATTCGCGTATGTATAGGATCTGCAACAGTAGCTGGGCTCACCACTGCCGGTATTGTGGCACCCATAGTGGCACAGGGGTTGGTAAATCCTAAACCTCATGGTTTTGTCAATAGGTGCAGGAAGCCTGATGTTTTCTCATGTAAATGATGGCGGCTTTTGGCTGTTTAAAGAGTATTTTAACCTGAGTGTAAAAGATACGCTTCGTTCCTGGTCGTTAATGGAGACTATAGTAGCCATTGTGGGATTGGCTGCGGTAATGTTGCTGAATGTATTTGTATAGAATATTGATCTTAAACCTTTGCCTGTAGTTTTTCTAATGCTGCCTTTGTAAATGAACTCACTACCAGTTTTCCGCTTATAGTGGCCCGTTCCTGTAATAATATATCCCAGTCTGAAGTACCATTCCAGAATATCTTTTTTATTTCTGCCATCGCTTCCGGATTTGAATGCAATAACTCATTTGTGAGACGTGCAATAGATTCATCCATGCTTTCAGCGTTAGAATGCAGCTCTGCAAAAAGCCCTTTTTTTTTCTGGCCCATTCAGCAGCCCGCCACATGGTAGCATCTATAGCCAGTTGACTGAAAGCAGCAAGCCCAATCTTTTTTTCTATTACCGGGCCTACAACAAAAGGACCAATACCAATAGATAACTCGCTCAGTTTTACATCAGCAGTTTCCATTGCAATGGCATAGTCAGCAGCGGCTGCAAGGCCAACACCACCGCCCACACATTTTCCGTGAACGCGTGCAACAATCAATTTTGGACATTTGCGCATAGCATTTATTACATTGGCAAATCCACTGAAAAAAGTTCTTCTTCTTCTGCAGTACGTATTGTTATTGTCGCTGAACGATGCGCCGGCGCAAAAAGCGCCATCTCCTGCAGATCGTAACAGCACTACTTTTGTATCCGTATCGAACCCTGCGCTTTGAATTTCCCGGGTAAGGTCAGCCAATAAAGCCGCAGGTAATGCATTGCTTTTAGGATGAAAAAATTCAATAACGGTTAGTCCATGTTTATGCTCAACATTTACATAACCTTCTTTTATCTGGTGTATCATAACCCTTTAATTTTGTGTTATGGAATATAACCTTCTGTTGTACTACCTATGTGAATTTAAATGCTGATACCAAATTACTGAAATAGCCAGAGGATAGTGCAATTGCAGGTATCTTTGTTATTATCATTAACAATACAAGCATGAAGATTTTTATTTTTATCGGTTTACTAGGTTTAATATTTAGCTGCAATAATAATAACGCCACTAAAGTAGAAGACCGACAACAAAATAATGCATCCATACCCCTTACCTTATCAGACAGTTTATATAAAGAAGTGATGAAGGGACACGATTCTGGCATGCTTTACATGGGACCTATGATGAAGTATAAAGCCCTATTAAAACAACAAATGGATTCGCTGGCTACCGTAAAAACGAAAAACGCAGACTTATTAAAAAAATTGGCGGCAGTATCAGACAGCCTGAATAGTGCTGACGAAATGATGAATGGCTGGATGCGGGAATTTGATCCTGAAAAGGCAGGAAAAACAGAAGCAGACAAAGTGGCTTTTTTTACAGCGGAAAAAGAAAAGGTAGATAACGTTAAAGCAAAAATTTCAAGCAGTATTCAGCAGGCAGAGCTGATACTAGGAAATAAATAATACTATATACGGCATAGGACGCGAATCTCAATAACGGGAACGCAATAGATAATTTAAGCCGATGTAAGTTACTAAGCTGTAATTTTTTTATCTACTTCATTACTTATCAAACCAAAAATCTCGTCAATTGTTCCTTCGCCTATATATGTTTTACTTTTATCGAACCTCATGTAATAATCGGCTACAGGAGAGGTTTTTTTATGATATTCTACAATTCTTGCCTTAATAATATCTTCATTAACATCATCACTTCTGCCGGAAGTTTTTCCACGACCAAGTAAACGTTTTACGAATTCCGGTTCAGCTACATCCAGTGCCAGCATCAGGTGAATGCCGGTTTTTTTCAACTTCAACAATTTATCCAGCGCCTCTGCCTGTGCTTCCAGTACGTGGAAAGCCATCAAAAAGAAATCCTTTTGACTCTGGGTTGGCATCCAGCGCTGAGCTGATCATACCAATCACCACTTCATCAGGAACAAGCTGACCCTTATCCATAAAACTTTTAGCCTCAATGCCTAAAGGAGTTTGCCCGGCAATTTCACTGCGCAGCAAATCTCCGGTTGACAAATGTTTTAAGCCATATTTTTTGATAAGCATCTCAGATTGGGTTCCTTTTCCGCTACCGGGAGGACCAAATAAAATTAAATTGAACATTGTACGTACTAACCTTGGGTGAATGGCAAATATAAAGCAACCCCGTTAATAATGCATTAACAAATTCGGTATATTCTATACGATAACCGGCAATTTTTTTAACAATCCCGCCTTTTGCATATATCGTATATTAATTCGCGTTGTTCAGTAATTTTGATAACTAAAAAGATGCATATGCGTTTGAATGTAATACTAATGTTGTTGATGCCTATACTGTTTTGTGAGTGCAGTTTTTCTCAGCAATCAGGCAAAAAACCTGAAGCTATGGAAACTACAACTGCCAAAAGCAAAGTATACTCCCGAACAGATACCGCAAAGGTGAACTTAAGCGATGAGGAGTGGAAGAAAGTATTGCCCTCTGATGTATATAATATAGGAAGGTTAAAAGGAACTGAAAGACCCTGGACAAGCAAATTTGAAAAGTTTCATGAAGCGGGAACTTATTATTGCGCGGCCTGCGGGAATGCCTTATTCAGGAGTGACACGAATTTGACAGCGGTTGCGGCTGGCCGAGTTTTTATGAACCTATAAGCAAAACCAGTATTATTTATTTAACTGATAATACACTTGGCATGGAAAGAACAGAAGTAGAATGTGGAAGATGTAAAGCACATTTAGGCCACGTGTTTAATGATGGACCGCCCCCAACAGGCTTAAGATATTGCATTAACGGCGTTATTCTCGATTTTGAAAAAGCTTCCGCGGCTGATAAGAAATACAAAACAGATAAAAAGGGATAAGTTAAAAAACCTGGTCGGCACCGAAGGTCAGACCATATGTTTTTAGCGGTTTGATGGCTAAATGCAAAACAGACCGAACTAAACTCTACCATCGCTTTTATTACGCCGCTGGCGGGGTTTAACCAACTGGCGAAATGATCCTTTACCTCGTCAAACTGTACCCGATGGGTAATATACGTAGCGGGATTCACTAATCCATTTTTCATGCTGGTTATAACATGTTCAAAATCTTCGCGGGTGGCATTCCGCTGCTCATTAATGTAGCTTCCCGTTTATGAAATTCAGGATGAACAAAACTGATCTCACCTCTTTGCAAACGTTGAATCATTATTAATACCTTCCTCCATGCGACATATATGAAAAAAGCGCCATTGATCTTCTTTAAGATTACCTGTAGCATCAATGACTACCGTAGCTATATCACCGTTAGTGATTTCTTTC
>JBGALP010000078.1:0-19381 GCA_044223805.1 Agriterribacter sp.
AATAACGCCAGGAACTTACATAGCGGAAAAAAAAGATAGCCTGGATACTCAAGGTCAGTTAATTACTGGTGCTACAAAGCTTAATGATAAAATTGTTGCATTGGTTAGTTATGAAGGTCCCGTTGGCGATCTTTTTAATGCACATTGCGCCGCCTGGCTTGTAACCGGGTTTACTGATATGAATAACTTGTTTTTCACAGCAACACAAAAACAGAGGATTGATCTAGGGAGATTTTATTCTATACCACAAAATCCAAATGATAAAGGTCAACTCGAAGGTATTGCTGCCGTTACGCAAACAAGAGTACTAATAACCAGCGAACGTTTTCTGCAAACGCAAGGTCCATTTTCCTGGGATATATCTCAAAGATTATACGGCCTTAATCTTGACAATTTTATTAGTCAGGAACTTCTGCCTTCTGGTCTTTATAACCTGGCTTCTCATCTTACAAATGACAAGGTACTGCTGTCATGGGAATACACAGATGCTGGCGTGGATTATTTTGAAATAGAAGTTTCCAATACAGGTAATAATGACTTTGTGCCGTTGGATAAAGTATATGCTAATGCATCATCAAACGGAAAGTTCAGCTATAGCGATAACAATGGCTTTCAACAATCAGCAAAATATTACCGCATAAAAGTGGTAAAACAATCGGGCAATATAACCTACAGTGAAATTCTCCTGATTAAGAAAAACAATGACCACCTGTTTAATCTTAATGCATTCCCTTCACCATTTAATGATAACATAGCAGTAAGCTTTTACAGCGATACGCAACAGAATGTACAACTGGCTATACAGGATGTGTTTGGGCGTAAAGTGCACACTAAACAATTACAATGTGTACCTGGAAAATACAGTGTATCATTAGACGGCTTAAACGGATTAAGTAAAGGCATCTATTTTATAACTGCAAGTACAAAAGCCGATCGTTTTGTAAGAAGAATAGTAAAACAATAAATGAATGAGGCTACATATTATGAGGTATATACTTCTTTTATATTAAGACTATCATCAAATACTACAAAGTCTGCCGCGTAACCTTGTTTTATTTTACCAAAAGGAATTGGGCTGTTTAACAGTTGCGCCGGATAGGTAGAAGCCATTCGCAATGCTTCCTCCAACGGGATATGGCAATGCTGTATAACATTTTTCACAGCCTGCATCATGGTTAATGCCGAGCCGGACAATGTGCCATCGGGTAGTGTATACCTGTCGCCTTTAAATACATGCGGGTAATCACCCTTTGTAGCAGGTGCAACAGCATCTGTTATAAAAAACAGGCGCTCACCCATTATTTTTTTACTTATACTTATTGCGGAAAAATCAACGTGTATACCATCTGCTACAATGCTTGCTTTAATACTATCGCTGTTGTAAACAGCGCCACTGTCTCAGGCTCCCTGCTCCCAAACTGGAACATAGCATTGAACAGATGGGTGGCAGTAGGTATACCCAAATTAAACTTTTGTGTTGCTCCAGTATAAGTAGCATTGCTATGCCCTGCAGATACAATGATATTGCTATCCATCAACAATTTTATAATCTCATCATCACACATTTCAGGAGCTACTGTCATCATTTGTATTACATCCTTTCCTTTTTCAGCTTGTATTCCTTCGCCATGCGGCTTTTTTATACACGATTGCAGATGTGCACCTTTTTTTGCGGGATTGAGATATGGGCCTTCCAGGTGCAACCCAAGGCAACCCTTACCGCCTTGTTGCCAATACTCACGCACCAGCCCAATTCCCTTAAAAAAAACATCCATAGTATTGGTAGCGATAGTAATCATAAAATGAGTACAACCACCCCTGAGGCAATACTGGTACGTTGCATGTATAGAATCAACATCAAGATCGGCTGAAAATAATTTTCCGTCACCACCATATATCTGCAGATCAATAAAGGCTGGTGCAATATTAAATCCATGCAGGTCTTTTACAGCATACCCTTCAGGGATATTTTGTTCATCAACAATACCTGTTATAAAATTATCCCGTACTATAATCGCTTTGCCCTGTTGCTTTTCTTCTGCTGTGTAAATAACGCCATTCGTATAAACTGTATTCATGGATACTGTTTTATTCAATCAAAAAATTATCCGCGTCTTTCCAGAATGGAAATTTCGAGCGCACTTCTTCTATCTTTCCTTTTTGCAAAACGCAGGTAAATACTTCTTCTTTATCAGCGCCTGCATATAGTACTTCACCCAGCGGATCAATAATCATTGAGTCTCCACTGTAATGTATATTATTACCATCATCTCCCACCCTGTTCACTCCCACAACGTAACACTGATTCTCTATAGCTCTTGCCTGCAGTAATGTTTTCCATGCATGACTGCGACGTTGCGGCCAGTTAGCCACATATATGATCATATCGTATTCAGGATATGCTTCATTGTTTTGTGGAAGTATTGATTTGTTTTGGCGGGCCCAAACCGGGAAACGCAGATCATAACATACCTGCAGATTTATTTTCCATCCGTTTACAGAAGCGATTACTCTTTTGTTGCCGGGCGAATAATGTTGATCTTCACCCGCGTAGGCAAAGCGATGTCTTTTATCGTAATAACCCACATTTCCATCAGGCAGCATCCATACAAGCCGGTTAAAATATTTTCCTTCTTCTTCAATAATCAGGCTTCCGGCCAGAATGATTTTTTTTTGTGCGGCTATTTTATTCATCCATTGCACAGCATTGCCATCCATTTTTTCGGCCAATACTTTTGCATTCATACTGAACCCGGTGCTGAACATTTCAGGAAGTATCACGATCTCTGTTCTCTCATGAATAGCATTGATCTTTTGAGCGAACATGGCAAGATTAGCCGCTTTGTTTTCCCAAAATAAGTTCGCCTGGACGGTAGTAATAGAAAGTGAAGACATGATAATGCACCGGCGCACCTGTTTGAAGGTTACCTGTTGCAAAATAAATCATTTCCGGGTAGCATTAATTCATGCCGGCGTTATTAATAAAGTTCACCAGTGCGGCAGTGTTTTTCAGATTCAGCTTTTTGAGGATGTTATGCCTGTGCACCTCTACTGTTTTTAATGTAATGTTAAGGTGCTGCGCTATTTCCCTGGATGATTGACCTTGTTTGATAAGATCAATAATCTCTACTTCGCGCTGCGAAAGCAGGTTTACATCGGGTTTTTCGCTATCCTCCAGGATCTGTTCGGAAAGAATAGTTTTCACTTCGTTACAGATGTACTTGTTGCCACGGGCAACTTCGCTGATGGCAGTAATCATTTCCTCTTTAGAAGAGTTCTTGGTAATATAACCAACAGCGCCAACCTGGAGCATTTTTTTTGCGTAAGCCGGTTGGGAATGCATGGATACCCCTATCACTTTTGAAGCGGGGGATATTCTGCGGATTTCTTTTGTAGCCTCAAAACCATTCATCGGCGTCATATTAATGTCCATCAATATGATGTCGGGATGGCTGTTATCAGCTAACTCAATAGCAGTTTTTCCTGAGTCTGTTTCAGCGATTACCTGAAAACGTTCATCGCTGTTTAAAATAAAAGACCATGTGTCGCGGATAAGTTTGTGGTCATCCACAATCAGGATAGAGATTTTGTAGTTGGGCGAATCAGCAAACATAAGTTTCTGGATAAGGTTTAAAATAAAAGTCTATAAAAATATAAGGGTCTGCGGTGTAGGTTAAATAGGGTAATTTTTAATTAATATACAAAAAACTATTTAAAACCAGTAGGAAATTAAAAATAAAACCCATCTAAATGTCAGTGTTTATCTGGGATTAGTTAACGCAAATTAAAGTAAATAGGTTATTCACGCCAACTTATAGTGAAAGTAACTGTAATAAAAATTTACCTACGTATTTACCATTAACATTCTCCCTTAGTAAACAATTATTCTTTTTACAAAATTCAATTAATTGAGGAGCTTTAAGGAGAAATACCAATGGTGCCTCCTCCTGAAAATATAAAACATAATTTAATTCTGATGCACAGTTTAATTATACCTTTATCTTTTTATCCCTGTTTTGAGTGACTAAATTTAAGAAACACATTCATCAAAAACTAATTACGTTATGACATCACCCGGTAGAAATTCCAATTGGCTTACCCCCGCATTTTTCGCATTAGCTGTTTTTGTAATAGTCCTTTATTTATTCAAAGGTTGCCTGGCCATTCATCCTGAAGACACCGCGCACAAAGAACCAGCTACGGAACATCATGCCGCTGCCGAAGAAAAACCAATGCCTGCTGAACCGGCTCGTGAATCAATGAAAGTAAAATTGCCCGATGGTACCGAACTGGATGCCTATAAAGGTGGTATTGAAGATATGCTGGTAACCTACCTTAATTCAACCGAACCTGTAAGCAAAGAAAAATGGTTTGATTTTGATGACCTGAATTTTGAAACCAACAGTGCTACCATCACAGCCGCTTCATTAAAGCAGGTAAGTAATATTGCCGCTATTTTAAAAGCGTTTCCCAAGGTTGCTATAAAGATTGGCGGATATACTGATAATACCGGTGATTCTGTTGCCAACATCAAATTGTCGCAATCACGGGCTGATGCCGTTTCAACCAAATTGAAAGAAACCAGCCCCAAACAACTGGAAGGCGCTGAGGGTTATGGTCCAACCCATTTTGTAGCCCCGAACGATACAGAAGAAAATAAAAAGAAGAACAGGAGAATTTCAATTAATGTGAAGACAAAATAAATTTTCCTTTTCATTATAAAAAAACCGCCTTTTGTGAAGGCGGTTTTTTATTTTACAACAACGCCCTCACAATCTCCTCCCACTCCTGTTGCAGACTAACCGAAGGAAAACTTTTATGCGCCTTGCTGTACCAATAGCGGGCATTGCCATTATCGCCTTCTTTTCTGTGCAGGTAAGCGTGAATCCAGGAGCCTTTGCTGTCTTCTATATCCTGTATAATATCGTGCGCTTTATCCCAATCGCCTTTGCCATCGTACCATAAGGCATGCAGGTACGCAGAGGCCGCTACCGGAGGCTCTTTATCTGAAAGGCTGTTTTTAAATGTTTCAAATTCCATAAAGTAAAAGTAATTAAACAGGCATATTCATACAAACCCGCAGCACTTAACTTATTTGCCTTAGTTTTGCACGGTTTTTTAAAATCATCTGATCACTAAATACAACCTGCATGTCTGTTATTGTTGTTGGCTCTATGGCCTTCGATTCTATTGAAACTCCTTTTGGCAAAAGCGATAAAATTGTTGGCGGCGCCGCTACATATATAGCGTGGAGCGCGTCTAACTTTTCGCCCGATATTCACCAGATATCGGTGGTGGGTGGCGATTTTCCGCAGGAAGAACTGGATGCGCTAAAAAAGCGCGGCGTAAACCTGGAAGGCGTGCAGATTAAAAAAGATAAAAAATCTTTTTTCTGGGCCGGGCGCTACCATATGGATATGAATACCCGCGATACCCTGGAAACCCAGCTAAATGTTTTAGGTGAATTTGAACCTGTGGTGCCCGATAGTTACCAGGGCGCTGATATTCTTATGCTGGGCAATCTTTCTCCCTCTGTACAGTTAAGCGTAATTAAACAACTGAAAAAACGCCCAAAGCTCATAGTACTTGATACCATGAATTTCTGGATGGAAATAGCCCTGCCCGATCTTCAGGCGGTAATAAAAGAAGTAGATGTATTGTTGGTTAACGATAGCGAAGCAAGGCAGCTTAGCGGTCAGTATTCTTTGGTAAAAGCCGCGAAGGAAATCATGAATATGGGTCCTAAATTCCTGATTATAAAAAAGGGTGAACATGGCGCATTATTGTTTCATGGCAATAATGTGTTTTTCGCGCCTGCACTTCCATTAGAAGAAGTGTTTGATCCAACCGGTGCCGGTGATACTTTTGCCGGAGGTTTTACCGGCTACCTCGACAGCACTAAGGACTTTTCTTTTGAGGGAATGAAATCAGCTATTATTGTGGGCTCGGCGGTAGCATCTTTCTGTGTTGAAAAATTTGGCACTACCCGTTTAAGAGAGTTATCAAAAAAAGATATTGACGAGCGCATCCAGGAATTTGTTGACCTTGTAAATTTTGATATTGCACTGGTTTCAAACTAACTTCATTACCGCATCATTACAAAACCCACATCATGGCAGTACTGTTGCCTGTAAAAGGCGTTCATCCTGTAACCGGCGATAATTGTTATATTGCTCCCAATGCTACTATTGTAGGTGATGTAGTAATGGGCAACGATTGCAGTGTATGGTTTAACGCGGTGATAAGAGGTGATGTAAATTCAATAAAAATTGGCAATAAAGTAAATATACAGGATGGCGCAGTTATACACTGTACCTATCAAAAAACAAAAACCATTATTGAAGATAATGTAAGCATAGGGCATAATGCCATTGTACACGGCTGTACCGTACATGCCAATGTGTTAATAGGCATGGGCGCTATAGTAATGGACAATGCGGAAATAGGAAGTAATTCTATTATTGCAGCAGGAGCTGTAGTATTGGAAGGAGTAAAAGTGGAGCCAGGCTCTATATATGCGGGAGTGCCTGCAAAAAAAGTAAAGAATATATCTGAGGAGCTGATTAATGGAGAAATAAGCAGAATAGCCAACAACTATCTTATGTACAGCAGTTGGTTTAAAGATGTGGATGTTACAAAAGACACCAATAAACAAGATTGATCGTTTAATAGAATTAAATACAGGAGTTAATGAAACAAACACCTTTTACTGATAAGCATATCGCGGCCGGAGCAAAAATGGCTGAATTCGCAGGATATAATATGCCCATCAGCTATACCGGAATTAATGATGAACATGCCGCCGTACGTAACAATGCGGGCATTTTTGACGTTAGCCACATGGGTGAATTTATTTTTAAGGGCGAAGGTGCGCTGGATCTTATTCAACGGGTTACTACCAACGATGCGTCAAAACTTACCAACGGTAAAGTGCAGTATAGCTGCATGACTAATGAAAATGGTGGTGTTATTGATGATCTGCTGGTGTATTGTATTAAGGAAAACGGCGTTTACATGTTGGTGGTAAACGCAGCGAATATTGATAAAGACTGGGATTGGATCAACTTTCACAATACCGGCAATGTAGAAATGCATAATATCTCAGACAAAACGGGTTTACTTGCTGTACAGGGACCTAATGCGGCTAAAATACTGCAACCGCTTGCAGACATGGATATACTCAATCTTAAGTATTACACGTTTGTAAAAGGAAAATTTGCCGGCATAGATAACGTTATGATAAGTGCTACGGGTTATACCGGGGCAGGTGGAGTAGAAATCTACTTCGAGAACAAAGGTGAAGATGCCAATACCATTTGGAATGCCATTATGGAAGTAGGCAAGCCTAAAGGATTAAAACTGATAGGACTGGGTGCCAGGGATACGTTAAGGCTGGAAATGGGTTATTGTTTGTATGGAAACGATCTTGATGATTTTACTACGCCACTGGAAGCAGGGTTAGGTTGGATAACCAAATTCACAAAAACATTTGAAGCCAGTGAATACCTGCAAAAACAAAAGGCGATGGGACCTGATAAAAAGCTGGTAGGTTTTGAGATGATTGATAAAGGTATTCCAAGACATGATTACCGTATTAAGGATGAAGAAGGGAACCTGATAGGGAGAGTTACCTCAGGTACGCAGTCGCCCACTTTAAGCAGGGCAATTGGATTAGGGTATGTTACCATACCGTTTTCAACAATAGATAGCGAAATATATGTTGAAATAAGAGATAAAGCCGTAAAAGCAAGAGTAGTTAAATTACCCTTTGTACAACAACCATAAAATAAATTCATATCCAATGTCATCTATCCATCTTACCACATTTATTAAAGCGCCGGTAGAAAGGGTTTTTGATTTGAGCCGCAATTTCACGCTTTTAAAAAAAGCATTGGAAGAAAGAAAAGAAACATTATCAGCAGGTGCGGCTGGTATTTTACTAACGCAGAGCGATACGCTAACACTTGGTGCAAAACATCTTGGCAAAACAAGGGTGATTACCTTAAGAGTTATTGAGATGGTGATACCTGAAAAATTTGTGGAAGAACAGGTAAAAGGTGATCTTAAAAGCTTTCGTCATGAACATCACTTTAAACCGGTAGATAACGGCACTATTATGATTGACATGGTAGAAATGGAAGAGCCAAGAGACGCTATTGGTGGTTTGATAGGAAAATTTTTTATGAGAAACTATTTTGAGAAATTGCTTCTCAGTCGTAATGAGTTAATAAAACAATATGCAGAATCAGATAAATGGCGTGCGATAATGCACTAGTCTAAAGTTCCGAACGCTTGCCGATATTTGCACCTTCATCGAACGTTAAAGCATGACCGAAAATAAGCCTTCACTATATACCGTCCTGTCTCCCGCTTTATTAAACCTCCACGATCTTCAAAACGCTATAGTTGTTATTATTGATGTGCTTCGGGCAACATCAACCATCGCTACGGCTTTATACAACGGTGCTAAATACATTGTTCCGGTTGATAGTGTTCAAAAATGTATTGAGCTTGGTGAATCTATGAGCGCCATTACTGCAGGAGAAAGGGAAGGTAGGGTAGCAGAAGGTTTGCAACATGGCAATTCACCTTTTGAATATTCCCGGAGTTTTATTGAAAACAAAGTATTGGTATTAACCACTACTAATGGTACCAAACTATTATATACCGCCATTGAGATGGGCGCTCAAAATATTATCACGGGTTCATTTCCTAATTTGTCTTCCGTAAATCAATTTCTTGTCGCCCAAAAGCAAAATGTAATTCTTGCCTGCGCGGCCTGGAAAAACCGGATCAACCTGGAAGATACGCTGTTTGCCGGAGCGGTAGTAAGCGCCGTTAAGTCACATTTTCATATCAATTGCGATTCATCGTCAATAGCCGAAGCATTGTATAACCAGGCTAAAGACGATTTATATGGCTTTATAAAAAACAAACAGGCCTCTCATTACCTGCGGTTGAGCGGCTATGGGTTAGAGAAAGATATGCAGTACTGTTTTACTCCGGATGTTGCCAATGTATTACCCGTGTATAAAGATGGGCGATTGACAGTGATTTAACATGCTTTATCAAATACGCGCCAACCTCAAAAGTTAACAAGTTCATCATTTTTATCCTGTTTGTTTTTTCCGTAATTTCGCCAATTAGCCTTTTCCGAACGGAGTGGGCGAACAATTGATTTTTCGTTTTGAACTTTATATTAGCATGGCCTTACCACACCTAATTAAGTTTGTTTACAATAATGGCACAGATGAAGTAATCCGTAGAGGAAAAAAAATTCACTCCATAGGTTATGTTGAACTGATTGAACATGATGACCTGCTGGGTTCTGTAACATTCCGCGTAAAAGACGATAGCTACGCCACTTTTTACAAAGTATATATACAGAAGTACAAAGATCCCAAAGGACTTTCTGTGCGTTGCACCTGCCCGTATAACCTGGGCGATATATGCAGGCATGAAACTGCTGCGCTGCTTCAATTACAGGACCTTGTTGATAAAAATATCGTTGGCGAAAAAGAAATGCTGTATAATCAACGCCACACGGTAATAAAAATGAAAGACATTGAGCTTAAGACAATTAAGCTGCTATGTGCTCCTGAAAGTTATACCGAAGCAGAACAGATCATGCGGGCACAAAAAGCGAATATTCTTTCTGCAGCAAATGAGAGAGTAGAAGCCAGTCTTTCACTAAACGGAGACACTTATCCTGTTGTTTTACAGAAAAACGAAGAAAGAAATTTTGATACATCATGCAAATGCGATGAGCAGGAGCACCCTTTGTGCATACATAAAGTCACGCTTTTTCTGCAATTGCTAAATGCTTACGGGCCTTTCTACTTTGACAGCATCCGCAATTGGGACAAACAAAAAAACAAGCTGTTAGAGGCATATGGTTATTCTTTAGACGATAACCTGAAAGGTAAATTTGAGTTTACTTATAAGGACGGCAAACCGTTTTTAAGAGTGTTGGATACATCTATAAAAAGACTGGATCCCATAGCAGCTTCATCGCTAAAACCTAAACCCGTAGCGGCAGAAGCAGAAGTAGAAAACACGCCTGTTTCGGTGGACATGCCAATCACCGCTAACATAAATACAAAACGTGTAGGACTTGTATTTAATGAAACCGGGAATAATTATCCGTATTTTTCTGTTGATGCTATTTTTGGTGAAACTGCCGACAATAACTCAAGCTTTAGCGGCAAAATTGAAAAAATTGACCTGGCAAAATTTGTAAATGCAGATGGTTATCCCGAGCAGGACAAACAATTGTTGCAGCAAATAAGAAAGCTACAGGATACAGAAGTAAATAAATATGTAAGCCGCAATTCGCCATTCTCGGGCATCTGGGAAAATATCATCCATCATGAGGATGATGATCTTCCTGAAGAAACTAAATCATTAATCACAGAATACTGGTATCCTAAACTGGCAAAATTATTTGCTGAGCAAAAAGATAGTCCGCTGGTATATTTTCTGCCACGAAAGAAAAACTTTGTTACTGCTAATTTGTTGCCTGTACAATTGTCTGAAGAGACTGCTGTTCCAACATTTCATGTAAATGCCGTTAAAAATAAAATAGAAATATCCTGTTATGTGCAGGTTAATGGCACCGAAATTAACCTGAAGGAAAATGAATGGAGCAGCGATATGATTTTTAAATACGCTGATACATTATATAACTGGAGCAAACAGGAAGACATAGCCGAAGTAGAACGTTTTTCTCAAAAAGATAATATTTCCATCAGCCTTGAAGATTGGCCGGACTATCTTCAAAAGATACTAGTACCCCTTACTAGTGAGTATAAAGTAAAATTTGATAAAAGTTTTGTCCAGGAAATAAAGGATGGCGATCCGGTTATAAAAGTGTTGTTACAGGAAAAGGGTGATTACCTGATTTTTGTACCCGTATTTTCCTATAAGGGATTTGAAACAAAGTTTAATACTAAAGACATTATTACCATACCGGTTAATGATAAGGTACTTGAAATACACCGTAACCGCCAGGCAGAATTACAGTTCATAAAGAAACTAGAAAACCTCCATTCTAATTTTATACATCCTGAAGGTGCGGCCACGCTTGCGCTTAAAGGAGCCGATGTGCTTAAAAACAACTGGTTTTTCCTTTTTGTTGACAGTATGAAGGAAATGAACGTGCCTGTTGTTGGTTTTGATGTGCTGAAGAATTTCCGTTTCAATACAGCCCGTCCCTCCACGCAAATTCATATCAGCAGTGGTATGGATTGGTTTGATGCCAAGGTTAATGTGCTATTTGGTGAGCAACATGTAAGCATAGCCGAAATAAAAAGAGCGCTTGCCAATAAGCAACAGTTTGTTCAGTTGAATGATGGCACGTTAGGAATACTTCCAGAAAACTGGTTAAAGAAATATTCTCTTTTATTCAGGGTTGGAGAGGGAAAAAACAATTCATTGCGTTTATCTAAATATCATTTAAGTGTGATAGATGAACTGCACAATGAAAAAGACGAAACGGAAGTGATGATTGAACTGGAGGAGAAGTATAACCGTTTACGTGGCTTTAACCGCATTAAAGAAATTGAGCCACCACAAAGGCTTGAGCATATATTACGTCCTTACCAGGTAGCCGGTTATCATTGGCTTAACTATTTGAGTGAAGTTGGTTGGGGAGGAATATTGGCAGATGATATGGGTTTAGGTAAAACTGTTCAGGCGTTATCATTTCTTCAGTTTTACAATGATGCCAACAGCACACTCAAGGCGATTGTAATTTGCCCCACTACATTGATGTTTAACTGGGAAAATGAAATCAGGAAATTCACACCGGATCTAACTTATTTCATACATCATGGTGGCGACAGGGCAAAAGATAAAGAAGCATTTAACAATGCCAACATTATTATCACTACATATGGCACATTGCGCAGCGATATAAAACTGCTTACTGAAATACATTTTGACTATGTAGTGCTCGATGAATCGCAGGCTATTAAAAATCCGCAAAGTAAAGTAACTAAAGCGGCAGGACTACTTGTAGCCAAAAACAGGTTGTGCTTAAGTGGTACACCATTACAGAATAATACTTTTGATATATATGCCCAGATGAACTTTTTGAATCCGGGTATGCTGGGTACCGTTGAATATTTCAGGAATGAATTTGCAACGCCTATAGATAAATTTGGTGAACAGGATCGCAAAGAGCATTTAAAAAAACTACTCTACCCTTTTATTCTTCGCCGTACAAAAGAACAGGTAGCAAAAGATCTTCCGGATAAAACAGAAACCATTCTTTTTTGCGAAATGCAGGATGAGCAGAGAGAAATATATGATGCTTTCCGTAACGATTACAGAGATAAAATTCTGGGTGTAATTAACGATCAGGGCATAAGCAAATCGCAGCTTACCATCTTGCAAGGTCTTATGAAACTGAGACAGATCTGCGACTCTCCGGCTATCATGAACGAGCAGGAAAGATACCCAAATCATTCTATCAAGCTGGAGGAAATAGGACGGGAGATTACGGAAAATATCAGTAACCATAAAGCCTTGGTGTTCTCTCAGTTCCTTGGCATGCTGGCCCTTATCAAAGAAAAATTAAAAGAACTGGAAGTGCCGTTTGAATATTTTGATGGCAGCACATCGGCGCAGGATAGAGAGAAAGCAATTACCCGTTTTCAGAATGATGATGCCTGCCGTGTATTCTTAATATCGCTAAAAGCCGGTGGTGTGGGTTTAAACCTTACCGCCGCGGATTATGTATATATCGTTGACCCCTGGTGGAATCCGGCGGTAGAACAACAGGCTATTGACCGTACACACCGTATTGGTCAAACCAAAAACATTTTTGCTTACCGCATGATATGTAAGGATACTATTGAAGACAAGATTCTTCAGCTCCAGGATAAAAAAAGATCATTGGCGAAAGATCTTATTTCAGACGATTCCACATTTGTAAAGAGTCTTACGAGAGAAGATGTGGAATACCTGTTCAGTTAAAACAAGAAAGACATTTACTTACTCATCTTTCTCTCAACGTTTTATTGATAGTCCGACACTATCTGAATGGTACTTTTATTTTTGTATACGCCGAGATCTTCTGCAGATTTTACAGCAGCGTAACTGTACACCTTGAACTTTTCACCAGGCTGAGCAGTATATGTGCTGCCATACACATATTGCTTATGATTAAATCTCATATGGGTCGATGCTGCTGCAGGAAGATATAAGTCTGTTGATTCTGTCTTAACAGTATCATTACCTTTTATAAAAGTACCCCGAACTTTCCCTTTGAAACGTAATGAATCATTTAGCCATGAAAATCCGTCAGCCACAATATAAATAGTATCATTTTCTGCAGCGTTCTTTTGTGCATTCATTTTTGATGCTACCTTGTCGTTCCATTTTATATAAGTGATAGGTCTTTTGACAGTATCGGCATTAATATCTAAAAAGGTTGGTCTTTTATCTTTTAAACAACACCAGTACATTACAATCAATATTAAGTTTTTCTTTAGCAGTTCCCCTTGACATGGAAATTGCACCATTAAACTGAAAACGTTATACCGGGCATTAGCTTCATCAATGCTCATAATTTTTCCATCTATCCACACTTTACATTCGGGTGAATTATTCACCTCTTCTTTGTCAAACCAGGCTCTGCAACCATCACCACAGGCATATGGAATCCCTTCAATAATCTGAACCGGCTTGGAAGATTTTGCAATAATGGAATCGGTGCTTTTACTGTAACAACCCTTCAAATTTTTGTGACACATATGCATAATCGGGTTCAACCTTCTTACCATCTATTTCCGCCCCTCCATAAGAGTTAGTTCCTGCCCTTGCTATCTTTTTACTTATACTTATAAATACAACAACGTTTGATCCATTGAAAGGATTACTTATGCGCATACGCCCGGCATTTTCACCCAGGTAACCAGCCTTCTTATACTGAAGACCTACTTGTAAACAATCTTTATCCACTATAGGTATTTTCAACGCGTAGTAGCCGTTTTTATCTGATATAGCGTCGACCTCCTGAAACAGAATCCGAAACAGCAACATCAGCAAGAGGTTGCATCGTTTCATTATCTATCATAATGCCTGCAACTGTATATAGTTTTACCTTATCAGATATATCCGATTGTTGCCTGAAAGATAAAAGCGACACTACAATCAAGGGAATCAAAAATAGAAATTTGAGCAAGTGAACTTTAGTATGCTTGAATTTGTTCATCATGGCTATGCGTTTTTTTAATGAAGAAAAACTAAATGGTGTGGCGATGGCGTAATAATTATTGCCTAATACTTTCAGCAAAAGATATTGATAGGCTTTCTTATCTATCCCTGTTTCAATTACTTTATTATCGGCTATGAATTCAAGATTTTGTTTTATGGCATTTCTTATCAACCAGGCAAAGGGGTTATACCAATTCACAATACATAATAATTCTGCCCAAAGAATATCCAGCGTATGTTTTTGTTTTATATGTACATACTCATGTTTAATGATTTCATGTATTTCATTTTCATCATGCATGCTTTGATTAATAAAGATGGAGTTGCCGAAAGAGAAAGGGCTTATCTTTTTGTTCAACTGGTAAATTTTTATACTGCCACCGGAAATAAGTTTTGCTTGTTTGAGCATCAGCCTGAAAGAGATGAATTGAATAAAAAGCCGGATAACCATAACACCGATGCCCAATATTATAATAAACAAAAAATAATCATTTATACTCCACGAAAATGAAATGGTATGTTCCATAGCAGAAGAATGATTGTTTACCATAGCCTGGTTTAACGTTGGCACAAGTTGAATAAACGCATTTCCCTTTATAGCATTGCGTTCCAGCGCAGGGGTGATGTTAATGAACGGAATTAAAAAAGAAAAAGCGCTGTAACTGAATAAATACGCCCGGTTCCAGTTGTAAAAAGTTAGCCGCCTTAAAACAAGTTGATAAAACAAATACATGATACCCAGGCTTACCGAAAGCTTAATAATATAGGCAAAAATGAATGGCATAGACAGAATATTTTATTATGTGTATGATTACTTTTTCTTTCCTTCTATCATGGCGATAATCTCCTTCAATTCTTTAGGAGAAAGTTTTTTATGTTCCACAAAAAAGTTGATGAGTGATTTATAGGAATTGTCGAAGTAGTTTTTCACCACATCATTCATAAAACCCTTTTTATATTCTTCCTCTGTCATAGCAGGCTTATACAAATACATATTTCCTACAAGCCTTGAAGAAATATAACCTTTGCGTTCAAGATTCTTAACCGTTGACGCCACGGTAGTATATGGCAGCGCTTCCTCCATATTTTCCATAATGAGTTTTATATTTCCCTCTCCTGTTTTATAAATAGCCTGCAGTGCTTCCTCCTCCTGGGTTGTCAATTTTTCCAGCATATCTACGAAGTTTTCGTAAAAATACGAACTATTCGTAGAGTTCAAAATTTATTTTCAGGATTTTTAAAAACTAAGGTATTTGCCTAAATAGTACTTTTGAAAAACAGTATTGCTGTATTCCACCCTGGTGACAACCTATACATTAACAACTAAACTGTACACATGCTTACCAAAACAGATATTGAACAATATTTTCTGGCAGAGAAATCAGCCGGCTTATTTTTTTTGATAGCCGGCATTGCTGCCGTTTGTATTTCAGTTGCATTTTTTATAGTGGCTAAAACAACCTTGTACAAAGGCATGGCTTGGCCGCTGATTATATTAGGACTGATACAGGCTGTGGTAGGTTATACTATATATTCTAAAAGCGATCAACAGCGTGTTGATAATGTATATGCTTATGATTTAAATCCCGCCAAACTCAAATCGAATGAGCTCCCCAGAATGCAGAAAGCGGTAAAAGGTATCGCCATTTTTTTATGGATTGAATTGATCACTTTTATTACTGGTATTGTACTTTTGGTTGTGAACCGGCAATTTTTTTCTCATTCTTCCTCTCTGTCTTATAATTCTTTGTGGCTCGGCGTGGGCATTATATTAATCATTGAAGCATTAGTATTAGCAGGAGCAGATCTAATGGCTTACAAGCGAGGCAAAGAATACACTTACAAGCTCGAACAATTTTTAAACAGGTAGAGATTTAACATTTCCGAAATGTTTCGTATTTCAGGAAAATCACCTACATTTGATCTACTAAAGTTTTCGTAATTAAAAATACCAATCGTATGCATACTTCATTTTACAAACAATATGTACCGGTAATAATATCGGCAGCATGTTTATTTACATCACTCACGCTTACCGCCCAGGATAAAAAAGCGAAGTCTCAAAAGCAGGAAGAAATTATAATTAAAAAGAAAACCGACAAAGATGAAAAAACAACCATTGTTATTGATGGAGATAAAGTAACGGTAAACGGCAAACCCATTACCGAACTTAGCAATGATGATGTATTGGTAAAGAAGATTAACAGAACTATTGAAGATATCGGAGACATAGATGTGGACCTTGATATGGGCTTGAACGACGATTCATGGGCACACGGGAGCTTCCCACCTGTGCCGCCTGTACCCCCTGTTCCCCCACTACCTCCTATGGCATGGAGTGACGATAACTTTTCCTTAGGTGAAAACAACATGAGCTTTAGTTTCAGCTCAAAACCAATGCTTGGTGTATATACTGAAAAAGATGAGAAGGGCGCTAAAGTAACCAATGTGGTGGATGATAGTCCTGCTGCAAAAGCAGGTTTGATGAAAGGGGATATTATAACAAAAGTAGGCGATAAAAAAGTGGATGATCCTGCCTCACTTGCAGACATTATTGGCGGTATGGAACCAAACAAAGAGGTAGACATTTATTTTCTCCGCGATAAGAAAGAGAAAAAAATAAGCGTGAAACTGGGCGAACGCAAAGAATCATTCAGCAAATCTTTTAATTACAATGCTCCACACATGAAGCAGGACTTTTTCAAATACAAGTTCGATGGACAGGATATGTTTAACAGGAGACCAAAACTTGGCATCCGTATACAGGATATAGAAGAGGGTAATGGCGTAAAAGTAATAGATCTGGAAGATTCGTCTGCGGCAGCAAAATCAGGTATTAAAAAGGACGACATTATAACCAATATAGACGGAACGGATATTAAGAATACAGATGATGCCAGGGAAAAGATAAATGAAGTGAAAGATAAAAACACATACCCCGTAAAAGTACAGCGCAACGGCACAACCGTAAATATAGATGTAAAAATTCCCAAAAAATTAAAAACTGCGGATCTGTAATCATCGGCACTTGCAACAGGTAAAAAGATGATCCTTCGGGTCATCTTTTTTTGTAGCTTATTATTACTTGATAACCTGCAGCCATCATATAATTAATCATAAAAGAAAACATGTAATGAGGCAGAATAAAGTAATAAGGTTGAATTTATTGGCAATTTCATTATCAAGGTTACAAGGTTGTGTTTGTATAAACCTAAACTGCATAGCTTCAAAGACATTGTACTTTTAAAACATTATTACCTTAAATACATCGTGATCATAAAAAAAAGCAGTTAACGAGACAGCATAAAGCCGAATTTATAGGCAATTTCATTATGAAGGCTATCAGGTTGCTTTTTGTTGAATATCTTGCACTCCAAATTTGTAGTGCATGAAAAGGAATGCCTTTACTATACTATTCACCATTTCCTTAGTCCTTATTTTTTCAGCATGCAGCCAGAAACAGGCAAGCATGACAATCAATATTAGTGTTCAAAATAATCCTGAAAAACAAGTAGTATCGCTTATCGGAAAAGATTATGGTGAACGCCCGGTAGTGATTGACACGGTAACACTGGATAGTGGCAATAAAACCTGTCATTTTGAAACACTTATTTCTGCCGAAAGCATATACAGCATTCGCTTTCAGAAAGAGAACCGTTATATATTATTTGCCAACGATGTACCGGCAATTAATATAACAGTTAACTGGAACGACTTTGCTGGTTATACCATTTCATCGCCTGCATCTTCTTCTTTAAAAAATTTATTGGTAACTTATAACAAGTACCTCGTTGATAATACTCCGGCTAAAGACAGTACTCAACCCATAACAGACAGTATGCGCAATGTATTGCAGCAACAGGCAATTGAAAAATCAACTAAAGCAATCTCGTTTCTTTCGCAATATACTGATACAGCCCAAAGCCCGGCGGTAGCACTATATGCATTAGGTATTGTACAACAGCAACATAACGATTCTGTTACTATGAAGCCATTGATACAAAAACTGGCAAAACGATTTCCGCAGGATCAAAGCATAAACAAACTAAATACCGATTATAAAGCCTGGCTTAAAGGGCAAAAAGTAAATCTGGATATTGGAAAGATGGCACCCATTTTTACTATGCCTGATACCAGCGGACAAGCGGTTTCACTGCAATCTTTTCGTGGTAAGTATGTGCTTGTAGATGTGTGGGCTAGTTTTTGTGAACCCTGCCGTAAGGAAAATCCCAATGTGGTTAATGCATTCAATACCTATAAAGACAAAAACTTCAGCATCCTCGGTGTATCGCTTGATACAACCAAAGCAGCGTGGTTAGACGCAATTCATAACGACAAGCTTGCCTGGACACAGGTGAGTGATTTAAAACAATGGAAAAGCGGTATAGTGGCTCCCTACAATATAGAGAGCATCCCTTTTAATGTGCTTGTTGATCCCGAAGGAAAAATAATCGCGATGAACTTACGGGGAGAGGCATTGCACAAAAAACTATCTGAAGTACTGAAATAAGTTACAACTGTACTTGTTGCCGATAACAAATCGTATTTATATTAATCCTGCAATCGCTTTTGCTTTGGAAACTTCCACTTAAATCCACGCCAGAAGCCATTATATAATCCTTTAGCTGCATTGCTGATACCTTTGGAATCAAAACCGGTTTCCAGATGCGCCTGGTGGATGCTGACATATTTTTTTACTAATTTCCCTGATGCGGTATATTGAGTTATTGCTATTCGCCTCGAATAATTTTTTTTCCAGCCGGAGCGGTCAACTGAAACAAGATATTCAAAGCTTTGCCTGCCTCTTTTTATAGACAATTGTTGTTTCTCGCTTTTGGTAACCAGTTTCAGGTTACTGAGTTTATTATTGTATCCATCACCATCTATATTGATTACATACAAACCGTCTTTTTCAAAATCTACCCGCTTTTTAAATGCTGAATATACCAGCCGCCTCACATTAAAATAATGACTGGTATTTTCAAGGGCCAGCGCTACCTGCAGGCTGATCATTGCATCTCCGGCATTCTTGTTATAGTCTTTTACAGCTTTTTGTTTTAATATTCTGCCTTTAACAAATTGCTGGTACAGCCGGGGATGTGGAATAATACGATCCAGGGATTTTACCCGGCCCATATTTGAAACCTTATAATATGCTTCA
>JBGALP010000375.1:0-2784 GCA_044223805.1 Agriterribacter sp.
AAGGTCACAATTTGTGACCTTAAAGACTGGCAGAGGTCAGCACTCTAAATATTTACCCTATGCCTTTACCGAACAAGGGATAGCCATGCTTAGCGGTATACTTAACAGTGATCGGGCAATTAATATGAACATTGCCATTATGCGGGCTTTTGTTGAAGTGCGGCGTGTATTATTACAACAAACTGATATTAAAGCGCAACTGAAATTGATAAAAGAAAAATTGGGAGATCACGATGCCTAGCTAAACCAGATTTATGACGCAATGGAAAACCTGTTAGACGAAAAAGCAGCTCAGCGGAAATGGGAGGATAGGGAGCGGATTGGATTCAAACAGTAATCTTCAAAAATCACTAATATCAGCTCTTCTATATAGAGCGACTTACCAGTATTTATAATTCTGCATACGCATTTATCAGATCAAAATCTTATATTGGTCAGATAAATAACAGCTTGCAATTGTAAATGTATGAAACGAAGAAATTTCCTGAGAGCATCAGGCCTATTCCCTTTTGTGGCTCAATCTGTAGCCGCAGATTTTAATATACCGGTTGATAAGAATACAGCATTACCGGAAAATTTTATACCACCAGGTAAAGAATTTTTTTATAAACCGGAAGGTGCCTGGGCGGGTGATTTTATTCCTTTATATGCGGAAGGAAAATTTCAATTGTTTTATTTGCTTGACTGGCGCGATGCAGAAAAGCACGGTGAGGGAACGCCATGGTACCGCATATCAACAACAGACTTTGTGCATTTTGAAGAACATGGGCAGGCCATTCCGCGTGGAAGCAAGGACGACCAGGACCTTTTTATTTTCACCGGTTCTGCTATACATGCTAATGGTAAGTATCATATTTTTTATACGGGGCATAACCATCATCTGGCTGAAAAGGATAAGCCTATACAGGCGGTGATGCATGCGGTGAGCGATGATCTGAAACAATGGACAAAAATTCCTGCCGATACATTTTTTGCCCCGACAGACAAATTTGAAAAAAACGATTGGCGTGATCCTTTTGTGTTTTTTAATGAAGAAACCAAAGAATATAATATGCTGCTGGCTGCACGGTTTAAAACCGGGATACCACGAAGGCGCGGACTAACGGCATTGTGTACCTCAAAAGATCTGGTTAGCTGGAAGGTAGAAGAACCATTTTATGCACCTAATGAATTTTTTACGCATGAGTGTCCTGATCTTTTTAAAATAGGCGATTGGTGGTATCTTATATTTTCCGAATTCACTGATCTTGTAGCTACGCGTTATCGCATGAGTCGCTCACTCAAAGGTCCATGGATAACTCCGGAACACGACACGTTTGACGGTCATGCATTTTATGCAGCTAAAACCGCTTCAAACGGAAAAGAAAGATTTATTTTCGGATGGAACCCTACGAGAAGCGATGACAAGGACAATGGTGGCTGGAACTGGGGGGGTAATCTGGTTGTACACCAGGTAGAGCAACAACCTAACGGTGAATTAAGCGTTCGTATACCCGCTACCGTTTCAAAAGCTTTTAAAAATGAAGTTCCGCAAACCCTTGCTACAGGTGACGGAACAATATTGGGCGTAAAAAAACAATTTGAAATAAACGCTCCCGGCAGGTTCGAAGCTATTAAAGGCGGAGAACTGCCTTCAGCCTTTAAACTAAGTACAACCATAACTTTTACACCTGGCACTAAAGACTTTGGATATATGCTGCGTTGCAGCGATGATTTGGAAAGCGCTTATTATATACGTCTGGAGCCGGCAAAAAACAGAGTTGTATTTGATATGTGGCCACGGAGCATCAACGAAGTATCTCAGATGGTAGAACTGGAGCGCCCCATAAAACTTACTCCTGGTAAACCCGTTACGCTGGAAATTATTATGGATGGCAATAAAGGAGTTGCCTATGTGAACAATACGGTGGCAATGAACTTCCGTGCATATAACCTGCCCACGGGCAAATGGGCTTTATTTGCTTCACAGGGTAAAACGCTTTTCAACAACATTGCTTTAGCTACATTATAATCAACATATCAACCTGCAATTGTTTTCATATGAGAGAGAAAAATGCAACTGTTTTACGATGGTCTGTTATAGCCGCGTTAGGTGGGTTTCTTTTTGGCTTTGATACCGCAGTTATTTCAGGCGTAGAAAAAAAGATAGAAACCTTATTTAACCTTACTGCTTTTTCGCACGGGTTAGCTATATCATCCGCATTGATAGGTACATTGTTTGGTGCTCTGTTCGGTGGTTGGCCAGCAGACAAGTATGGAAGAAAACCGGCTCTGTTGGTAATAGGCATTTTATTTGCTGTTTCAGCAGCCGGAAGCGCAGTAGCATCAAGCCTTACATCGTTTGTAATCTACAGGTTTATTGGAGGCATAGCGGTTGGTGCTTCTTCAGTAGTAGCGCCAATGTATATCTCCGAAATATCACCAGCAAAATTGCGTGGCAGAATGACTGCCCTGTTTCAGTTTAATGTGATTGCCGGTATTTTAATAGCATATGTTTCTAATTATTTTTTGCGTGATGGCGGAGAGAACGCCTGGCGGTGGATGCTTGGCATGGGCGCGTTTCCTGCTATTGTATATTCACTGTTATTGTTTGTTATAGCTGAAAGTCCATTATACCTGTTGAAAAAAAATAAAATGGATCAGGCGAAGGATACGCTCAGGAAAATTTATGCTGGAGACATAACAGACAGGATAACCGAAATGCAACAGGGACTTTCCTTGAAAAAAGAAAAATTATTTTCAGGGAGATTTAAAAAGCCGATAGCGCTCGCCTTTTTGGTTGCC
>JBGALP010000079.1:0-18376 GCA_044223805.1 Agriterribacter sp.
AACGATGGCAGCAGGAGAGATAGTATTGTGTTGAGTATTTTACAGGATGAATGGTACTCACACGTTAAACAGAATTTAAAGGATAAACTTTAATCCTGCTCAATACGTAATTTATATTCTTCCTTCAAATCTTTTAAGCAATTTATACAAAGGCATTCTGAATATTTTTCAGCGATATACGTTCTTTCATTTTGAGAGAGTGTTATATGGCTGCACTGGCATTGTTGAATGACATGTGCTTTACACTCGAATATATTTTTACAACGTGGGCAATATTTAGATTTTCCATCTTCCATTCCGCAACAAAAATATGCTTTGCCGGTTAGCAAACCGGTAAAGCATATTATGCAATTAATTTCAGTCAAAACTTAGCGAGGTTCACCAATTCTTTTTCCTATTCCTTCTCTCGCCAGTTTAGCAGCCTGTACCATATTGCTCATAGCCGCTTTTGTTTCCGGCCATTTACGTGTTTTTAATCCACAATCGGGGTTTACCCATATGTTTCGTAGCGGAAGGTGACCGGCAGCCTTTTCTAATAACGCATACATTTCTTCAGTTGATGGTATCCGTGGTGAATGAATATCATATACACCGGGGCCAATTTCATTGGGATAGTCAAAATCAACAAAAGCATTCAGCAATTCCATTTGTGATCTACTGGTTTCAATCGTAATTACATCTGCATCCATAGCAGCTATATGCTGTATAATGTCGTTAAACTCACTATAACACATATGTGTATGAATCTGCGTTTCATCCTTAACACAGCTTGCTGAAATACGAAATGCTCTTACCGCCCAATCAAGATATTGTTGCTTATCTGCATTGCGCAAAGGAAGACCTTCCCTGATTGCGGGTTCGTCTATCTGAATCATTTGTATGCCAGACTTTTCAAGCGCTGCCACTTCATCACGTATAGCTAACGCTATCTGATTGGTTGTAACAGATCGGGGCTGATCATTTCTTACAAAAGACCATTGCAAAATAGTTACGGGACCCGTAAGCATTCCCTTCATAACTTTGTGGGTATTGGCTTGTGCAAATGCACTCCAGCGCACTGTCATATCATTCGTACGACTTACATCTCCATAAATCACCGGTGGTTTTACACAACGGCTGCCATAGCTCTGCACCCAACCATTCTGCGTAAACAAAAATCCGTTCAGTTGTTCACCAAAATATTCCACCATATCGTTACGCTCAAACTCACCATGCACCAACACATCTAATCCAATTTCTTCCTGCCAACGTATCGCTTCTATAGTTGCTTTTTCTATTGCCACATTATATTCTTGCTGCGTTATATCCCTTTTCTTGAGTGCTGCTCTTAATTT
This sequence comes from Agriterribacter sp., assembly GCA_044223805.1. Taxonomy (GTDB): domain Bacteria; phylum Bacteroidota; class Bacteroidia; order Chitinophagales; family Chitinophagaceae; genus Agriterribacter. The sequence continues at coordinate 1,335 of JBGALP010000079.1, forward strand.
TCTTACATCATTTGTTTGGGGAAAAGAACCAATAGAAGTAGTAGGGAATAGCGGTAGTTGGAATTTGGCCTGCTGCAATTGTTGGCGAAGCTGAAATACATCATGCCTTTGCGCGTCTTTGTCTGTAAGCGCGATCACTCTTTGCTTCACCGTTGTGTTATGTATTCGGGCAGATGAATGTTTTTTTTCTATTGCCACCTGGTTATCTCGCAAAAGGGTAGTTTCTCCTTCAACGATATAACGCAGCTCCTTTATTTCATTCAGCTTTTGTTTGGCAAAAGCCATCCAGTTTTTGATCTCTGGCTCAATAGCAGTTTCAAAGTCAAGATCAAAAGGTGTATGCAACAAAGAACAGGAAGTAGCGATCATTACGCGATCCGTACCAATGGTAGCTATAGCTTTTTCAATATGTTGCAAGGATGCTGCATAATCATTCTTCCATATATTTCTGCCGTCAACAACACCTAATGACAAGCTTAATTTCGCAGGCATTTGAGAAAGTATTTCTTCCAACTGATATGGTGCTCTTACAAGATCAATATGCAAAGCACATACTGGGAGACTAAGCGCTAAAGATATATTGTCACGTAGCCCTTCAAAATAAGTAGTCAGCATAATTTTTATGTTCGGACACTTATCGCGAATGGTATTGTACGCATATTCAAAAGCTTTCTTTTCTTTTTCAGAAAGATCCATCGCAAGGAACGGCTCATCTAACTGGATCCACACTGCGCCGTATTCTTCTTCGAGCTTTTTTATTATTTGTACATATACGGGTACAAGTTTTTTTATCAAATTAATGCGGTGGAAAGTAATATCATTTTCCTGTTTTAACTTCTCTTTACCCAGCAATAAATAAGTTACAGGTCCTATCAATACTACCTTCGGCGCTTTGCCTAAAAAATGTTTAGCCGCATTGCATTCATGAAATACTTTGTTTGAAAAAATTTTAAACTCCTGTTCAGGTGAAAATTCAGGAACGATGTAATGGTAGTTAGTATCAAACCATTTTGTCATTTCCATCGCAGGGATATCTAATCCATCTTTTTGGTAGCCGCGTGCCATGGCAAAATACAGGTCAATCTCAGCGTTTTCTTTTACCTCGGTTACTACCGGTGTATACCTGGAGGGTATAGCTCCCAGCAAAAAAGACATGTCGAGCACCTGATCATAAAAACTAAAATCATTACAGGGTATCAGGTCAATGCCCGCATTTAGCTGTAGTTCCCAATTAGATTTTTGAATAGATAAACCTGCCGAAGCGAGTTCTTGCTTGGAAATGTTGCCTGCCCAATATTGTTCACAGGCTTTTTTGAGTTCTCTTTTGGCTCCAATACGCGGATAACCAAGATTGTTGTTAAGCATACGCATAAAACTTTTAATGAAACAATAAATAAATATTGCCCTTTACGTTTTAGATGTGTATGCTTTCGGAAATGAGAAGTGTGGATACATGGAATAAAATTTATCGTACAGACAAAGAGATGCCAGTTCAATAAATAATTTTATTCAATATGGACTACTGCTTCAAATTGCGAAAGCATTTGTCTTCAAATCATGGTAAGTATCTGGCTCTTCCCTGTGAGGGAATTACAGTTGCGCAACAGCTCACGATTTACACGTGATTCCTTTTTACTATCAGGTATTATCCTGCCAACCTTGAAATGATTATTGTAAAGAACGAAGCACAAATATAAGCGAAACAAATATTTGTACGTTTATTGGGTAGATTTAAAATTGTAGCAGGCAGGTGAGACGCCCGCCTGTAGCGTAGATAGAAGCGAAACAAATACTTATACGCTTTATTTAATTCGCAACGATACACCAAAGCTTACATGCTGCGAGTTCCAGTTGTATTTGGTGCTCACGTTACTGATATTTGAAATTCCCTGGTTTACCCGGCCATATATACCAACGGTTCCCAGGTTTACCTGAACCCCTGCATTCACACTAAGTTCCGGAACTTTGAAAGCTTTTACTCCATCCTTCCTTAAGTTTTCATCTTCAAAAAAAACGAAGCCTGCTTGTGGTCCTGCCATTACCGTTACTAATGGAATGATGTCATAGCGAAGCATAAGGGGTATATTAAAATAGGCCAATCTTATTTTTGTGTCGGCGCCAACCCGTCCCACATCATTTTTGTAATACTTATCAAAATCATCTGCTTTTTTGTAATTATACTGCGCGGCTTCCAGTTCTGGCTGAAATTTAAGTTTTTCTGTTATAGCATATGATGCCCAAACACCTCCTGAATAGCCAAGATTTAGTTTATTTGAAACACCTTCGCCATTCAATGCTGAATAGTTAAGTCCAAACTTTGCACCGTAGTTCCATTTTTTTTGAGCGTGAAGTTGAGTGCTTACCAAAAAAAGTACAATAGCAATTGCTGATTTTAATATATACCTCATACTGTTTTATGATTATAATCAGCAAAGTATTTAAGTAAGCTGTTACAAGATTGTTATTATGGTTAAGCAATACATGTTTGTATATAAACTCATTTTTTTTCTATACAAATATTTTCAAAAAAAGGTCGTGGAATTATCCACGACCTGACCTACACTTACTTGCTGGTTATGATTTTATGCGCTACAGGTAACACAGCCTTCCTCCATACTGCAGGAAGGTCCAGCAACATCATCATCTGATATGGATGAAGCGGTTGTTGTATTCACCACTACTTCAGCAATTTTACCTGCCTGTTTCTCAACAGTAAACTGCACAGCCTGCGAAGCTGCTTTAGTTCTTAAATAATACATCCCGGTTTTTAAGCCTTTCTTCCAAGCATAAAAATGCATAGAAGTAAGTTTGCCTGCATTAGGATTATCAACAAATAAATTGAGTGATTGAGATTGACAAATATAAGCGCCCCTGTCTGCAGCCATGTCAATAATAATACGCTGTTTTATTTCCCAAACGGTTTTATAAATCTCTTTTATGTTGTCTGGTATACCATCAATTTTTTGAACAGAGCCATTATGCGTCATGATCTTATTTTTCATATCATCATTCCACAAGTTCAATTCCACCAGGTCTTTTAAAAGATGTTTGTTAACCACTACAAATTCTCCGCTTAATACCCGTCTTACATATATGTTTGATGTGTACGGTTCAAAACATTCGTTATTGCCTAATATCTGCGAAGTAGATGCAGTTGGCATAGGCGCTACCAGCAGAGAATTTCTAACGCCATGTTTTATTACTTCATCTTTTAACCGGTACCAATCCCAGCGCAGAGTTGGCTCTGTTCCCCACATGTCAAACTGGAATACACCTTTTGACACAGGAGAATCTTTGAATGTATCGTAAGCACCTTCTGCTTTTGCAAGGTCTTTACTCGCCGTCATTGCAGCGAAATAAATTGTTTCAAAAATTTCACGATTCAATTGCTTCGCTTCCTCGCTTTCAAATGAATGCCGTAATAATATAAATACATCCGCCAATCCCTGTACACCTAAACCTATAGGACGATGTCGCAAATTAGAGTACCGGGCTTCTTCTACAGGGTAATAATTGTTATCAATAATCTTGTTAAGATTTTTTGTTACTTCATAAGTAACCTCATATAGTTTGTCGTGATCAAATTTGTTATTGATAACAAAGCGCGGTAAAGCAAGAGAAGCAAGATTACAAACTGCTACTTCTTTACTGGAAGTATACTCCATTATTTCTGTACATAAATTGGAGCTTTTAATTGTACCCAGGTTTTGTTGATTAGACTTTCCGTTAGCGGCATCTTTATACAACAGATATGGCGTGCCAGTTTCTATTTGAGCGTCTAATATAGCGAACCATAATTCCTGCGCTTTTACTGTTCGCCTGGCTCTTCCTTCTTTTTCGTATTGCACGTATAATTTTTCAAAAGTTTCACCCCAGCATTCATGTAAACCCGGTGCTTCATGCGGGCAAAACAAACTCCATTCTTCGTTAGCTTCAACTCTCTTCATAAAAAGATCAGGCATCCACAATGCATAAAACAGATCTCTTGCTCTTAGTTCTTCCTTACCATGATTTTTACGGAGATCTAAAAATTCAAATACATCAGCATGCCATGGCTCAAGGTAAATAGCAAAAGCGCCTTTTCGTTTACCGCCACCCTGGTCTACATAACGGGCTGTATCATTAAATACTTTCAACATAGGAATGATGCCGTTGCTGGTACCGTTAGTACCACCAATGTAGCTTCCTGTAGCCCGTATACCATGAATAGATAATCCGATACCACCGGCGCTTTGCGAAATTTTTGCGGTTTGTTTTAATGTATCGTAAATACCATCAATACTATCTTCTTTCATGGTTAATAAAAAGCATGAAGACATCTGGGGTTTTGGTGTGCCCGCATTAAACAAAGTAGGCGTAGCATGCGTGAACCAACGTTCACTCATGAGATGGTATGTTTTTATAGCAGCTTCAATATCATGTTTATGAATGCCGATGGCTACGCGCATATACATGTGCTGGGGACGTTCGGCAACTTTGCCATCTACGCGCAACAGGTAAGATTTTTCTAAGGTTTTAAATCCAAAAAAATCAAATCCATAATCACGGTCATATATGATAGTTGAATCCAACAGTTCCGCATTATCATGTATTACCTGCCACACATCATCTGCCAGCAATGATGCTGCTTTACCTGTTTTAGCATCTGTATACCTGTACAGCTTTTCCATGGTATGAGAGAAGCTTTTGGTGGTATTTTTATGCAGATTACTCACTGCTATTCTGCTGGCGAGCAATGCATAATCAGGATGCTTCACAGTTAATGATGCAGCCGTTTCGGCAGCAAGATTATCCAGCTCGGTTGTGCTTACGCCATCATATAAACCTTCAATTACTTTTTTTGCTACATCTATAGAATTTACAAAGCGTCTATCTAACCCATAGCTGAGTTTTTCAATACGCGCAGTTATCTTATCAAATTTTACGGACTCTCTTTTTCCGTTGCGTTTTATTACGTGCATAAAAGTATTTATTTAATGAGTTGGTTTTTGTTTGTATTCATTTCAATGCCCTCCAGCATTCAGGTATCAGCCATGGGAATACTGAAAGCTGATTGCTGATCGCTCATATCTTCTAAAAATCTTCTTCTAAACTAAACGCCTGCGATTCTTTATTACCGGATAATACTCCCGACTTTTGATAATCGCCAACACGTTTTTCAAAAAAATTTGTCTTGCCTTCCAGTGATATCATCTCCATGAAATCAAATGGATTAGTAGCATTATATATTTTAGCATAGCCAAGCTCTCTTAACCAACGATCCGCTACAAACTCAATATACTGTTGCATCAGTTTTGCATTCATGCCAATCAGGGCGACAGGTAAAGCGTCAGTTATAAATTCTTTTTCTATTTCAACCGCATCTTTTATTATTCCATGTACCGCTTCTTCTGATAATTTATTATTGAGCATGCTATACAAGAAGCAGGCAAATTCGCAATGCATTCCTTCATCTCGACTGATTAGTTCGTTGCTGAAGGTAAGCCCCGGCATCAGTCCTCTTTTCTTAAGCCAGAAAATAGAGCAAAAACTACCGCTGAAAAATATTCCTTCCACCGCCGCAAAGGCAACCAGGCGCTCGGCGAAATTTCCGTTTTCAATCCAACGTAATGCCCATTCCGCTTTTCTTTTTACAGCAGGCACGGTATCAATGGCATGAAACAGTCTGTTCTTTTCAAAAGGATCCTTTACATAAGTATCAATTAGTAAAGCATAGGTTTCAGAATGAATATTTTCCATCATGATCTGGAATCCATAAAAACAACGTGCTTCAGGCAATTGCACTTCACTCATAAAATTCACTGCCAGGTTTTCATTCACTATACCGTCACTCGCTGCAAAAAAAGCCAATACATGAGAAATGAAATGACGTTCGCCATCATCCAGTTTTGCCCAGTGTTGCAGATCACCACTCAGGTCAATTTCTTCCGCTGTCCAAAAACTTGCTTCATGCTTTTTGTACATCTCCCATATTTTAGGATAGTTGATGGGGAGAATCACAAACCGGTCTTTGTTTTCTTTTAATAATACTTCTGTTTCCATGTAACAATGCGTTTAAAATAAAAAATATAAACATGGCTAACGAAGACAAGGCGGAAAAGACATGATCACTTATAGAGATAAAGATGCCTGACCCACCCTTGCTTTTCCTCCGAAAGCAAACAGTGAACAATCCACACCGGCAGGTCTTCTGGCTTAGTTATTACTGAACACCTTCCCGTCCCGCTTAAGGCGAGACAGTGGTAGTAGTTTCAGAAAAGTACATTACTGAAATGCACCAACTTTACAGCTACGGGGATAGCGCCGGATTTACACCGGCTTCCCATTTAATCTTTACAAAAAATTTGCAATCGAACCAGAGTGGACATCAAATATAGAAATGATAAAAGCCGTGCGCGGAAAGACTTATTAACAGGTGTGCAAAACATGACTTACAAAAAACGGAAATCAGGCCGGCGGCGGATTCTTGTTCGGCAATGACATGAAAGGTAAAGTAATAATACCAACAGTAGATGAAAAAATACGAGGCTTAAAGTGCAATTAGTTTTTTGCACTCCTGAAATAATTTATCTCTATTTATCGCTGCAGTACCTACTTCTTCGCAAACCATACCTCCGGCAATATTAGCTGCTTCAGCCATCAATTGTACATCATGTGTTGCAGCATATACTAAAGCCGCTACGGCTATAACTGTATCGCCAGCGCCGCTTACATCTGCTATATTGCGTATGTGCGAAGGAACTATACGCCCTTGTTTTTCCTGCTGATAAAAAACACCTTTTTCTGAAAGTGTAATGAAAGAAATTCTATGATTAAGTTTTTCGTGAAGTGCAGCGTGAATATCAGAAAGCGTTTGTTCATTTATTTCTGTATGTAACAGGTTCAGCGCTTCCGTTGCCTCTTTTAGATTTGGTTTAAAAATATCTACTCCTTTGAAAGAGAAAAAGTGTTTGCGCTTGGGGTCAACCGCTGTAATGATATTATGATGCCTGCACAGATCTATCACTTTTTCAATAACCGTTTCGGTAAGAACACCTTTATTGTAATCTTCAAGAATGATAACTTGTGGCTTTTCCTGTGCTATATACATTTGTACCGCAAGTATCAACCTGTTCTCATCTTCGTAACCGAGGTCGGTAATCATTTCATTGTCGAGCCGCATCATCTGCTGATTGCGGGCTATCACTCTTATTTTGTTGGTAGTAATACGTTTAGCGCTTTGCAACAAAAAAGACGTATTGATACCCGCGGCATCAAACATTTTTTCCAGTTCATTACCATCATTATCAGTACCTGCAACTGATAGTATTGTTGATTTTGCTCCGAGTGATTGCACATTTAAAGCCACGTTTCCAGCTCCACCTATGCGATACTCTTTATTATTGACTGCAACAATAGGTACAGGTGCTTCAGGAGATATACGATCAACCTTGCCCCACATATAGGTATCAAGCATTACATCTCCAACAATACCAACCTTCATGTGCTTAAATGAAGCAAACAATTCCGCTATATCCTTCATGTATAGATTTATTAGATAAAGTAAAGAAGGATTTTTGAAATGGAGCTACTACTCAGAATTTTTTGAGGATTTATTTTTTTACAGCTTCTTCCTTTTTATAGGTAGCGTTCAAGCCTTGTATTACTTCGGGAGTAATATCAAAGGCGGGATCCTGGTATAAAAAAATATTTGCGTTGCGGGAATAAGAAAAGATATAATGGTAGCCGCGTTCCTTACTGTAACCTGTAAGGTAATCATTAATCTTTTTAAAAATATCATCACGCATAATCATGGCTTCCTGTTGCACTTCCTGCTCTATTTTCCGGCGTTGATTTTCCAGGTATTGCAATTGCTGGTCGTATTCTTTTTTAAAGGCATCGGCTTCGGCCTGCGTAATGGCATTTCCTTTCTTTAAAAATTCTATCCTGCGTCCGTCTAATTGCTGGTATGCTCCGTTAAGTTGGCGGTCCAGTCCATCCTTCTTTTTTTCAAAAGCTTCTGTCTTGGTTTTATAAAACTCAAATTTTGCGTCAATAGAATCAAGGTCAACATATGCAACCTTCAGGTTTCTCACCCCCGAAGAATCACCTGCACGAAGTTCAGATGTAATACTCTTGATCTTAGTGTTATTGGATTTTGATTGATAGAATAATATTCCCGATAATATAAGCGCAATTGAACTGAAGATAATGGAAAGATATTTCATGTACATTATTTTAAAAAAAAGGAGCAGAAGCTTATCACTTCTACTCCTTCTACACTATTAAATCAAACTATTCTTCGTCGTCGAAACTCATCGCTTCGCGTGTTGTTTGTAACAACTCATACTCCTCTTTACTACCAACTATTATGTTTTCAAACTCACGCAAACCAGTACCTGCAGGTATAGGATGCCCGGTAATTACGTTTTCTTTCAACCCGAGCATATCATCAGTTTTACCTTGTATAGCAGCAGAGCTCAATACCTTGGTTGTTTCCTGGAACGATGCAGCTGAGATCCAGCTATGTGTACCCAACGATGCTTTGGTTATACCCAGCAATACAGGTTTTGAAGTTGCAGGATTCGCATCACGGTATTCAGCCAGTTTTTTATCGCCTCTGCGAAGTATTGAATTCTCCTCACGTATTTCACGCAGGCTCACAATCTGACCGGCACGAAGCTTAGCAGATTCACCAGGATCGGTTACTACCTTCTTATCAAAAATCCAGTCGTTTTCTTCAATAAATTCAAACCTGTCTTCCAGATCTTCTTCAAGGAATTTAGTATCGCCCGGTTCAACAATTTCAACTTTCTTCATCATCTGCCTTACAATCACCTCAATGTGTTTATCGTTTATGCGCACACCCTGTAAACGATATACTTCCTGAATTTCATTAACCACATATTCCTGTACGGCAAAAGGACCTTTAATATTCAGGATATCTGCAGGAGCTGTTTGTCCATCAGACAATGGCGTTCCAGCTCTTACAAAGTCGCCATCCTGTACAAGGATCTGCCTTGTAAGTGGCACAAGATATTTTTTCACCACACCATCTTTTGCTTCAATGATGATCTCACGGTTACCTCGTTTAACAGCGCCGAAGGTTACTACACCATCAATTTCAGAAACGATAGCAGGGTTACCAGGGTTACGTGCTTCAAACAATTCAGTAACACGTGGTAAACCACCCGTAATATCACGAAGCTTACCCAACACGCGTGGTATTTTAACCATTACCTGTCCTGCTCTTACATCTTCACCTTCATCAACCACAATGTGTGAACCTACCGGAAGGTTATAAGATTTAATATCTTTTCCTTCCACTAGCAACATCGGAATTTTGGTTTTATCTTTTGTTTCTATTACCACTTTTTCGCGGTGACCGGTTTGCTCATCCGCTTCTTCACGATAAGTAAATCCTTCTAATACACTTTCGAATTTAATTATACCAGCCTGCTCGGAAATTACAACGTTATTGAACGGATCCCATGAGCAGATCACATCACCTTTATTAACCTGTTGGCCATCTTTCACCATAAGTGTAGAACCGTAAGGAATGTTATTGGTGATCAGCAAACGATCATTCTTCACATCAATCAAGCGCAATTCACCGGTACGGCCAATTACAATTTGAATTTTCTCTCCCTGATTATTTTCTGCAGTTACCGTACGTAAACCATCGAACTGTACGGTACCATCAAATTTGGCAACCAGTTGAGAGTCTACAGTAGCAGAACCAGCAACACCACCCACGTGGAAAGTACGAAGGGTTAACTGTGTACCTGGCTCACCAATTGACTGAGCAGCGATGATACCTACTGCATCACCCTTCTGCGCAATGTAACCGGTGGCAAGGTTAAGACCATAACATCTAACACAAACACCGCGCTTGCTTTCGCAGGTTAATACAGACCTGATCTCAACAGTTTCTATTCCGCTATCTTCAATTTGTTTTGCAATTTCTTCAGTTATGTGTTGACCTGCTCCAACTATAAGCTCATCAGAAATAGGATCAAATACATCGTGTACAGAAGTACGTCCTAAAATACGATCATACAAAGGCTCAACAATATCTTCGTTATCTTTTAACGCGCTGATGGCAATACCACGGAGCGTACCGCAATCTTCATCGTTAATTACTACATCTTGTGCAACGTCAACCAGACGACGGGTAAGGTAACCGGCATCTGCTGTTTTTAACGCAGTATCTGCAAGACCTTTACGGGCACCGTGAGTAGAGATAAAGTATTCCAATACATTCAATCCATCTTTAAAGTTGGAAAGAATGGGGTTTTCAATGATCTCAGAACCGGTTGAACCGCTTTTACGTGGTTTAGCCATCAATCCTCTTATACCAGCCAACTGTTTTACCTGCTGCTTACTACCACGCGCACCCGAATCAAGCATCATATAAACAGAGTTGAACCCTTGTTTATCTGTTGCCATTTCGCGAATGAGCGTTTCTGTTACACGGGTATCCACACGTGACCAGATATCAATGATCTGGTTATATCGTTCGTTATTGGTGATGAGACCCATGTTATAGTTTTCCCACACTTCTTTTACTTCTTCAGAAGCTGATTCAACCAGCTCCTGTTTCATTTGTGGTATAACAAGGTCATTGATGTTAAAAGAAAGACCTCCCCTGAATGCGGTGCGGAAACCTAATTGCTTAATATCATCAAGGAACTTAGCTGTTTTAGGCACGTTGGTGATTTTGATAATATCACCAATGATTTCCCTGAGTGACTTTTTAGTAAGCAACGCATTTACAAAACCTACTTCGTGTGGTACAAACTGATTAAAGATTACACGACCTACAGTGGTTTCAATTAATTTTTTCTGCAATTCACCCGCATCAGTGCGAATGGTTCCTCTAACTTTAATATGCGCATGTAAATCAATCTTGCCTTCATTGTAGGCAATAATCACTTCTTCCGCATTATAAAAACTTTTGCCTTCGCCTTTTATTTTTTCAGTTTCTGTTGTTTTCTTTCCTTTAGAAATATAGTACAGTCCCAATACCATGTCCTGTGAAGGAAGCGTGATTGGTGTACCATTCTGCGGGTTAAGAATGTTATGAGAAGACAACATCAACAACTGTGCTTCTAATATTGCGGCGCTGCTCAATGGAACGTGAACCGCCATCTGGTCACCATCAAAGTCGGCGTTAAACGCAAGACGTACAAAGGTGTAACTGGATGGCTTTACCTTCCACTTCAATCGCGGCTGAAACCGCCTGAATAGACAAACGGTGTATGTTGGAGCACGGTTAAGCATTACAGGATGTCCTTTCAATATATTTTCAAGAATATCCCAAACAATAGCTTCTTTACGGTCAACCAGCTTTCTTGCACTCTTCACCGTTTTTACTATACCTCTTTCAATAAGTTTACGGATGATGAATGGTTTAAACAATTCAGCAGCCATATCTTTTGGCAAACCGCATCATGCAATTTCAACTCAGGACCTACCACAATTACAGAACGACCAGAATAGTCAACACGTTTACCCAACAGGTTCTGACGGAAACGACCTTGTTTTCCTTTTAATACATCACTCAGAGATTTTAATGCACGTCCGCCTTCGGCTTTTACAGCGTTTGATTTACGTGAGTTATCAAAGAGGGAATCTATTGCTTCCTGAAGCATACGTTTTTCGTTACGTAAGATTACTTCAGGCGCTTTAATTTCTAACAAACGCTTTAAACGGTTGTTACGAATGATCACACGGCGATACAAATCGTTCAAATCAGATGAAGCGAAACGTCCACCATCCAATGGTACCAACGGACGCAATTCTGGTGGTATAACCGGTATATACTGCATAACCATCCATTCAGGACGGTTTTCAATTCTTCCATTTGCTTCGCGGAAAGATTCCACAACGCTTAAACGCTTTAAAGCGTCAGCTTTACGTTGCTGAGAAGTTTCAGTGGCAGCAGCATTACGCAAATCATAGCTCAACTGGTCAAGATCTATTCTTGCTAACATAGCCTGGATAGCTTCTGCTCCCATTTTTGCAATGAACTTCTGAGGATCATCATCAGGAAGATACTGGTTGTCTTTAGGAAGATTTTCCAGTATTTCAAGATATTCTTCTTCAGTAAGCAGGTCTCCCATTTTCAGGTTACGATCTTCGCGTATCCCTGCCTGTATTACTACATATCTTTCATAATACACAATGGTTTCCATTTTCTTGGAGCTTATTCCAAGTAGGTAACCAATTTTGTTGGGAAGACTTTTGAAGTACCAGATATGTACTACTGGTACAACTAATTTTATATGACCCATGCGCTCACGACGCACTTTCTTTTCTGTAACCTCAACGCCGCAACGGTCGCAAACAATACCCTTATAACGGATACGTTTGTACTTACCGCAAGCACATTCATAATCTTTAACCGGACCAAAAATTCTTTCGCAGAATAAACCATCTCTTTCTGGTTTATATGTACGATAGTTAATGGTTTCAGGCTTCAAAACCTCACCATAAGATCTTTCCAGGATGGCATCCGGAGAAGCCAGGCTGATGGTGATCTTAGAAAAATTTGACCTGGGGCGATTGTCTTTTTTGATAGCCATAATCTTATTTAAGATTTATTATTTGAGATATCTTGTACAGTTGATAGTGAATGGTCGATGGTGAAAAGTGAATGCTTATAATTGCCCATTCACTATTCACCATTCACTATTTATTCAAATTTCAATTCCAATCCTAAGCCTCTTAATTCGTGTACCAACACGTTGAACGATTCAGGCAATCCTGCTCTTGGAATGTTATCGCCTTTTACAATTGACTCATAGGTTTTTGCACGACCGATGATATCATCTGATTTAAGCGTAAGTAATTCCTGAAGAATGTTTGATGCACCATATGCTTCCAGCGCCCACACTTCCATTTCACCGAAACGCTGTCCACCAAACTGTGCCTTACCACCCAATGGCTGCTGTGTAATTAAGCTGTATGGTCCGATAGAGCGTGCGTGCATCTTATCATCCACCATGTGGTGCAGCTTGATCATATAGATAATACCCACGGTTGCTTTCTGGTCAAAACGTTCACCGGTTTCACCATCATGCAGGTATGTATGACCAAAAGAAGGCAATCCTGCTTTTTCAATATACGATGCAATTTCTTCCACTGAAGCTCCATCAAAAATTGGCGTAGCGAATTTCACACCTAATTTTTCTGCAGCCCAACCCAATACAGTTTCATAAATCTGTCCCAGGTTCATACGGCTTGGTACACCCAATGGATTCAATACAATATCAACAGGTGTTCCATCTTCAAGGAAAGGCATATCTTCTGCACGAACAATCTTAGCAACAATACCTTTGTTTCCGTGACGACCCGCCATCTTATCACCCACTTTCAACTTACGTTTTACAGCGAGATATACTTTGGCGAGTTTCAATACACCAGCAGGCAATTCATCGCCTATTGAAATATTAAATTTCTCCCTTTTATATCTTCCCAGTTCTTCGTTGAATTTGATATTATAATTATGCAGGAGAATGTTGATCTGATTATCAATCTGATCATCGCCTGTCCAACCCAAAGGATTGATATTCTGGTAATCTAAACCTGCAAGATTTTTGGCATTGAACTTAGCGCTCTTGCCAATCTGCATTTCACCAAAATTATTGGTTACACCTAAAGAAGATCTGTCTTTAAGCAATACCTGCAGTTTGCTGATTAATACATCAAGCAGATCTTTTTCGTTTTGCTCGTGTACTTTCTCCAGTTTGTCAATAGCTGCTTTTTCACGCACTTTCGCATTCTTATCTTTTTTAGCGCGCTGGAAAAGCTTTTTATCAATTACTACGCCTTCAGTTCCGCTTGGTGCTTTTAATGAAGCATCTTTTGCATCACCGGCTTTATCGCCAAAGATGGCACGTAATAATTTTTCTTCGGGAGTAGGATCGCTTTCACCTTTAGGTGTGATCTTACCAATTATAATATCGCCTTCTTTAACCTGCGCACCTATGCGGATAATACCATTCTGATCAAGATCTTTTGTAGCTTCTTCAGATACGTTTGGAATGTCTGGTGTAAGCTCTTCTTCACCCAACTTGGTATCTCTTACTTCCAGTTCGTATTCAGAAATATGGATAGAAGTAAACAGATCTTCGCGGGCAACCTTTTCACTGATTACGATAGCATCCTCAAAGTTGTATCCTTTCCACGGCATGAACGCTACTTTAAGGTTACGACCTAAAGCCAATTCACCATCCTTTGTAGCATATCCTTCAGTAAGAAAATCTCCGTTCTTTATACGCTGACCTTTTTTAACAGCGGGGCGAAGATTGATACAGGTTTCCTGGTTTGTTTTCATAAACTTGGTGAGCTTGTAGATTTTAAGATCATCTTCAAAGCTTACCAGTTTTTGATTTTCGTCTCTTTCATAGCGAACGTGAATTTCGTTTGCATCTACAAACTCTATAACACCTTCTCCATCAGAATGTATCTGGATGCGTGCATCCCGTGCAGCTTTACCTTCCAGCCCGGTTCCCACAAAAGGTGCCTGAGGAACAATTAATGGAACTGCCTGGCGTTGCATGTTTGAGCCCATCAATGCACGGTTGGCGTCATCATGCTCAAGAAATGGAATTAATGAAGCACTTAAACCAACAATCTGGTTAGGCGCTACGTCCATATATTCTACCTCGGTTCTTTCCAGTATTGGAAAATCACCTGTTTGACGCGATCTTACCACATCTTCCACAAAAGCACCGGCAGTATCTAAAGGCGCATTTGCCTGAGCGATTTTTGCTTCATCTTCTTCTTCCGCACTCAGGTAAGACAGTTTTTTCATGTCTACCTTTCCTTCTGTTACTTTACGATAAGGAGTTTCAATGAAACCCATTTCGTTAATCTTGGCGTGTACACACAAGGTCGAAATCAAACCGATGTTTGGACCTTCAGGTGTTTCAATTGTACACAAGCGGCCATAGTGAGAATAGTGTACGTCACGAACCTCGAAACCTGCACGCTCACGGCTTAAACCACCGGGTCCGAGTGCTGATATACGACGTTTATGTGTGATTTCACTTAACGGGTTGGTTTGATCGAGGAACTGCGACAACTGTGATGTTCCAAAGAAGGAGTTGATTACAGAAGATAATGTTCTGGCGTTAATCAAATCAACCGGAGTAAATACTTCATTATCGCGAACGTTCATTCTTTCACGAATGGTTCTTGCCATACGTGCTAAACCAACACCAAACTGTGCAAACAATTGTTCACCTACAGTACGTACACGACGGTTGCTCAGGTGATCAATATCGTCAATTTCAGCCTTAGCATTGGTGAGACGAACGAGATATTTAATGATCTCAATAATATCTTCTTTGGTAAGCGTTTTTTGATCAAGCGGCTGATTAAGATTCAGCTTGCGGTTGATTTTATAACGACCAACTTCTCCAAGATCATAACGTTTATCGGAGAAGAACAATTTATCAATAATACCGCGCGCAGTTTCATTATCCGGTGCATCAGCTCCACGCAACTGGCGGTAAATATGTTGAACGGCTTCCAACTCAGAGTTGGCGCTATCTTTATTTAATGTATTATAGATGATGGCATAGTCTCCGCTAACTTCCTCTTTCTGAATAAACACGCCTTTAACATCCATATCTGCAATCAGGCTCACCGCTTCTTCATCCAATACAGTATCGCGCTCTAATACTACTTCGTTTCTTTCAATAGATACTACCTCACCGGTATCTTCATCCACAAAGTCTTCTACCCATGTTCTTAACACACGTGCAGCAAGGCGTTTTCCAATATACGGAGTCAAAGATTTCTTATCTGTTTTTACTTCATCGGCCATACCAAACAGTTCAAGAATATCTTTATCTGTTTCGTAGCCGATAGAACGCAATAATGTAGTTACCGGGAATTTTTTCTTACGGTCGATGTATGCATACATTACATTATTAATGTCTGTAGCAAACTCCATCCAGGCTCCTTTAAAAGGAATAACCCTTGCGGAATATATTTTGGTACCATTAGGGTGCAATGACTGACCAAAGAATACGCCTGGTGAACGATGTAACTGAGAAACTACTACGCGCTCAGCACCGTTGATTACAAATGTACCACGGGGAGTCATGTAAGGAATGTTACCCAAAAACACGTCCTGCACAATAGTCTGGAAATCCACGTGCTCTTCGTCGTTACAGCTCAACCTGAGTTTGGCTTTTAACGGAACTGCATAAGTTAATCCACGCTCCATACATTCATCTATACTGTAACGGGGCGGGTCAATAAAATAATCCAGGAATTCAAGCACGAATATGTTCCTGGTATCAGTAATAGGAAAATTCTCTTTGAACACTTTAAACAATCCTTCAATGTTTCTTTTGTCCGGGGTTGTTTCCAACTGGAAAAATTCTTTGAAAGACTGAATCTGGATTTCTAACAAATCAGGCGTTTCAGCTAAATGCTTGATTTTACCGAAGTCGATCCTGCTGTTTGTAGCAACTTTTGTTGAAGACATAGTTTTAAAAAGCGCTTTTATTGTTTAATGACAAAAATGCCACGATGGCTTTGTTCGTTAAAAACAAAACTCATTGCATTTCAGTCACTTATAAATTCAATTGAAAAGTCAAATTGTATCAGGCCCAATTTAAGGAGGGCAAAGGTACTGATTATAGCGTTTCTAACAAGTTTTTTTAAATTTTAACCTGTATTTAAAAATTGTTGATAACTTTTCAGGCGTTCGTTGGAAACTGCGCAATTTCCTCCTGTGCTTCATTAAGGGTATAAGCAGGGCAGGCACCTGCTTTTGTCGCTACAAAGCCGCCCATTCCACAGGCAAAATCCACCGCATTTTGTATTGGCTCGGAGTGTAAGTATTTTGAAAGGAACGCAGCCAGAAAGGAATCACCACTACCAATTGTATCGGCAACCTTTACCTTAAAACCTGGGTGTTCATAAAATTTGCCGTCATGAAAAACAATAGCACCCTTGTCGCCACGGGTGGTAAGGATCATGTTTAAATGAAATTTATCCTGCATAGCCGAAATCTTATCCGTATCGGAACCCGAAAAACC
>JBGALP010000080.1:0-17924 GCA_044223805.1 Agriterribacter sp.
CAGGTATGGAATGAGGAACAACCTACGGCGGAAGAATTAAAAGTATTACACCGTACCATCAAAAAAATTGAAGAAGATACAGAACGTTTTTCTTTCAATACAGCGGTGAGTGCGTTCATGATCGCTGTAAATGAATTAACCGATTTGAAGTGCAGCAAAAAATCAATACTCGAAAATATATTGGTGCTGCTTACACCTTATGCGCCGCATGTGGCTGAAGAATTGTGGCACCAATTGGGCAATACCAATACTATTTTAGATGCTGCTTATCCTGTATTCGAAGAAAAATATGTGGTGGAATCTTCCAAATCATATCCTGTTGCTATTAATGGTAAAACGCGTACAGAAATTAATATAGCGTTGGATGCTACACAACAACAGGTGGAAGAAATAATTCTTGCGGATGATATTGTATTGAAATGGCTGGAGGGCAAACAACCAAAGAAGATCATCTATGTAAAAAACAGGATGATTAATGTGGTGATGTAAGCGGGTATTCACGCAAAGGCGCAAAGTTCCGCAGTGTGCGCAAAGAAGATATAACGTTTTGTATTTTGTATTACCACTCCGCGTGTATTGTCATGGTGAGGTACGAAGCATCTATCTCCTCCATAATCATGATAAAAATCAGTCCGCCTGATTGAAGCGGAGATAGACTCCTCCTAAGGTCGGAGTGACAGGTTGATTATCGATCAGTCATTGCAATAGCCTTCTTTGTATTTTGTATTACCACTCCGCGTGTATTGTCATGCTGAGGAACGAAGCATCTATCTCCTCCATAATCATGATGAAAATCAGTCCGCCTGATCGAAGCGGAGATAGACTCCTCCTAAGGTCGGAGTGACAGGTCGAGGGTGGAACAGTCGCTACAATTGTAACTTACTTGTTGCCCGGCGGTGATGCACTGCTCACATCCTTCTTCACAAATCGTATCATCGCGCTGCTTCCTTCCGTGCTCACCAGTCGGGCTTCGTACCGTTGGCCGGCTACATACGCAATCATTAAAGAAGTATTTGGCGGAATAGAACCCAGATTTTCTGCCACCATTACCAGTTCATTTACATCCTGCAATTCACTCACGGGCAGCTTTACTAAAAAAGGTTTATCGGTAAGAAATATATGCTGAAAAATTAGCCTGTTATTCAGAAACAATGTGATAGAATCGCCATCTATTTCCGCATTGTCATAAAAATTCAGCTCGATAGAATCACCCACTACCGGAATTTCCATAGTAGCAATTTTTTGCCGCTGCGCAAATTTTTGTTCAATGGTCATTGGCTTTAAAGGCGTAACAGGTATAGGCTTTTTCTCCTCAGCGATCGCAACTGGTTTTGGCGTGGATGGTGCCGGAGGAACAGGAGCCGGAACTACTGCCACAGGTGTTTCTGGTATTACCGGTGTTTCATGTCGCGCAATCATATCTACGCTGTCAATAATAAAAGGATCATTTGCGCCAACGGTATAGTTCTGAATAACAAAATCCCATTCGTCGTAAAAAGCCGGGTTATCTGTTTTATCGAGGTGAACTTCTCCTTTTGGTTTTTCTTCATTTTCTTTTAAGGCAGCCTGCCCGTCTAATTTCATAACGCCACCACCGGGACAGTTAAAATCTGCATGAGACAACAATTCATCTTTACCCGGAGAACTTATGCCGATCCTTCCGGTTTTTTCTTCCAGCAAAGCATCATCCCACCACACGGCTTCATTGTTTATTCCATCAAAATATCCCTTTATACTATAACGGCGATAATTACCTGCAGATTGATAATAATAAGAAGTGCCTGTAAGACTATCCCCTTTCTGAACAATTTTTATCTCCACCTTCTGCTTATTTATTTTTCCGTGCCATACGCCTGTAATCATCTGAGCGGAAGAACGGGATACAAAAAAACAAAGGGAAAAAACACTAGCGCTAATGCATTTTGTGAGTAGTGTCAACGTACAAATTTTGATTGTAACGTATGTTAGCAGCTATTATTTTGCCATATTATGTTTAAGAAAATGTTTTAACGAATTGTTGGTTTTTCTTCGGAAATTTAGGTATGGCTTATCCTAATTTAAAACTGATACAAGCATTGCGCAACACTGCAACAAGTTTGCGTAAAGGCGCTCATTATGCATGGGGCAATCATGGTGCATGCAACTGCGGCAATTTATTACAACAGGTAACGCGTTTAAGTAAAGAAGAAATTCTGCGCCACGCACATGCGGGTGTAGGCGAATGGACAGAACTGGCAACGGATTATTGTGGTGTCACTGGTTCTCCTGTTGATCTTATGATTTCTCATCTTCAGGATATTGGTCTTACCGCAACTGATATTCACAATATTGAATACCTCGAAGACAAAGAAGTACTGCAGCAATTGCCTGGCGGCTTTCGTTGGCTGCAAAGAAATGTACGGGAAGATGTGGTGATATATTTTGAAACTTTTGCTGATGTGCTGGAAGCAAAATTAATAGCACGGGAGCTGAAGTTTGCGCCTTATCTTTGCAGCGCTTTACCAATGCCTGTGTTGTAAAAGCCGGGCGGATTTGATATAAGATGAATTTGAATGTGTTGCTGGACGAGTATTTAAATGATCCCCGCATTTTTCAGATTGCGGACAGGATCGTATTGTCAAAACCGCAGCGCTTATATCTTAAACATCTTCACGGCAGCGCTCCTCAATTTGTTTTTACCGGGGTATTTAGACATCAGTTGGCTTCGCAGCTCAATCATGTAATTATAATGAATGACGCGGAAGAAGCGGCCTATTTTCATAATTCGCTGGAAAATCTTACCAGTGCATTAAATGTATTTTATTTTCCATCCTCTTTTAAAACCCGCAAGAATTACCGGTCGCTTAATGCCTCGCATGTAATGCTGCGTACAGAAATGCTTACGCGCTTTTCATCTCCTACCGGCGATAGGGTAGGCGCAATTGTAACGTATCCTGAAGCATTGTTTGAAAAAGTAGTATTACCCAAAACATTATCAGGCAATCTTATTCGTATAAAAGCCGGCGACACGATTAATGTAACAGAACTGTTATCGAAGTTTGTTGATTATGGATTTGAACGCACCGATTTTGTGTACGAGCCGGGTCAGTTTGCCTTACGTGGAGGCATACTCGATATTTATTCTTTTGGCAATGAAAAGCCATACCGTGTAGAGCTCTTTGGTAATGATGTAGACTCGATCCGCATATTTGACCCAGAAACACAATTGAGCGAAAGAAGATTATTGCAGGTTACCATCATTCCCAATGTAGAAACGCAATTTGATACAGGAGATAAGGTTTCGCTGCTGGAATTTTTACCGGAAAATACAGTGGTTTGGATGCAGGATTGGGATGTGGTAAAAGAAAAACTGCATGTACAGGAAGAAGACCTGGAGATATTTTTCAGGGTGCAGGGCGAAACTAAAAAGCCACAGCACGAAGAAGACGATAATCTTGAAAAAAAAGATGTTACCGCTGATGATTTTGTGCAGGCGGCCATAATAGAAGAACAGTTACAAACCAGGCATGTGGTGGAATTTGGAAGCGCTGCTCATTTTGGCGGTGTAGAAATTACTTTCAATAGTAAAGAACAGCCTTCCTTCAACAGGCAGTTTGATATATTAATTAAGGATCTTAAAAACTGGGAAGCGAAAAAATACAATATTTACATTTTTGCAGATAATCCACGACAGTTAGAAAGATTGCACAGTATCTTTTCCGATCTCAAGGCAGAGATACCATTTGTGCCTATACCTGTTTCTATCAATGCGGGCTTTATTGAGCACGACCTTAAAATTGTTTGTTACACCGATCACCAGGTTTTTCAACGCTATCATAAGTATCGCGTAAAACAGGCATACAATAAAAACAAAGCACTTACGCTTCGCTCATTGCGTGAACTTCAGCCGGGAGATTATGTTACCCATATTGATCATGGGGTGGGTATATACAGCGGCTTGCAGAAATTAGAAGTGAATGGAAAGTTACAGGAAGCAGTAAGAATTATTTATAAAGACACGGATATACTGTATGTAAATATTAATTCGCTGCACAAAATAGCGAAGTATACCGGCAAAGAAGGAACTACGCCAAAGGTAAATAAACTGGGTAGTGATGTATGGCAGAAACTGAAAGAAAAAACAAAGGCGAAGGTCAAAGAAATCGCTTTCGACCTGATTAAGTTGTACGCACAACGTAAAGCGCAGGAAGGCTTTCAACATAGTCCGGATAATTATATGCAGACGGAGCTGGAAGCTTCGTTTATATATGAAGATACGCCTGACCAGAGCAAGGCTTCTGCCGATGTAAAAAAAGATATGCAGACGCCAAGTCCAATGGATAGATTGGTGTGTGGTGATGTGGGATTTGGTAAGACAGAAATTGCGGTTCGCGCCGCTTTTAAAACCTGCTGCGATAATAAACAGGCTGCTATATTAGTACCCACAACTATCCTGGCATTTCAGCATTACAAAACCTTTAAGGAAAGGTTGAAGGATTTTCCGGTAACGGTAGATTATATCAACCGCTTTAAATCATCTAAAGAAAAAAAGGAAACGTTACAGCGCCTGCAGGAAGGTAAAGTGGATATTATAGTGGGAACGCATGCGTTGGTGGGTAAAGAAGTAAAATTTAAAGACCTGGGTTTATTGATTATTGATGAAGAACAAAAGTTTGGTGTAGGTCATAAAGAAAAAATAAAGACGCTTAAAACTAATGTTGATTGCCTTACACTAACGGCTACGCCTATACCACGTACGCTTCAGTTTAGTTTAATGGGTGCACGGGATTTGAGTATTATGAATACGCCGCCGCCTAACCGCCAACCTATTCAAACCGAGGTACAGGTATTTAATGAAGATTTTATACGGGATGCTATTTATTTTGAAACAGAACGTGGCGGACAGGTTTTCTTTATACATAACCGCGTAATGGGTTTAAACGAGATGGCTGCCATTATACAGGCGCTTTGTCCAGACCTGAGTATTGGCGTGGCGCATGGGCAATTGGAAGGCCATATACTGGAAGAAAGAATACTTGACTTTATTGAGCGCAAGTATGATGTGCTGGTATGTACCAATATTGTAGAAAGTGGTGTAGATATTCCAAATGTAAATACCATTATCGTCAATAATGCGCACCAGTTTGGGTTGAGTGATCTGCACCAGTTGCGCGGACGTGTAGGGCGCAGCAATAAAAAAGCATTCTGTTATTTGATGGGGCCGCCACTCAGTACATTGCCCAATGATTCGCGCAAGCGTTTACAAACTTTAGAGCAGCATAGTGAATTAGGAAGCGGGTTCCAGATTGCCATGCGCGACCTGGATATACGAGGCGCAGGTAATTTGCTGGGCGGTGAGCAAAGTGGCTTTATGGCCGAGATAGGTTTTGAGATGTACCAGAAAATATTGGATGAGGCCATCCGCGAGTTAAAGCGTACTTCGTTCAGGGAAGTATTTAAAGAAGAAATTCAGCAGCAGGAAGATTATGTGCAGGATTGTACCATTGATACTGATCTTGAAATTCTGATTCCTGATGCGTATGTAGAAAGCATCAATGAGCGGTTGTCGTTATATACGCGCCTTGATAATTCAGATTCTGAAGAAGAGCTGCAACAGTTCCATACAGAAATGGCTGACCGATTTGGACCTATACCGCCGCAGGTAGAAGATTTATTCGTTACCGTTAGGTGCCGGAGAATAGCCGTGTCTCTTGGGTTTGAAAAAATGGTACTTAAGGAAGATACACTGCGGTGCTACTTCGTAAACAATCCTGATTCTCCCTATTTTGAATCGGATACATTTAATAGAATGCTCACGTTTGTACAAACACAAACCAATAAAGCAAGACTCAAACAAACCGGCCGCAATTTTTTGCTGGTGCATGAAGACATTGAAAGCATGGAACAGTTGTATAACTTTCTATTTAAAATGCAGCAGTATATAAATGAGCATGTAGAAGTGGTGTAGTGATCAAAACGAAGATAGATGCTTCCTTACAAGCATGACAATACACGCGGAGTGATAATGCAAAATACAATCTATGCTATTGTAGTGGTTGACTTCACCCTCAACCTGTGACTCCGACCTCAGGAGGAGTCTGTCTTCGCTACAATCAACCGGTCTTGATAAAATATTCTTACAAAAACACGGGAAAATTGAATTATATTTCAATACTAAACTACTACACAATGGAACAAAACTCTCTACTCGGAACAGAAGAACAACCCCTCATTCCGCCTACCAGCGATGAAAAAACGATGGGAATTCTTTCACATATACTTACATTGGTGGGTGGCTTTATAGCGCCGCTTATTATCTATCTTGTAAAAAAAGATGAATCAAAATTCGTCGCGGAACATGCCAGGGAGTCTTTGAATTTTCAGATAACTCTTTTTATTGTTTGCATTGCACTAGCTATTACTATTATTGGCTTAGCGCTCATCTGGATACCGCTTATAGCTTCTTTAGTCTTCGTTATTATAGCCACTATTCGTGCAAGCGAAGGAAAATTGTATAAATATCCTTTGACAATACGCTTAATAAAGTAGGTATTTGTAAGGTCGGCAACCTTCATATTTACCAAATAAACGCAAAAAATTTAGGTCGCCCTGTAAGATTTATTCTTGCAGGGTTTTTAATCCGCTTATCGGATCAGCGTAACCGTTCCCTTTCTTTTTACTGCATTTCCCAGGTAGTCCTTCCCTTCAATCATCCATACATAAGTATCAGCAGCTTGTGGTTTATTGTTTATTGTGCCGTTCCACCCTTGTTGTGGATTGCTGGATGAATATACCACCTGTCCATAACGGTTAAACACTTTGAAATAGTTGATAGCTGTCATACCTGCCGCGGTAAAGCGAAATACATCATTCTTATAATCACCGTTAGGGGTAAACGCAGAAGGCACATAAAGTTCCGGACCTTTATATACTTTAACCAGTATAGTATCCGAGGTAGGACAACCTGCGTCGTAAGAGGCTGTAACCATAAAACTGGTGTTCTTGTCAAGAACCGCAACAGGGTTAGCAATATGCGGGTTATTTAAACCAGAAGCCGGCGACCAGTTATAATATTTACCACCGCTGGCCTGTAGTTGTAAAGGCTGACCAATAGCCACAATAGTATCAGCGCCGGCATTAGCATAAGTACCAAAGATAGAAGTATGTGTTTGTAATATATCAGAAGGGCAGCCATTCTGGGCCAAGGCATAAACCTGTATTGTATATGTGCCGGTATCTTTAAAGGCGTGTAAAGTTGCAGAGGATGTGCCTGCATTGCCGTCGCCAAAAATCCAGTGCCATTCATTAATGGGCACACTGCTGTTTGTATTGCCAGAAGCGTATGATAATAATTCATTTTTGCACCCTTCAGTATCTCCTGTAATATTTATTTCAGGATGCTGTTCTATAGTGATTGATTTTGCTGTGCCTTCAGACACACAGCCTTCTTTTGTTTTTACAACCAGTGAAATAGTATTGATGCCCGGGGGGAGCTGTTGCTGAAAGGCGGATTCGTTTACTGTAACATTATATCCATTCACTGTCCATTTCCATTCGTTAATCGTTCCAAATTCAACTTCAGAAAGATCATTGAAAGGAATTAATTTATCATCGCAATAAGGTGCCTGTTTAAAATCAAAATTAGCAATGGGCTTTGAACCTGAGACGACCTGCTGCTGAAAGGTGTCGGAAACACAGCCATTGTTGCCTAATATATTCAGTTTAACAGTATAATTGCCTGGCTGCGTGTAGACGTGAGGGTGAGGTATTTCCACGGTATCTTTTGTTCCATCGCCAAAATCCCAATACCATTTTACAACACTGCCAAAAGAGGTGGAGCTATCCTGGAAGTATATAGGTTGAGGGTAGCAGGTAATTTGCCCGGGAGGAAAGCTGAAAGAAGCGTTAAGTGAAGTACAGAACCGCTGATGATTGGTGCCTCCACCTGTGGCACCTGTAAAGCCCCAGAATACTTCAGGATCATTCAGAAAAACATTTTGCACCAGGTCAATAGAAGCAGAAAGTCTTTCTGCGCCATCCATATATACGGTGATTTTTTTACCAACCGCATCCCATGCAATGCGGAATACGTGCCATTGGCAATCTTCAATATTGTCGCTGTTTGCCAAAGCCTGAACAGGCCCCGCTATATTATTGGCGGTGCTATGATCAAGATCACCATTCAAATGAATGGCAAGGTGATCATACGCCGGATCCCCTTTGTTAGTGTTTTGATAAGTATCTATAGCAATAACAACGGATGGCGATACCCCTTCTACACCTAAACCCTCTCCTGTGCTACCAATACTGGTACTGATGGGCTGAAGAACAAACGCAATACCATCGGCTCCCATGCTATCCCGGCAACCTAAAAAAACATTAAAATGATAGTCGAATGATTGTGTAAGATCAATTTTATTGATATTCCATACCGAGCCCGACTGGCTGGTTTGATCTTTGGTTAAGGTGTAACAATTGCAATTTTCCTGTGAGGCGTTGCCATTAATGTGATAGGGATTATCCGATTGTGCATTGATTTTATTAAGAAATGAAGTAAAGCATATCAGCACCATGCTCACACTCCACCGGCCACACCATTTTAACAGTTGGGTACACACAAGCTAATAATTCAAACTTTTTATACTGCCTGAAACCGGCAAATTGAAACAGTTTGAAAGATACTATATAAACAGTATAAAGCCGGAATGTTGTGTAACATTTCGGCCTAAAAATATATTATCCTATTGGAGTGTAAAGAGTGATTATTATAATGCTCTTTTCAAAAAGTCATTTATCCTGGTATACAAACTCATTCTTAGAATATTGGGTGAACCATCACTTAGATTATGCGTTTTATCAGGATAAAAATGCTGATCAAAATCTGTTTTTCTGCTGTTGGTAAGTTGTTTACTCAGCTCAAGGCTGTTTTGCAGGTGTACATTATCATCTGCGGTACCATGCACTAAAAATAAACCGCTTTGATAATTATCCGTGTAGCTGATGGGAGATGCTTTCTTGTACCCTTCCGCGTTTTCGCTGGGTAACGAAAGTAATCTTTCCGCATAAATATTTTCATAAAACCGCCAGTTGGTTACAGGAGCGATAGCTATAGCAGCTTTAAATTTTCCGGCATATTTTGTTTGAGCCAAAGCCGCGAGATAACCTCCATAACTCCATCCCATAACCGCAGTTCTTGACGAATCAATACGAAAATTGCGGGCAAGAAAATTTTTAGCGGTAATTAAATCTTCCATTTCCACATCGCCCGGATTTTTGTAAGTAGCTTTTTTGAAAGCTTCGCCCTTACCCGGCGTTCCGCGTGGATCAATGCAGGCAACAGCATAACCCTGGTTGGCCAGCCAGCGCATGGTATAGGTAAACTTATCGTTCCACATATCCAGCGTTTCCTGGCGTGTTGAACCCCCATAAACATACAGTATTAACGGGAGCCGTGAGCGCAGAAAAGTAGAAGGACGAATAATCCATCCGTTCATTACCATACTATCGTTAGCCTTGATAGTAAAAAAATCTGCTTCAGGAATACTGAAATCTTTTAAACGATCTTTTAGCTCCTTATTTTCAATCAGCTTTTTCTGATCTTTTCCTGTAGTAGATGAAACCTGGTAAACAGAAGGGGTATTAATGCTGGAAAACTCATCAAAGAAAAACCTGTTATCATTACTTACCAGCACATTATGATAGCCATTGCCGGTAGTAATACGGATTTTATTCTTTCCATCGTATCCTATTTTGTATAATTGTTTTTGCCTTGAATTAAGCTCGTTGGAGGAATAGTAGATTTCCTTTTTCGTATCGTCAATTTTTTCAACCGACAATACTTCCCACTTGCCATCCGTAACCGGGTTTGTTACAGCAGAATCAAGCCCTATGTTGTATAAATGATTATAGCCATCTTTTTCACTCATCCATAAAAATGATTTGCCCTCATTAATAAACCAAATATTCTGTGGGTGAATAGAAATATAGTCGGCAGGTTTTTCTTCAGTATATAAAACAGATGCTTTACCGGTAATTACATCTGCTTTAAGCAATTCCAGTTTTTTTTGATTACGAGACAATTTTTGAACAAGCAGTGTTTTGTTATCAGGCGCCCACTTTATGCCGGTAATGTATTGATCGGGATTTATACCTGCATCTACTGTTACGAAAATCTTATTGGCAATATCGTACACGAATATTTTTACATCAGGCACCATTTCGCCCGCCAGGGGGTAACGCTGGTTTTTAACTTCTGCGTACGAGCGCTCATAAGTGGTTAGCGGGTACTGCTTAACGGTGTTTTCGTTAAAGCGTAGCATGGCTATATATTTCCCGTCAGGGCTCCAGGTATATGCTTTGCTGATACCAAAACCATTTTCGTATAAATCATCCACCATGCCATATAAGAATTGTCCAGGCATACCATCTACAGATATTGGCGTGGTAATATTTTTATCAATGTCAAGTAAATAAAGATTGCCATCAAGCACGTAAGAAAGAAACCTGCTGTCTGGTGAAAATTCAGGATGCATTTGTTTGCCGTTGGCAGATACAACGCGTAGAATTTTTTTATTAGCATCCCATATGTAGTTAAATGCTTTTTGCGAGATGGTATTTACCGGTTCAATCTGTGTTTGAATTAATATCCTGCTGTCGTCTGGCGAAAAAGCAAAATCCTGGAAATAGGTAAAAGTTGTAGGAAGAGAATCAGATTCTCTTTTTATCTGGTTTGAAAAAAGAGTGTCAACTATACGGCTGGTATTAAAATCCAGGGATAGAATAATTTGAGGACCGGTTCCGGTATCGCTTTGTATCCATGCAAAGTGGGGCGACTGATTCATGAGGTGAACGATATACCTTCTTTCGTCAAAATATCCGCTCCATATTTTTTCGAGATCAAAACTCATTTTACTCTTTTGGGCAAATGCAAAAAGCCCGGAAAATACCATAACAATCGCGATGAATAGTCTTTTCATTTGTAGCTGAAATTGGGTAAAAAATAGTTGAGAAGATTAATGGATTACTGAGAACGTAGGATACCGATTTGCATTGAGCGGTAAAAATAAAGGTATTCAGTTAAATTGCATGATATTGCTTGTTTTATTAATTTAAGCGTATGCAAAATTATCTACTAAAAAATATACAGGTTGTTAATGAAGGGCGCATTACTGCTGCCGATGTTTTAATCAAGGATGGCCGAATTGCTACAATAGCTGCCAATATTCAACCCACTGTTGTTGTAGAAGAAATTGACGGTGAGGGAAAATACTTACTACCCGGCGTTATTGATGACCAGGTGCATTTCAGGGAACCCGGTTTAACGCATAAGGCCAATATTTATACAGAATCAAAAGCAGCGGTAGCCGGTGGGGTTACCTCTTTTATGGAGATGCCCAATACGGTTCCTAATGCACTTACTATTGACCTGCTGGAAGAAAAATATGCTATAGGTGCACAATCCGCATTGGCCAATTATTCTTTTTTTATGGGCACATCCAACAATAATGCAGATGAAGTATTAAAAGTAAATGCACTTAAGAAAGATATATGCGGGGTTAAGATTTTTATGGGTTCGAGCACCGGCAATATGCTGGTAGATAATTACCTCACACTGGATAAAATATTCAGCGAAAGTGAGGTATTGATTGCTACCCATTGTGAAGATGAAAAAATCATCAAAAGCAATTATGAGCGTATTAAAAATAAAAAGCCGGTATTGTCTGCTTCCGACCATCCATTGATTCGCAATGAAGATGCCTGTTTTGAATCTTCCTTTACTGCTATACAATTCGCTAAAAAACATAATAGTCGTTTACATATACTGCACATATCTACGGCAAAAGAGTTACAGTTGTTTAGTAATTTAATGCCATCTAAAGAAAAAAGAATTACCTGTGAAGTATGTGTTCATCATCTGCATTTTACCAGTGATGATTATGCTTCACTAGGATATCTTATTAAATGCAATCCCGCTATTAAATCAGCTGATAATAAACCTAAACTATGGGAAGCCTTGCTGGACGACCGCATAGACGTAATAGCCACAGACCATGCGCCTCATACCCTGCAGGAAAAAGGATATACAAGAGATGGTTCAGGTAAATTAGTGCTGGAAGAAAACACAACATATGAACATGCGCATGCCGGGTTGCCGTTAGTGCAGCATCCGTTGTTGCTGATGTTGTATTATTACAAACAGGGTAAAATAAGCCTGGAGAAAATTGTAGAAAAGATGAGTCATGCTGTTGCGGATTGTTTCCAGATCAGCAATAGAGGCTATATACGCGAAGGGTATTGGGGCGACCTGGTAATAGTAGACCTGGAAAGGCCATACACTGCCAATACCGGCAATATATTGTATAAATGCGGATGGAGTCCGCTGGAAGGGTTTACTTTTCCCGCTACGGTTACACATACATTTGTAAATGGACAATTAGTGTATCAGAATTATGGAAACCCGGTATGGAATGAATCTAATAAAGGCATGCGGCTGACATTCGACAGGTAATACATTTTATCAGGGAATAAAACGCAGGACAGGTGATTTAAATAATGCAGATTGACAAAACCACATACAACGACCTTTCTATCTTCAGCTATGAAGAGGAATTTTCCGTTTTTCATAAAATCAATTTTGCACGCACCAATGGGGGTAAAGAATGGTTGAGGTGGATGTTTAATGAACCTTTTGATGACCTGCAGAAAATTACAGACGTACAAAAAACAATCCAGCTTATTTTATCGTGTATGGATCATTGGCCCATATGTATTACCAATGGTACTATGCTGATGATTGACCGGTTTTATGATACACAGGTAGACCCCATACCAGGTTCCGCAGATTTTGTGAGTACAAGGCTATACAAATTGTTTCATAGCGTGGATTACGGATTAATACGTTATTCGGTTAGTCATTTCCGTGATTTTATAGCCGGACTGTACCAGATAGCCTTGTTAATAGATACGCCAGAGGCGCCTGCAAAGTTGCAATGGATGGCTTCGCGTATACGCTCTTTGTTGCAGCATCACCAGTTAACCGAACTGATTGATAAAAAGCCCGGTGAAAAATTCTCGCTAAATGAAAATTTATATTTTGGTCACTTTTTACTGTCGGGTTTTAAGTCGAGATACCAGGAATTATCTGAAATATATTACCAGTTAGATGCCTGGTATGCTATGGCCTGTGCTGTAAAAAAATACCAGTTAAGCTTTCCGAAGTTTATTGTATCGGAAGAACCTTATATAAAAGCGGATAAAATATTTCATGTTCTTTTACCAAAGCCGGTTGCTTATGATATTCAACTATCGCCCAGCAGCAATTTTTTGTTCCTTACAGGCGCTAATATGGCCGGCAAAAGCACTTTTATAAAATCACTTGGGGTAGCTGTGTACCTGGCACATCTGGGTATGGGCGTGCCGGCCGGTCATCTTGAACTGTCTTTATTCCACGGTATATTAAGCAATATTAATGTGGAAGACAATATAATGAAAGGGGAGAGTTATTTTTTTAATGAAGTACAACGCATAAAAAATACTATTCTCACTATCAATAATGGCAAAAAATGGCTGGTATTGATTGATGAATTATTTAAGGGAACCAATGTGCAGGATGCTATGCGTTGCTCCCTGGCTGTGATTAATGGTTTGATGAAAATCAGGAGTTCATTATTCGTATTATCTACACACCTCTACGAAATAGGTACTGAAATCAATAAGAACTCCAACATATCATTTAAGTATTTTGAAACGAATGTAAGTAACGATAAGCTTGAATTTACCTACCAGTTAAAAGACGGTATAAGCAATGACAGGCTGGGTTATTTTATTCTGAAAAGTGAAAAGGTAGTTGAGTTGTTGGAGAAGCTATAAAAGGCATAAGGTTTAAGGTGCAGGGTTTAGGGCCTTGAACCCCATCTTTTCTTCACGCCCTATATTTTCACCCTTTTACCTTCCTTCGTATATTTCCAGCGGCAATCCATCGGGATCGGCAAAAAAGGTAAATTTCTTTTGTGTGTATTCGTCAATGCGTATAGGCTCTACAATTACACTTTTTTGTTCTAATTTTTGCTTTGCTTCTTCCACACTTTCTACCTGGAATGCAAGATGCCTGAGCCCGCAGCTTTCCGGACTGGAAGGACGTGTTGGTGGATCGGGAAATGAAAACAATTCAATGATATACTGATCATTTAATTCGAGATCAAGTTTATATGATTTTCTCTCTGCACGATAAACCTCCCTTATTATCTTCAACTCAAGTACTTCTGTATAAAATTTTTTGGAACGTTCATAGTTTGAGCAGATGATAGCGATGTGATGGATGGAATGGAGCAAGAACATGAGAAAAATTATTTACTGCTGATAGGTGGGTAATTAATTTTTGATAGAAGAAGCCTGTTTATTTTTTTCCCAGCACCGTTCCTACATATGCACTTTCGTCAACAAAGCCAATATATCTTGAATCCTGTGCATTATCACGATTATCGCCCAACAAAAAATATTTTCCTTTTGGAACAATAATAGGTCCAAAGTTATTAGCCGTCCAATCATGGTTGAATATAGCTTTAATCTCCTGGCTAAAGCCATTATTGTCAATATATCTTAAAGCATTTATGCCTGCTGAATGCAACTCCTGTGAATTGGTAAATACAAAAACAGAATCTCCTTTGTAGTCAAAGGAATATTCACTTTCGTTCAATTCATTTTTTTCATCTAATGTATAAAAATCCAGTGCACTTAGTTTATATTGAAAATTGAGCACATGTTCTTTGTCTGCATCTCTGCCGTTTACAAACAATACACCATTTTTTATTTCAATATGGTCGCCTGCTACACCACATAAACGAAATATCCATGTTTGCCTACCAAATGTTTTGTCATTATGGCGAAAACATATGAAATCGAAAAGCTTTGGTTTTACGAGATTCGACGAGAAGAAATATTCTCCTTGATTTATTGTAGGAGCATTAGAGCCTGACGGTAGTTTGTAAAATTGAATTGCGTTAGTTGTTCTGCCAACAATCCATAAAACGGTAACGGTAATCGAAAACCCCAACAATATTTTTAGATGTAGCTTCATAACATGAATGTAGTTATGTGACGTACGGCTACAAAATTCACTGTAAATCCCGCCAGTTAAATGTCCTACTCATCCATTTCCAGCAACAAATTCGCTATTAACGCCGTCCATCCAGTTTGGTGAGAAGCGCCTAAGCCCTGACCGGTGTCGCCGTGAAAAAATTCATAGAACATGTGATGGTCTTTAAATTCCTTTTCTGTCCATTGTGATTGATAACTGGCGTGATATTGATAATGCCCTTTTTCATTAATCTCAAAAATCTTCAGCAATCTTTTGGTGAGCTCGTTGGCAATTTGTTTTAGCGAAAGCATATTGCCGGATCTTGCAGGAAATTCATATTTGTGTGAATCACCATAGTATTCATGATACTTTCGTAACGCATTAATGATGAGATAATTTAGAGGAAACCAGATAGGACCACGCCAATTGGAATTGCCTCCAAACATAGAACTGGAACTTTCTCCAGGCTCATACTGAATGCGATAATCATGTCCCTGGTAGCCAAAAATAAACGGGTTGGCCTGATAATGTTTGGAAAGTGATCTTATTCCATAATCCGACAGAAACTCATCTTCATCCAATAAACGCTTCAATAAACTTTCGAGCCTGTCGCCAATCATTATTGCGAACAGATATTTGCTGTCTTTATTTTTTGCTTCAATGTCGGAAATTACACGGGTAAGATCAGGGCGGGTAAGTTTAATTACCTGTAACCTGGTATTAAATTCACGCAGTTGTTCAAACATATTGCTATGCATAATCTCCACTGCCAGCAATGGAATAATGCCTACTAATGAGCGAACTTTTAATCGTTGACTGGTTCCATTTTCAAACTGAATAGCATCATAATAAAATGCATCCTGGTCGTCCCACAGTGAAATATCTTTTTTACCGATATGATGCATTGCCCAGCCGATATTAAGAAAATGCCTGAAAAATTTTGCGGCAGATTCTTCGTACGCTTTGTTGTGTTGCGCTAATTCAAGAGAGATGCGCAGCATGTTGATAGCATACATAGCCATCCAACTGGTGGCATCGGCCTGCTGTAATTTTTTTATGCCGGCAGGCATAAAGTTTCTATCAAATACACCAATATTATCAAGACCAAGAAAACCTCCTTCAAAAATATCTATACCATTGGCGTCTTTTTGATTTACCCACCAGGTAAAATTCATCAGCAGTTTCTGGAACGATCTTTCCAGAAAATCCCAATCCGAAATGCCTGTTTTTTTCTTATCTGTTTCATATACATACCATACACTCCACGCATGCACAGGCGGGTTTACATCGCTAAAGTTCCATTCGTATGCGGGTATTTGTCCATTAGGATGCATATAATATTCACGCAACACAAGCAATAATTGCTGTTTGGCAAATGCAGGATCCACATGTATAAATCCGGCGGCATGAAAAGCCAGGTCCCACGCGGCAAACCAGGGATATTCCCATTTATCGGGCATGGAAATAATATTACGACAGGTAAGATGCTGCCAGTCGTAATTTCTTTTATGATTGCGGTAAGGCGGCGTTTCGTGAGGTTCGCCAAAAACCCATTTGTATACATCAAGGTAATAAAATTGCTTTGTCCATAACAAACCGCTTATAGCACTGCGAAGTAATTGATGTTGACTTTTGGATAATTTTTTTTGTGCTGCTACTCCTGCATAATATTCATCAGTTTCTGCAGTGCGTTCTGCTATCACTTCTTCAAAATCAGTCCACGGATTCTGCAACGCTACACTGCTCAATCTTGTTCTGAATGTTTTTGAGCCGCCGGCAGGAATTTTTGCTTTAAGCCATACTGCCGCTTTGGTGCCTTCTTTGTCGGGATTAACGGCAGGCTGATTATTCACAACATAATTATTGATGCCATCTTTTACAAAAGGAGTATCGTTAGCACGGTTATACATTCTGCGGTTATTGGTTTCGTTATCGCAGAATAATTGTTCGCCCCCTTCATGATAAAAAAAGAAATTTCCGTTGCGGCTCGAACTGGTTTTTAAACTATTATCTGATAGTGATATGATGGATGGTTTACTAAAGCGTGCATTGTGTTTCCAGAAATTACGAAACCACACATGGGGCAATACATGTATAGTTGATTCTTCAGGACCGCGGTTATACACGGTGATCTTCATTAAGATATCATTCACACCTGCCTTAGCATATTCTACATAACAATCAAAATAGCGCTGCTGATCAAAAATGCCGGTATCGAGCAATTCAAATTCAGGACTTAAACGGTCTCTTTGATTTTGCTGAATAAGCTGCATGTATGGAAAAGCGTGCTGGGGATATTTATACAGGAATTTACAATATGAGTGCGTAGGAGAAGAATCGAGATGAAAATAAATTTCCTTTACATCCTCACCATGATTTCCTTCGTTGTTGGTAAGGCCAAAAAGCCGTTCTTTAATAATAGGGTCTTTGCCGTTCCAGAAGGCGGGAGCTATACACAATACCTGGTCGCTATCGCAAAAGCCAGCCAACCCTTCTTCGCCCCAACGGTAAGCATAGCTGCGGGCAAGGTCATGGTTTACAAACCCCCATGCGTTTCCTTCGGGGCTATAGTCTTCCCTTACTGTTGCCCATTGGCGTTCAGATACGTAGGGTCCCCATTTTTTCCAGTTGTGGTTCTTTTGGGAGCGGGATAGCCGCTCATTTTCTTTTAACTCCATAGCAGCTTAGCTTGTTAAATAAATAACAACATATGGCTGCAACCGTAAGGGTAAATATACAACCTTAATGAATGTTGTAAACAATAAGATAATACAAGGATAAAAATTTATTGCAGGATAATAGAAAGCATTTCAGGGAATGTGTGATAACAAACGATGTTTTGATCGAACCTCATCTCTCGTCTCCCATT
>JBGALP010000081.1:0-17811 GCA_044223805.1 Agriterribacter sp.
CAGGAACAGAATATGTTATTTTACAACGCCGCCGTAGATGATCTTAATAAAGCAACAGATTTGTTTAATGCGTTTGTGACCTATCGTAACAACCGTTTTCTTCCTTCCAGAAATGATGCAGCCGTTGAAGCGATGCTCAAGCCAATAAGTTTATTGATTACCGATGCAAGAAAGAAATTAGATAATATCGGGCTGATAGCCGAAAATTTTCAATACGATACTGATTCCCTCAAAAAAAGACTTGATATTGTATATAAGCGTACCGAAGAACAAAAAGTTTTTTTAAGAAGATATCTTACAGCTACGCTTTCCGAAAAAGAAAAACTGCTTTACGCAAAGTAAATGTTGTCGGTTACATATACATTTTAGCAATATCAGCAGGTGCATTTAAAACTGTCGCAGGCGGGTGAGACACCGCCCTGAAAATATATAGATGGCGACAACTTTAAACGCACCCATATCAGCGGGCTTCACCCTTTGTCAGTATCTTTATTCATCGTATTGAATAAATAATAAATGCATGCTGAATAAATTTATTTTACTGGGTAGTTGTTTTAGTTTAACCACACTCTTTTGCTGTGCACAGGACACGCTTTATTTTAAGGAAGGATTAATGATCAATGGAGTTCAGCATTATGGCAGGGAAGCATTGTATACTGATCTCGTGGCTTATCAAATGTATTCCGGCACGCTTCAGCAGCCAAAGGAAAACCAGGTGTTTGGTAATAACGATAGTGGTAAACAGGTAAGCTGGAAACCTATAAAAGCAGATAGTCTGAATCGCTTTCGCATGCCGGGGAGAATGTTTGCCAGTAACGGCTATATATACCTGAACTATACTTCTGCAAAAACGCAAACAGCTATTTTAAATACTAAAGGAAGTAATGCTGTGTTTGTAAATGGTGAACCACATATGGGCGATCCCTATGCTTCAGGATGGTTACACATACCTGTTACATTAAAAAAAGGGTTGAATGAATTTTATATTCGGTCAGGTTTTGGTACAACAGCCTGCCTGGTGTTTACTAAAAAAGCCATAGCGCTTGCGGTTGACGATCCTACGCTGCCCGTCATTTCGACTGAAATAGAAAATGGACAATTAAAAGGTGCTGTAGTAATTATAAACAAAACCGCTAAGCCACTTGTTGGTTTAACACTAAAAAGTGTTTTATCAGGAAAAGAAGTTACGTCTACATTGCCAGATATACCACCAATGGCTACCCGAAAAGTAATATTTAATTTTGACGCAAGGAGTATTCTTCAAAAAGGCAAATATGATCTGCAGTTACAATTGCTAAATAAAGAAAAAGTGATAGATATAGCTATCACGAGTATTGAGGCGGCGGCTCCTGGTGAGCATTACAGCACTACCTTTATTAGTGATATTGACGGCAGCTTGCAATACTACGCGGTAACGCCTCAATCCGCCAAGGATAAAAGCAGTGCTGCTTTGTTCCTTTCCGTGCACGGTGCCGGCGTTGAAGCAATAGGTCAGGCAAGAGCATATATATCTAAAGATTGGGGAACGCTTGTAGCTGCTACTAATCGCCGTCCCCGTGGTTTTAACTGGGAAGATTGGGGAAGACTTGATGCGCTTGAAGTATTACAATTAGCTAAAAATAAATTCACCCCAGATCCTAAACGCATTTATCTTACCGGGCATAGTATGGGTGGGCATGGTACATGGTTTTTAGGCGTTACCTATCCTGATAAATGGGCTGCTATTGCGCCAAGCGCCGGGTATCCCACTTTAAAAGAGTATGGCTCACATGATGGCAAAATTCCTGATAGTACAGATTCGCCTGTTGAACAGTTGCTGCTTCGTGCCGGTAATCAAAGTGATGTGGTGAAACTGGCGGAGAACTATAAACCTTTGGGCGTATATATTTTTCATGGTGATTCTGATCGTACAGTTTCTGTAAATTATGCAAGGCAGATGCGGGAAGTTTTAGGAAAATTTCATACTGATTTTGCTTACAGGGAATATGCCGGCGGAGATCATTGGATCAGCAATGAAAGTGTGGACTGGCTACCTATTTTTGATTTCTTTAGAATACATAAACTTTTACCTGATAGCGCTGTGAATGTTATTGATTTTAAAACTTCCAGCCCAGGCATCTCTTCCACATATCGTTGGGTATCCATCATACAACAACAATATCCTTTACAGTTCAGTCGTATAAAGCTCACCAGGAATAATAAAGCATCAACGATAACGGGAACAACAGACAATATAAGACTCCTGAAGTTATCGCTTGATCAGTTTGGTGCAAATAATAATGTACGTATTACACTCGATAGCTCAACCGTAGTTTCATATACCACAGTATCTGCACGTGATAGTATTTATTTAAAGAAAGAAAATAATCAATGGGTTTTAGGTAAGGCGCCTTCTGCTGATGAAAAAAATCCGTTGCGCTACGGAACTTTTAAGGAAGCGTTTAATCACAGGATGATTTTTGTATATGGCACAAAAGGAACAAAAGAAGAAAATGACTGGGCATATACCAAGGCAAAGTTTGATGCGGAGTCATGGTACTATCGCGGTAACGGTGCCATAGATATTGTAGCTGATGTTGCTTTTAAGGTTGACGCACATGCGGGGCGCGGTGTAGTATTGTACGGCAATGCACAAACGAATAGCGCCTGGAAAATTTTATTAAGTGGATCGCCCATACAAGTGGAGCGTAATAAAATAACAATGGGCGGTCAATCTTTATCAGGAGATGATCTTGCCGCTTACTTTATTTACCCCATAAAAAATTCACCTGTTACTGAAGTTGCTGTAATAAGTGGTACAGGATTAAAAGGAATGAAAGCCACAAATGCCAATCAGTACTTTGCCGGTGGAAGTGGGTTTCCTGATTATATGATCTTTAGGTTAGATATGCTGAAGGATGGGAGTAAAGCCGTCGAGGCAGCCGGATTTTTTGATAATGACTGGAAGTTAGATCAGCAAAACAGGGCAGGGAAGTAAAATCTTTATTTACTTCTTCTTTTTCTTCGATTCTGATTCAACGGTTTTTTTGTGAAGGTATTCCCGGTATTTATCATTGATATACACCAGCATGCCTTCTTTACCATTTGCTCTGCAGAACAGGTAGTCGGGTCTGTAAGTAAACATAAAAACCCGCAACGAATCGCCTTGTAAGCCGGTTACTTTGGCAACATAGTTTTGAGGAAATTTAAAATCTATATAATATTCTTCTTCCTGGTTTTTAAACATCCTTTTGAACTTTCTTTCGTTTCTCTCTTTTTTAGAAAAGCGGCTTATAGGGCTGAAGGTTACACCTACGCCGTCTGTAACAGTGTTACCCTTGCCACCCATGAGTTTAGTTTTAGAAGCATGCACAACGTCACCAAATTCTTCAAGCCGGTTCAATGAGTCTACCTGGTACCGGTTTAATTCGCCAACGTCAACATCTTCCAGCTCTATTACATTTTGTGTGAGAAAAACATCCAACCCAACATTGAGCATATATTGTTTAACGGTAATGGTATCGGCAAGGTAACCTGCAGATGAAAAAATGATACGGTCACCTTCTTCGGCGGGTATTTTATAATTACCGCCCATATCACTTACAGAAATGCGGGTGTTACTTACGTTTTTAACGGTAGCCGAAATTACCATCCGGTCACTTGTTTTATCAAATATCTTTCCCTGCAAATAAGATTGCCCCCAGGTACAGGCACACAAGAGTACGGAAACAAGGGACAACAACACATGTTTTACGCTCATAGATGGCACAAGGTAAAACAGATAAATATTTTACTGAAAAACTTTATTTATGTGATACCCCAGCCTTAAACTGCAATGCCTCTAATACGGTGGTAACATATACCAACGGTGTATTCCGGTTAATGGCTATTTCATTAGCTGTATAAGCACAATCATCATCTACATAGGCTGTTTCTGTTTCCGTGCAAGGATAGTAACATTTGTGCTGCATGCCTGGGTTTGTTTCTCCTGTCAGCGATCCAGGCACCAGTTCCTTTATGCCATCTGACTGTGAAGTACGAGACTGAATATGTAGGCGACGCACTACTAATATCCTTTACCAATAGTGCATCGGTATAAAGCCCTGGTTGGTTGAGTTGTATATGGTTGACAGCATGCTGTGCTTTAACACAAAACGTTATTGCCGAAACAGCGAGAATAGTATACAGTGTGGTTTATTAATTGACATTTTTTCAACAGTTATTAGAAGCAAAAATATTTTAAAATGTTTTCCAACTTTTTAACGGTTGAAAGCTTTAGCCTGCTATCTATTCTTTTGCTTGATACCGTTTGCATTTACCTTCTGTCATTATTTTTTGTCAACCGCCATACAAACCGCACCCCATGCAGGTATTATCACTTTAATCCCATTTGCGGTTAATGCTGACTTTGCTTTTATTGTAGCGTAGTCAGATGGTCCTCCTGCTGCAAGTGTAGTGCTAGTACCATTTACAGCAACCTTTCTTGAGAATTCACCGTTATCGTTACTGCCTTCGAGGCTATACCAATAAAAGCGATTCCCTTTTTTGAAATTATTGGTTTTGAGTTCAATCGTTACTGCTGATCCCGATGTATTGATAAGCGTAGCATTTATTTGTCCCGAGCTAAAAGTAGAAGCGTATGCTTTAATATTTATATTGCCTGAAACATTGGTGGGGATTAACCTGTCACCCAGCAACTTTTGAAAGAAATACATGTAATAAAAAGACGGTCTTGGTGTCCACTTGGGAATGCCTGGTTCATTACCATCGCTGAATAGACCATGATCGTCACCGTTGCTCCAGCCATTCAATAAATCCCATCGTGCAGCCAGTCCATATTTGTTTTTCAGTAATTCTCCCATCACTATTAGCGAAAATAGCCCGCTTGTGTTCGATACTTGCTGTTTTGATCCTATTGCAAACATATTCCATTCGGTAAGGGCAACGGGTTTTTGTGCTGCTCCATACTTTTGAATTTCGCTGTTCACAAAATTCATCATAGCAGCGGGTACAGACAGCGCGGCATTTAATATATCCGCAGCATTGGAATTGGTTTGATATGGGGTAAAATAGTTGTGCACGATGTAAAAATCGTTCTTGCCATCCAACGCAGGCATCATAGATGAATTCCATGTTTTTACAGTATTGGTTTGCCATGATTGCGATTCGGCATCATAAGTAACAGCGCCTACGTAAATGGTTTTGCCGATTTCAGTTGCAGCTTTATGCATAGAATCCGCAAACACTTTAAAGTGCTGTGCATATAACGCACCAGTAAGGTACTCAGGTTGCCCATCTTTATTTTTTGAAACATCAATACGATATCCTGCTTCCCAATCACCAAAGTTTTCGTTGCCAACTTCCCAGTATTTTGTTCTTCCATTATCGTATCTCACCCAGTCTGCAGCAAGGTGCGCGGCGGCTGCCACAGGATTATCACTTGTGCCATACCGTGCGTAACCATAATTAACTGTAATCATACCTTCATTGTCGCTTTGTTCACGCATCTGGTAATACTGGTCAACGCTGGCGCTCCAGTTATTGTCTATTTTGCCATACCAGTAATTGGCATCCTGTAATTCACCGTTACTGTTTAATAACTGCGCAGGAGCATCTGCAGGCCTTGCATCTGTTTGCCTGTTCCAGAAATAGGCATCACTGCCACTTCCAGCCGGCCAACGGATAATATGTGGATGAAGATTGGTAATGTGGTTCATGAATAATGACTCTGTTACCATCGGCGTCATCCAGGTATTAGCATTATGCCCGGTAATACTGCGTGGTATTTTTGTAATAACAGACGAAGCATCAAGCGTTACAATATTGGTTGTTGCATCGGTTGGTGCAGTTGCTTCAGTATACTCCGGTGCAGTAAATGTTTTCGCCTGCCAATCGTTCAAAAAAAATCCTATTGTGTTAGCAATGGTTGGATCGGTTACGGGCTTTACGGTGGTGGTATCTTCAGTTGGAGGATTGTTTCCATCTGAAGGATTAGTTTTTGATTTTTTGCATGAAGAGATCGTTATGAAACAACAACCAACAACTGCAAACCAAACCATTATTCGTTTCAATATCATTTTTTAAATTTTGTGGTATCAACATAAACCCTACCGCTAAAAAGTTATAGGGTTACGTATTGATGTGTGACTGGCCAAACACTATCTTAAGCCTATATGATCGATATAAATGGTACCCGAAAATCCTCTATCCTGCAATGTGAATTCATTTATGGTTGCAGGGCTTGAATAATCGGTAAGTGGTACTTTAAATTCAGTCCATTCTCCTTCCTTTATATCAACTACTTTTTCTTTGCCGGCAACCAGTACATTCATTTGTTTACCATTTGTGCCCGCTGTACCAAAAATAGAAAACACAACGTAAGTATAACCAGTTGTTGAAGAATTACCTCCTCCTAATTGTAAAGCTCCACCCCAATCGCCTGCAAAAGTTGCTTTAATAGCCTTGTTGCCATCGCGTACATTGTCACTGTTATCAAGATCTACTGAGCCGCCTCCCCAGCCGCCCCATTTCTGCCAGCCGTTTTCTAACGCATCATCATAAAATACCAATCCTAATGCTTCGAGTGGGGGGAGATCTCCTACCAGTTTCAATTCTTCATCAGATTCAACCGCTATCATTGAATAAGTAACCAATGATATTTTACCTTTATTGGCTTCCTTGGGTACTTTTATCACAATTTCTGTAGAGGAACTGCTTATGAAAGTAGTAGCAGGGTCGGTCAGTCCTTTGAATAACACTCCTTTTACAAGATCAAGATCTGTTCCGGTTATAGTCAACGCTGCTTCACGTTCTATAGGGTTTGGTACAAAAGAAGTAATAGTGGGTAATGTGATTTTTATTTCCTTTTCTGTTTCAATAGTAAGCGGTTTCGTTCCTCCCGTAGAAAAAATCATTGTACCCGTTTGTGCTTCCATAGGAACTTTAATCACCATTTCAGTTAACGATTTACTTACAAATGCTGTAACAACTACATCGTTCGCAAATCTTACTTCGCTTACCCAATTCAGGTAGTTGCCGGTAATAGTGATATTATCTCCTGGTTTTGCCCGGTCAGGTATAGAATCTATTACTACCTGCACTTTTAAATTCAATGGGGTTTTAGAAGTAATATCGCCATCCGTTGTTTTAAGCTTCACTAATCCTTCTTCTGTTGATACAGGCACGATAATTTTTATAAGAGAGGCTGTATGCTCTGTAAAATTGCTGCTTGCAACAGTTGCGCCAGTTAAATCAATCTCCGTAACCCTGTCAAGATGATTGCCTATAAAACTAATCGTATCTCCATGCTGAACACCGCTGGGTCCGAAGCTCAACAATTGTATACCAGAAGAATCGCTTGTTTCTTTATCTTTTTTGCACGATGTGGTTATAGCAATGCATACCAGCAGACACACCATTAAAACCATCCGTGTTTTGAATATTATTTTCATACACTATTTTATAAAATGAAGTTTTATTTTTTTAGAACTTTTGGCACTATACGGAAGTTGTCGAAGCACATGTCGCAATCCAGGTCACCACCTCCATGAAATAATATTCTACTGTAATAACCGTTCGCGCTTACAGATAATGTGCCTCCATAGCTTGCCGCCATTTCATCAAAAGGAATAACTACGGTTTGCCACTCGCCTTTGGTATCATAAGGAGGCGACCATAGATATTGGTTATTGTTGAAGTCGCTGCTCAGCCCTGCATTTAATTTTATCATGTTGTTGTTATATGGCTTAAGCGTATTTACTTCAAACTTCAGGTTATATAATTCCGGTTTAAGAATGGCTTCGTCGGGAATATTTTTACTGATGTCACCCATTGCTGACGGCGGTCCACCTGCAACCTCCATCCAGTTCCATCCACCAATTGCTTTTTGTACTCTTATATAATTACCATTTATGGCTGGTGGATCATTTGGTGCTGGATCGGTAACTACAAAAGAAGACCCCCACCAGCCAGACCATGGATCACTGCTGATAAATATGTTTCTATTGTCTTTGAACCAGAAATCAGACTTTGTTTCTCCAAAGTTTGTTTTTACAGTTATAGGTCCTGGTTCTGCACTTTCTGGCACTGTTACCTTAATTATTTTATCTTCTACGGATACTACTTCGCCTGTTACTCCTCCCTGAAATGTTACAGTAAGTGGCTCGTAAAAATAATCTCCACGTATAGTAGCCACGTTGCCAGTCAATACATATTCGCAGTCCATTGAGCTTACTAAGGGTTCGCTTATCTCTACCTTAAAGTCATGTTCTAATATCTTTCCGTTGCTAAATACTATTTTGAGTTTATTGGTTATTTCGATTGGTATTTTACTAGGCACACTCACCAGGATAGTTGTATTTGTAATATATGTTGGTGTTAATGTAGCCTTCTGATCGTTGAACCATATTTCCTTTGCATCTTGCAAGTTGTTACCTACAATAGC
The DNA here is from genome assembly GCA_044223805.1 of Agriterribacter sp. Lineage (GTDB taxonomy): Bacteria > Bacteroidota > Bacteroidia > Chitinophagales > Chitinophagaceae > Agriterribacter. Next base: position 8,423 of record JBGALP010000081.1, read on the forward strand.
AATCAGGTTGCTTTGATAAGCCCCAACGAGTAGTGAATCTGAAGATTCCGGCTTTGTTATACGGATGTATTGTATACTTGGTTCACTTGTGCTTGAAGCATTGTCTTTAGTACACGAAATATATACTCCTGATACAGCCAGAACAATGGCGGCAAACAGTATTGATTGAATTGTTTTCATCTACAAGTAATTTTTTATTAGTATTTATTTGCTGTAATAATCTATAGCGGGTTTCTGCAGATTTGGCGCCTGGCTTAGTTCCGCATCTGGGATAGGCAACAAAAAATTACCAGAATTTGCATTTATCTTTCTATCAGTTGTAGCCCATGAGGTTTTAGTAAATGTCCATGATGTAGGATCAGGCATTTTATCTGGTGCTGCAAAAAACAAGCCTCTGTCCTGTGAGTTTAATAACGCGTAAGCTTTATCAGGATTATAATAGTGTAATGACACCAGGTCGTACCAACCCATGCCTTCCATAGCAAATTCTATAAACCTTTCTTTCAATATATCATCTAATGTTAGTGCAGTGGTATCGGCGGGTAACCCAGCTCTTGTATGCACTTTGTTGAAATATTCCATTGCAGTGGCATCAGTGGTTGAAGTACCGTTGCCAAGCACAGCTTCTGCATATACCAAGTACATTTCAGCCAACCGCATCATGTAGGTATCGTTGCCATAGTGTTGGCTTGAAGCCTGTCCGCCTACATCTTCCGCCTTGCCGGTTACATATTTTTTAATGCTTAAAAAGTTTGCATCTGTACCAGTGAAAGGGAAAATTAATTTTTGTTTCCCTCCGGGAATGGTTTGTGTGATTTCAGTGTAAGATGCGCCGGGCAACATGAAGGTTGTTTTCAACCGCTGATCCAGCGTTCTTCCTTTTAGCGTATCAGTGCCCATAGCAACCAGACCTTCATACTGGCTAAGCATCCACCAGGTGGCACCTTTGTCGCCACCCCATCCGTCGCCGTTAGCAATATCTGGACTATAAGCAAGGTAGGCAGGCGTCGAGTTTTGTGTGCCCCATGGCGATGGTCCGGAATATACCCATTGCAATGAAAATAGTGATTCGCTGTTGTTGTCATATGGAAATAAAAACAGATCAGCATAATTTTTTAGTAATGAAGCACCACTGTTCTTAATTACATCTTCTGCATAATATTTGGCACTATCTAAAAATTGCTGATCCCTGGAACCGGAACCTCCTGATGCAACACCGGCGCGGGTAAGGTAAAAACGTGCCAGCATTGCTTCGGCTGAGTACTTTGTTATTCTTCCCTCACGAATTGGCGTTGCTGGTAAATCAGCCGCAACTGCACGCATTTCGCTGGTAATAAATTTCCAAACGCTCGCTGCTGTATTTTTGCTGATAGATGTATCAGAAAGTAAGGTGAGGTTGTTTTCTATTACAGGAACTTCACCCCAGTTCATGACAAGGAAGCGATAAGCAAGTGCTCTCATAAAACGTGCTTCGGCTATCGCCATCTTTTTTATATCTGCAGAAACTCCAGCACCTGCATAGGTGTTTATATTTTGTATAGCAAGATTGGATTGCCCAACTACAATAAAAAATGAACGCCATGCATCACCGTTTTCAGGAGTAGCGCCGGTTGTATTGAACAATACATTACCTCTGTCGTTGTAAGCGGAATAGGCAGTGCCCGCTCTGAAGTCGCCAAGATTGTAAGACGCCTTGTCATTATAATCAAACCACACTTTGCTATACAATAAAGCTGTAGCAGCCAAAACCTGGTCATCTGTTTGATAAAAGTTGGCATCGGTAATTGCGTCGGTAGGAGGGCGTTCAAGAAATTTTTTGGAACAGCCCGTCAATATCAAAACCGGCGTTAAAATAATCGTCCACAAAAATGTATGTGTGTAATGTTTCATTGTTTCAGTTTTAAAAGTTTACGCCAATGCTGAAAGCATATATCGGTGTTAGAGGATAGCGTCCAAAGTCTAGCCCGATAGCCTGGTTGTCGCCGCCAGCATCTCTTCCTACATATGCACCTACTTCAGGATCGAAGCCTTTGTATTTAGTTATTGTCGCAAAATTTTGTGCGCTAACAGTTAGCCTTGCGCCTCTTACTAACTTTTGCCTGGATAAAATTGATTGGGGTAAATTATACGAGAGTGAAATGTTCTTTACCCGTATAAACGAGCCATCTTCAACCCATTTATTGGTGATATTGGTATAGTTGCCATTAGGTCCGTATGAAATCCTTGGAACTGTTGTTCCGGGATTTTCAAGTGCGGCAACACCATCTTTTGTAATGGGCTTTGCATATTGCATGGCACCAATCAGCAGATTGCGGCTTAAATTGATGTTGTTAGGATTGGAGTTTACTCTGGCCAGATAGTTGTATATATCATTGCCATAAGTACCGGTAATCAATACACTAAAGTCAAACCCTCTGAAAGAAAAGGTGTTGATAAACCCTGCATATAATTTAGGCCATGGATTGCCAATAAAGGTTTGATCATTCACATCTATCTTTCCATCAGGCACGCCATTAGGACCACTGATGTCTTTGAATTTTACGTCGCCTACCCACAAACCATTAGCCTGATCTATTGGCAGCCTGTTGCCATTATTATCAACCGGTACGGCATTTTTTTCTATTTCTTCTGTTGATGTAAACAAACCTTCTTCTATATAACCGCGGAATAACCATGGCGCTTCCCCTACAACAGAACGTTGTGTCCAGTTGTTTAACCACCAGGATGTGCGGTCAATCAAAGCCGCATCAGAGTTGAACTTCAGAATTTTTGTTTTAAAGGAGGAAATATTCAGGTTAGTTTCCCATTTAAATTTTTTGTTATTGATGTTGGTGGTATTTATAGTAATTCCCCATCCTTTGTTTTGTAAAGATCCAATGTTTACTTGTGGTGATCCTACAGCACCTGTGCCGTTTGTTCCCATATACCAGGGTAGGGGATTGGAGAGTAATAGATTGTCTGTTTTTTTAATGAAGTAATCAAACTCAACCTGGATGCGGTTATTGAGCACTCCGATATTTGCTCCGAAATTATTGGTTTTGGTTTCTTCCCATTTTATACCAGGGTTTTTATACCGGCTGGGTAAAAAGCCAGTGCCTGTTGGCGTGGCGCCTGTTGACATGGGCGAGTAGATGTATGCGCCGCCACCCTGGTTACCGGTTGTACCAGTTTCGAATCTTAATTTTAATTCACTAATGAAAGGGATATTAAAAAAATGTTCCTGCGAAATACGCCATGCTGCAGATAAGGAAGGGAAAAGTCCCCATTTGTTATCGGGACCGAAGTTGGCTGATCCGTCTCTTCTCAAAGTTCCTACAACAATATACCTGTTATCGTAATTATAATTTAATCTTCCTAAATACGATTCCATCGCCCACTGACCAGAACCACCTGATGTGCCTGAAGTAGTTTCGTCACCTGCCGCAAGGTCAAGTACGTCGTTGGTAAGAAACCCTGTTCTTCCTGCGCCAACATTTTTCCATGTAGAAGTTTGTGCTTCATGACTCAACATTACATTGATGCTGTGTTTCTTAATGTTCTTGTTATACTCCAACAACTGGTTCCAGTTCCAGTAAGTATTTACGCTTGAACCATTAGTTAATGATGCCGTTGGATTGATCGCCCATCCTATGGAATAAGTAGGAATATAGTAAGTTGAATTGGCATATCCAACATTAGCGTTAAATGAGGACCTGAATGTGATGTCCTTTGTAATTTTTATTCCAATATTTAATCCTCCTAACAATTGCCTTCTTACAAAATTGTTGGTAGTAAGATTAGCAATAGCAATCGGATTTACAGGAGCAAATTGATTGGCACCATTAGTGAGATCGCCACCACCCCATGTTCCGTCGAGATTTTTTACAGGTATTTGTGGTGTTAACTGTAACGCATTGGATATAACATTTTCCTGGCTCGTAGTTAACTTTTCGTCTGTTTGATTGAAGCTGATATTCGCGCCGAGTGTTATCCATTCTCTTGGCTTGTTATCAAGATTTAATCTGAAGGAATAGCGCTTAAAGCCGGAGCCAAGTGCAACGCCTTTTTGATCAAGATAATCTCCGGAGAGATAGTAAGCGGTCTTTTCATTTCCTCCACTCATACTTAAACCATGTTTGTCCATAGGCGCATTTTTAAACAACTCGCTTTGCCAGTCTGTTCCTTTTCCCAACAGGGAAGGGTCTAAAAATTCTGCTGGCGTTTCTCCACCTGCTGCTGCGTGAAATTCTTTCACCATTTGAGCATATTCAGTAAGGTTCATTACCCGCAGATGAGAAGGAGGACGTTGAATGCTGTGTTGGTAAGAATAATCCAACTGCATTTTTCCGGTCTTTCCGCGCTTGGTAGTAATTAATACTACACCATTAGTAGCACGCGAGCCATATATAGCTGTTGCAGAAGGACCTTGTAATATTTGAATGTCTTCAATATCTGCTGGGTTAAGACCTGCAATTGGATTAGAAGAACTTTGTGCGCCAAAACTTACTGATTGCCCTTGTATCTGTACACCATCTACTACATACAAAGGTTCATTGGTTCCATTAATAGAGTTAATCCCACGTATGTTTACTGATATGCCACCTCCCGGCTGTCCTGAATTTTGCGTAATGTATACCCCCGCTGCTCTTCCTTGTATTGCTTGCTCAATAGTAGTGTTGATGGTTTTATCCATATCTTTTGAGGTAACGGTAGTTTGTGCCGTAGTAAGGTTAGCACGTTTAGCTGTGCCATATCCAATAACAACTACCTCATCTAATTTTTTTGAAGAAGTTTCAAGGGATACCTCTATTATATTACTGGTGGTAACAAATACTTCTTTGGTAACCATGCCTACTGAACTGATCACAAGAGATTTTACATTATTGCCAATATCAATTGAAAATATACCCAACAAATTAGTTGTGGTACTTTGCTTTGCTTCTTTTGCTTCTATGGTTGCGCCAGCTATCGGATTACCTTTATCATCTTTTACCGTGCCCGTAATTTTTCGTGTATTCTGTGCATGCACAGCGGTAATAAGCAGTAGCGGCAAAAGCGTTAAGACCAGGCCTCTTATCCTTTTCGCTGTTTTGTTTTTGTTCATATGTGTGCAATTATGGTTTTAAAATGTGTGCTGTTAATTATTGATATTCATTTTAATCGCTTGTTCGTTACCATTGTAGGAGATAATTATGGTTTTAAAATGTGTGCTGGTTAATTATTGATATTCATTTTAATCGTTTGTTCGTTACCATTGTAGGAGATGGCGGTATCAGGCGGAGCTGAAAAATCCTGCTGTGTCTGCTTGTTATGTGTGATCCAAACTATTTTGAAGATTTTATTTTTCAGCATACCGGCAAAATCTCCGTTACATTTTCCTATGGTTAATGTTTTGCCGGATTCGTTATAGCTGATAGGGATGTTGCGGAATTTTCCTTTTTCGTAATTGTAGTTTATGCCTTCATCTTCATATAAATTAAAAGAAGCGTCTTTGCCTGTATACACAAAGAGCGTGATGTCGTCAGAAGGCTTTTCTGAAGCATACTGCAAGGCAGGTCCAAAGGGAATGATCGATCCTTCTTTTGCAAATAACGGCATGCGTTCATAAGGAGCGGGTGCTGTAAGGTGCTGACCTCCTTCGTAGTATTTGCTGGTATACATATCGTACCAGCCTTGTCCCGCCGGCAAATACACAGTACGTTCTGTAGCTTTATAGGTGTATACAGGGTTCACAAGTATGGAGGGACCAAACATATACTGATCACCTATATTTCTTACTACAGGGTCTGATGCGAAGTCCATAATCAGCCCACGCATTAAGGTGTAATTGTTGTGGTATATATTTCCCGCAACAGAATATAAGTAAGGCATTAATTTATAACGCAATTGATTATAGTAGCGCATGCTTTTGTATGCAGGATGATCTTCAGGCGCGATATTGAAGATCTCCCTGTAGGGATATTGCCCATGCGAGCGGAATAAGGGACAAAATGCGCCGAACTGGTACCATCTTGTATTTAACTCTCTCCATTCTTCCAGCGCGGCGCCCTCAGGGTTTGGTTTGTCATATTTATCTTCTACAAAAAATCCACCGATGTCCGTTGTCCAGTAAGGCATTCCCGATAAGGAAAAATTAATACCGGCAGGAATTTCTCTTTGTAATTCATCAAATCGTGCTGCTATATCTCCACTCCATATTGCGGCAGCATAACGTTGCATGCCCGCATAGGCAGAGCGTGTTAAAATAAATGCCCGTTGATCTGGTTTTGCTTCGCGTTGCCCTTCATAAATGCCTTTTGCATGTTGTAATGCATAACCATTAAAGTATTGCGTAGCAGGACCCAGTGCTGTGGGGTTCATCAGCGCTTTCCGTTTTTCAATGGTAGCATTTGATAAAACATCCGGTTCTGAAGCATCCAGCCACCACGCATCAACGCCTTTTGAAAACAAATGTGTATTCAGCAGATTCCAGAATCCTTTTCTCGCATCGGCATTATATGTATCGTAAAAAGTAGATGTATATCCTTTGCCAATCCAGTCGCGGGTTTGATCTTTTATATTCTGTTTGTACAGCCAATGCTTTTCATCAAATAATTTGTAGTTTGCTATTCCCTCATAAAACTTAGGCCAAACTGAAATCATGAAATGCGCATTATATTCATCATGTAGTTTATTGATCATACCTACGGGATCCGGAAAACGGCTACTATCAAAATCCTGGCTGCCCCACTCATTTTCTTTCCAATAACTCCAATCCAACACTATATTATCAAGACCAATTTTTCTTTTTCTGAATTCAGCAACCGTGTTTTCAATTTCAGCCTGTGTTTTATACCGTTCCCTGCTTTGCCAAAAGCCATATGCCCATTTGGGTAATAGGGTTGCCTTGCCCGTTAGTTCCCTGTAACCACCAATAATTTCATCAGCAGTTTCTCCATACACGAAATAGTAATCAATCTGCTCCGCTGCTTCAGAAGAGAGCTGCATTTTATTATGCAGTTCAGCAGGAGTAGGGCTCAGCCATTTTAGTGAAGCAAATGCCTGTGTTGACTCGGGGATCCATTCTACTTTAATGGCGTACTTTTGATCTTTTACCATGGGATAGGTAAAAAAGGACGGACCGGGATTCCAGCCTTCACGCCATTTATCCAACATTAATTTTCCATTCAGCCAAAACTTAATATATCCTGAAGCGGTAAGATAAAATTTATGATCGCCCGTTGTGTCTGAGCTTATAAAACCTTCCCAGGTTACTTTCCCTTTAGCCATTGGAAATGCCTTGGGAATATTCTGTAAAGAAGGTAGGAAGCTGTAATCAATTTTCTTTTCCTGTTGCTGAATATATATGATAGTACTATCTGTTTTGTGGCTATATGTTGCGGTTAGTCCATCGCCTTTTCCGTTTTTACCAGTTAATTTTAATAACGATAGTTCCTGTTTTTGCCTGTTGTCTCCGAAATGGGTAATGGAATAATTATCCCACAATAAGCCATACTTATGTGAGGAAACGAGAAAGGGAATAGCTACTATAGAATTGTATTGCGTAAGATCTACATCTTTATCCTTATAATTAATAATGCCGGTTTGAGGTTGGCCTAATCCATAAAAAGCCTCGTTATCGGGAGATTCAAAAACCTGGCTGATATTGTATAATGATTTATCATCAATAGTAACAGGAGTAATGGTTTTTCCTGCACCCTTTTTTTCCTGTAGTATGATATTGCCGGGGTTGTCTTTAAAAACAACTTCGCCGGTAATAAGCGAAACAGTAGCTGAAATCAAATTTGTTTTTAATATAGCTTCTGTGGCGGTGTGTTCTTCCTTCCATTCAACATCCTGGTGTGCGGTACTGTCACGCATCAGGCTGCCAGTAGTAGAAAAGTTGTTGGCGGCGGCAGTAACGCGAATGATTTTAGGAGAGATGACAGTTAGCCGGATAGCTGATGCGGCATTTTTATCGGCGTTTTTAATATGAACAATGAAGCCATCTTTTAGTTTGGTAATTGGTTCATTGGAGGCACAGCCTTGCACCAGCAAAATAACTATGCTGTACAAAAGGGCGCGCATAGCAATCATTCGTTCTCTATAAGAAGTCATATTGGTAAACAATCATTGGGGGTTCAAAAAGAATATTCCGTAGAACAGGTATAAAACTATACAACAACAGGGTAAGAAAGGGGAGTGAAACAGGTATGAAAAGGTACTCAAATGTTAAGCATAGGGGTTCATTTGTTTATTTGAAGGGTATGAAATGTTACCAGATAGCTTGCAGACGCAATTTTTTTGAATAAAGTATTAACTTCAAATAAATTGATTGTTGTTATAAACGTAACACTTGCGTATGAACTCCGATGAAATATTGTGGGAAGGCATGCTCCAAGGGAACCAGGACATGTTTTTGTTATTATATAATAGATATTATCACTCACTCTTGTTTGTAGGACTTAAAGAAATTAAGGATGCACAATTGGTAAAAGATACTATTCAGCAGTTGTTTTTATACCTGTGGGAAAAAAGAGAAACGATTCACATGGCGAAAAATGTGAAATCGTATTTGATTACTTCTTTTTTACGCAAACTATCCTCCGATTGGAAAAAATCGGGTAAAATATCCAATCTCCAGGTTGTTCATAGCCATTATTCTGAAGATACTGCTCCTACTCCTGAGGAGAATCTTATTCAGAAAGATGAACAACATTATTTGTTCAGGTTATTAATGAATCACATTAATGAATTGCCAAGCCGACAAAAAGAACTGATCTTTCTAAAATATTATGAAGGGTTGAGTTATGAAGAAATTGTTCAACAAACAGGGTTGTCTCATCGCACAGTATATAACAAAATACACGAAGCCTTAAAAAAACTCAAATTGGATATTGCCAGTACAGGGCATTCTCAAAGCGCATCCCTTATTTTATTTATTGGTGTGCTTATTTCGGCTCTGCAAAAAGTTTAGGCTTTATATTATTATATACAGGTTCCACTTTTTTACACATTTTTTTATTTTGACGGGTAAAAAAAACAATTTAGTTACTCTGCTTTAAGAGCATTCCAACTTTATGCAACAACATAAAACCGACATAGCTGATTTTCTGGCAGATGAATCCTTTATAAACTATTGCAAAAACTCATCTGCTGACGATGTTGCATTCTGGGAAAATTACATCAGCCAAAACCCCGCACAACGTGAAGTGATTGAGATAGCCAGGCGTAAATTTATATTATTATTTAATGTACTGGCTGATGCGGATAGGGATGAGCAGGCAAAAAGGTTAATAAACAGATTAAATGCCACTGCACCGGTAATAAAAATGGATGAAGGGGTAGAAAATAATGCTCGAAGAAGATTTCTCCTGCTATTAAAAATTTCAGGAGCTGCTGCGATTGTATTGTTAGCCACTTTTTTTGCT
>JBGALP010000082.1:0-18828 GCA_044223805.1 Agriterribacter sp.
AATAATGCTGAAAAGAGTACCTCACGTATAAAACAAATACATGCCGGTAAAGTAGATGCTATTGCAGATGAACTGTATGCATTACGCAAAGCATTACCTGTGGTTGATCAAATGAAAATGGCTTTTCAGCATTCAGATTTACACAAAGGGAAAATATTGATAACAGCAAACCAGATCAATGCAAGTTATGGCACTGAAATGCTCTGGCGTGAACCCCTTGACCTGCAAATATTAAGTGGAGAGCGTGTAGCTATAAAAGGAAAAAATGGTTCAGGGAAAACCACGCTGGTGAAAATAATACTGGGCAAAATGGAACCGGCTATCGGCAATATCATCCGTAATACTGGTCTGACCTTCGGTGCCGACTTTTCAGCAGATAATGCCATATATATCAACCAGGATTATACACTCATCAATAATAAGCTCACCGTAAATGAACAGGTACAGCAATTTAATTCCGGCGCTTTACAGGAACATGAGATTAATATAAGATTGAGCAGGTTTTTATTTACTCCTGAAGATTGGGGTAAAAGCTGCTACATGTTGAGCGGGGGAGAAAAAATGCGACTGATATTGTGTTGCCTGACTGTGAGCAACAAAGCACCTGATATGATTGTGCTGGATGAACCTACCAATAATCTTGATATTCAGAATGTAGAAATGCTTACCGCGGCACTTAATGAATATAAAGGAACACTGTTGGTAATATCACATGATGAATACTTCCTCAAGCAGATAGGGGTACAGAGGTTCATCGAGGTAGAAGTGTAGCGAAAAGCGTTTATGGTTTGTAGTTTTTGGTTTAATGTTTGGAAACCAGAAACGATAAACCTGAAACCACAAACATTTACTATTCGTCCGTATCCTCTTCTGTTTCGTAATCACCAAAGGCGTTAAAGAGTTTTTTAGCCTGGTAAATGTTTCGGTTATACTTGTTGCCTAATATAATAATGGTAGCAGAATCCTGTATAAGGCGGGCAAAAACAGTGTTATTGCCATGCCACCAGCCATTATGAAAAATGATCTTGTCGTTGTTAGGTATTCCAGCATGCGCCAGCCTAAGCCATAATTCTTAATGCCTTTCTTTTCACGACTGTAGCCTGTATAGGCAGAATCTAATGTAGCCTGTTTGAAAATCTGCCAGTAGGTAAGCGCTGTTTCCCATTTCAACATATCTCTCACTGTGCTGTATACATTCTTATCGCCATAAACCGCGTCCAAGAACGTGAATTTTTCCTGTTGGTTCTTATAGTTATAAGAGGGAGCGCTTTAGCAGAATCAGCCATGGTAAAAACATAGCTATTGGTCATGCCAAAAGGAAAGAAAAAGTTTTCATAAATGAATTGCGGGTAAGGCATTCCACCTACTTTTTCAATAATCAGCGCTAATAAAGCGTAATTGGTATTGCAATAATGAAAAGACCGGTCAAAAGCCATGCCTGTAACCTGGCTTTATTTGCAATCAAAAAATCAAGCACATCCTGGTTGTATACTATTTTTTTAGTGTTCCAGCCTAATTGTTCCATTACATGTACATAGTTTGGTAATCCGCTTCTATGGTTTAACAGGGTTTTAATGGTTACGCCTCTATATGGAAATAAGGTAAATAGGTGGATACTTCGTCCTGTATTTGTAGTTTTCCTTCTTCCCAAAGCTTTAAGTAGCCATGGCAGTAAAGGTTTTTGATACACGAAGCGAGGTGCAAAGCACTTAATGAATTAATAGAATCTTTGGAGTTCATATGCTCGTGACCGGCATATTTTTCAAAAATGATCTCTCCTTTTTTAGCTACTAAAAATTCTCCGCTGAAATGACTTTTTCAAGCGTGTTGGCATAAAACTCCTCAGCAGCATCATAATATCTTTTAAATTCTGCTTTTGATATAGAAGAAGGGTGGCTGATCGAATCTGGATGTGCAGGCGAAAGTGGCACCGTCTTATCCTTTTTTATAGTAGAATAATAGCAGCCCGATGCCAGCACACAGATGAATAATATTGGATACAAAAACTTTCTCATTGGATTTAATTTCAAAAGAACGATGAAAGGTAATTACTTATTACTTTTGCGCCAATTTTAGTGCAATTTATGAGTGACAAAAAACGGACCAGTTATCCAAAGGAAAAGATTAACATTTTATTGTTAGAAAACATTAGTGAGCTTGCCGTTGAAAATTTTAAAAAGGCAGGCTATGCTTCCATTAAAAAAGTGGCAGGAGCATTATCTGAAGCGGATTTAATAAAACAGGTGAAAGACGTGCATTTGCTGGGTATCCGCTCTAAATCGCAAATTACTCCCGCGGTGTTAAAAGCTGCCTCCAAGCTTTCAGGGCTATGCTTTTTGTATAGAAAAACCAGTGAACCCTGGCAGAAGCTACTGTTCATGGTGTAAGTGTTTTTAATGCGCCATATTCAAATACCCGTTCTGTAGCAGAGCTTGTTATCGGACTATCTGTAATGCTCATACGCCGTATTCCTGATAAGAACACCGCGGCACATCAGGGCAAATGGATGAAGGAGGCGAAAGGCAGTTATGAACTCAGGGGTAAAACACTCGGTATTATTGGTTATGGAAATATAGGCGCACAGGTAAGTGTGCTGGCAGAGGCATTGGGAATGAAAGTGATTTTTGCGATATTCTTACCAAGCTCCATTGGGTAACGTGCAGCTTGCAAAGCATGAAGGAACTGGTAGCCGAATCTGATATAGTAACCTTACATGTGCCTGAAACAGCACAAACTAAAAATATTATTTCCGTCAGTCTGCTTAAACATTTTAAAAAGGGCAGCATATTAATAAATTATGCCCGTGGCGAAGTGGTTGACCCGGCATTTGCGTGATGCATTACAGAGCGGTCAATTGGTTATGCGGCTATTGATCTTATTTCGGTAGAGCCGGAAAAAAACGGAGATGCTTTTTTAAGCCCGCTTCAAAACCTGCCCAATGTTATACTTACTCCACATATAGGTGGTTCTACTGAAGAGGCGCAGGCCAATATAGGGGAGGACGTGAGTATGAAACTGATCAATTTCCTGGAAACGGGCATTACCACAGGCTCATACTGTGCCGGAACTTGCGCTTCCTTTGCAGGAAGGGGCTCACCGTATTTTGCATATACACCAAAACGTGCCTGGTGTGCTGTCGCAGATTAATACGCAGCAGTCGTGAGCCAGCAACATTAATATTCTGCGCAGTGTACCTTAAACCAACGATGATATAGGTGTGTGGTACCGATGAGATAAAATCTTCAAAAGAAGCGGTAGAATTGCTGAAGGATATTAAGGAAACGATAAAGGTGAGGATGTTGTATTAGAGGAAGCAGAGGCAGGAAAAAGAGTATAGGCAGGAGGTAGGCATGAGGCGGGGAAATAGGAGTTGTAGACGTAAGGTGAATAGTAAAACTGAATTGTCAAACAATAAACAATGAAAAGATAAAACCTTTGACAACAACAAACCTTAAACCACAAACCCTAAACCTTCTTCTGAAATTTCCTCCTTGCCTCTACTTTTAAAAGTGTTGCTCATGAGGCATCTGTCTTCGAGTAATAGTTTTATTTCTGGTATTATTTCAGGGTATTGTTTAGAAAGGTTACCCAATACTGTTATAGAAAATGCTTTACAGCAACGGCTTCTTTTGGATCGGCAATATATCCGAAGCATATATCCATTACTTCACCCTGCAATGATTCAGGAATATCAACTCCCTGCAGTAATCGTATAGTGTTTCTTTTAACCGCATTACAGAACACCTTTATTTTTTAAGATGATGGATAATTTTTTTCAGGTGTTTCCGTATAAGTTGCGGATGAGATATTACGCTATAGCTTAATGGCCAACCAGCCCTTTGTACTACACGGTATTCATCATTCAAAAAGAGAAATACCAGTTCATCAAATTTTTTTTGATCATTGCCAATATATGTTACTATGGCGTCGCATTGTGCTTTTGAATGTTCTTTCAGAATAGCTTCCCTGAGATTCATAAACATAAATATATCACACTCAATTTACGGAAACGATTGTGTGAAATTTAAAGATAGCGAAGTAAAAAAAACAACACTGTTATGTTTTCTTATAACTTTAACCAATTTCAATTTTGATGCTGGAACAAATACTTCAGGGGCGGATTGATTTTCCGCAGTTGGAAATCACGCCCTTTGGATCGGGATTAATCAATAATACCTGGAAGGTAAACAGGCAGGATACAGACATATCGTATATTCTGCAGCGTGTTAATCATAATGTATTTAAAAAGCCTGAAGATATAGCCAATAATGTTCGCCTCATTGGCACATACCTGGCTAAACATAATCCCGGGTATTTTTTTGTAAGAAATATATATACGCACAAAGGCAATGATCTTTTGTTTGTAGAAGGACAGGGGTATTTCAGGCTGGTGCCGTTTGCGCTAAAATCGCATACGGTAGATGTAGTGCAACTGCCGGTCAGGCCTTTGAGGCAGCAAAACAATTCGGTAGATTTACTTACCTCCTTAACGATTTTCCGGTTGAACAATTAAAAGTAACCATTCCTGATTTTCATAATCTGAGTTTAAGGTATGCGCAGTTTTTATCTGCTCTTGACACAGGTAATGCTGAAAGGATTGAGTTTTGCACGCGAAATAGCCTGCTGAAAAAGCAGGACTATATTGTTGACCGGTTTAATGCTGCTGAAGTGTAAATCCTGATTTAAACTTCGGGTAACCCACCACGATACCAAAATAAGTAACGTATTGTTTGATGATAATGATAAAGGATTGTGCGTAATAGATCTTGATACCGTAATGCCCGGTTATTTTATCAGCGATGTGGGTGACATGATGCGTACCTGCCTGTCGCCGGTTAGTGAAGAAGAGAAAGATTTCTCCAGAATTCATATTCGCGAAGCATATTATAAAGCTATAGTAGAAGGGTATACGGAAGGTATGGAAGGAAAGCTCAGCGATGCGGAAAAGCATAGCTTTTTTGATGCTGGTTGCTACCTTATTTATATGCAGGCGCTGCGCTTTTTAGCAGACCATATCAATAACGACGTGTATTACGGCGCTAAATATGAAGGACATAATTATGTACGCGCCTGCAACCAGATCGTATTACTCGAAAAAATGCTGGAAAAAGAAAATCAGCTCAGAGTGATAGGTTAATCTTCTTTACGCGTAAATGACTATAATTTAATGACTGCAGCCACATCCTGGCCCGCAGCTTCCTCCTTTTTCTTCGTGTGAATGATGATGATGTGTATGTGCATTATGAACATGCCCGTGCGCTATTTCTTCGGCAGAGCCTTCCCGTATATTTTTGATGGTAACTGCAAAATGCAGGGTTCTGCCTGCGAGGGGATGATTGCCATCAAGAATAATTTTTTCGCTGTCTATATCTGTTACCAGCAACTCCTGCCCGTCAGACGATTGCACCATTGCGCCTAATTGTAACCCTTCAGCCCCTTCGGGAAACTGATCGCGGGTTACTTCAAACACCAGCGAAGGATCAAAATCGCCGTAAGCTTTGTCGGGAGATAAAATCACTTTTTTTTCTTCTGCTATTTGCAAACCGGTTAATTCATTTTCGAGGGTTTGCAGAATATTGCCATACCCATGCAGATATTCCAAAGGTTCAAAGTCCATATTGCTGTCAACTACCACACCTGAATCGTCTGTAGCATTATATTGAATACTTACTACTTTATCTTTTTCAACTACCATTTTATTGTTTGTTTTATTATTAAGATACGGTTTCGGGAAAAACTATTTTTTTAGCCAACCAGCTTTTATTAACCGGAATGAGCCACTGTTGTTCCAATTGTATTTTAGTAAGCACTGTATTGTTAAAATAAAGAGTGCCGGGTGTTATAAAACCATTATTAACTGCATACTGCAACTGACTTAACGGAAGTAACTCTATTTTATCTTTTACTACAAATGCCAGCAATTGCCTGTTAAACATATCAATGCTGAACTGTTGCTCTATTTCCTTTACTACTCTAACAGAACTATCTCGTACTGCAGCCGCTCACACCTGTTTGTGTTTCATCAGCCATCAATAGTACAAACTGCCCAAAGAATACCGTGGCAAAACCTTTAACAGGAGCGCCATGTGCCTGCCATTTTGAAGTAAAATTATTCAGCATTTCTTCTACTGCTAATACTTCAGACAGCGTAAAGCGTCTGCTTGCCTGGTAAATCCATACCCTGGATTCCGGGGCGAAGTCCTGCGGCAACAGGTTGGTATATTCAAGATTCATACCGCAAAAATACGGAAGGAATAGGATTTATAGTTTGCCGTTTGTTGTTTATAGTTTTGTACACCTTAAACCCTAAACCTTCAAACTACAAACTGTTTTCCACGGCGCTCTTTTTCTTCTTAATTTCCACCAGCGAGGCATTGATCATTTCGTTATTGGTGAACTTGCCTTCTTTTATGAGTTGGAGGTCTTTATAGGTAAAGTTTTGGCGGCGGTCCAGGTCGAATTCGTCTAAAAACACATCACTCACAGTAGAGCCACCACGTTTTCCCCTGTAACAGGAAACAAGTGTTTCTGTGGTTTCCGCTACCTTAAAATAACGTACACTTCGATTACCCGAACCATCAGTGTATCTTATTTTATAAATATCACCTCTAACGGGATGTTGGAGCAGCAGGTTTATTCCCTGTGTTCTTTCCATATTTACATGCCGTATATAAAAGAACAGCGCTATTCCCATAGCAACTATAAATATCAATATGTTTTTACCGTAACGCAATTGATTTGAAATTTAAGATTTGAAATTTGAATTTGAACCACAAAGGCACGGAGACACAAAGACACGGAGTTACAAAAGAAAATTTATCGTTCGTGGTTTGTTTTTTGTTTGTTGTTTCTTATCGTTTCACGTTTTACCATTCACCCCAAACTTCACATCTTTCTGCCTCTTTCTCACTCCATCGTCATCGCTACCAATTCTGCTATGTCCATCACTTTTACTGTTTCTTCTTTTTCATTGTTTTTTACTCCGTCTGTAAGCATGGTATTGCAAAACGGGCAGGCTGAAGCTATTACAGCCGCATTGGTTTGCAAAGCTTCGCTGGTTCTTTCCAGGTTTATTCTTGTTGTTCCTTTTTCTTCTTCTTTAAACATTTGCGCACCGCCTGCGCCGCAGCACAGCCCTTTACTTCGGCAGCGTTTCATTTCTACCAGTTCGGCATCCAGCGCTTCCAGCACTTTGCGGGGCGCTTCATAAATATCGTTCGCTCTTCCCAGGTAACAACTATCATGGTAGGTTATACGTTTTCCTTTAAAGCCGCCTTCTTCTTTCATTTTTACTCTGCCTTCATTGATTAATTGCTGTAAAAAAGTAGAGTGATGTATAACTTCATAAGTGCCACCTAAAACCGGGTATTCATTCTTAAAAATATTAAAACAATGCGGACATGTGGTCACGATTTTTTTTATACCATAGTTATTTCAAAAGCTGAATATTCTGGTAAGCCATCATCTGGAACAAAAACTCATTACCTGCTCTGCGTGCAGGATCTCCGGTGCATACTTCCTCTTTGCCAAGTATGGCGTATTTATGCCTGTTTTATTGAGTATTGTGGCGAAGGCTTTGGTTATTTTTTGCGCACGCTGATCAAAGCTCCCCGCACAACCTACCCAAAATAATATTTCAGGGCTTTGCTGGTTTGCCGATAATAATGCCATTGTAGGAATTTCCATGCACAATTGATTTTGTTTCAAAGCTAAACGAAAATTACGATTATAGTATTTTGTTACTATCAATATAGGACACCAGTATATTTATTATTAAAGAAGGCATTAACAAATGGAACAATATCTTTGTTTGCAATCACCATAAGCGGGTACGAAAATGAAAACAATAATCGCAGGAGTATTAGCTTTTTTTATACATGCTGTTGTATACTCCCAACAATTTAAACCTGTTGATGAAGGCTCTGAAGTAAAGTTTAAAATAAAGAACTTTGGAGTAACCATCGGTGGAACCTTTACTGGTCTCAGAGGCAGTATTTTTTTTCATGCCGATAGTCTTGATGCCGCTTCTTTTGATGTAACAGTAGATGCAAAAACAATTAATACCGGCATTGACCAACGTGACGCCCATTTACGCAAAGCGGAGATTTTTGATGCTGAAAAATATCCTGATCTGCATTTTGTGTCTACAAAAATTACTTCCAGTACCAATAAAAATTACTTGTTTCTATTTGGCAAACTCAGCATCAAGGATGTAACAAAAGAAATATCCTTTCCATTTAAAGCCACACCATCAGGTGATGATTATGTTTTGAGGAAAGTTTACTATTAACCGCCGGGATTATAATGTAGGCGCTGGAAGTATCACCATGTCTGATAACCTTACTGTTTACCTTAATGTAATCGCAAAAAGGCAATAGCTAATGCTATAGCGTTGTATTATTTCTTTGCTAAGCATAATTTTTTATTTTATTTTTTTTAAGTTCCTCAACAAAATGTAAATTTTTTTACGTCTGGTTTGCTTAATGGTTTGCCTGTAGGTTATGATTTTGTTGATTTGTAGAATAAAGTCTAACATGCATGCGTGATCACTTTTATTATATTTGAGTTTTAAATGTATATTAATTCCACTTGATCCTGTAGATGAACCGGTTTAACACAATAGCTTGCCAGTTGGGTGTAAAATGGTTGTGTGCCAATATGCCTGCTTTTTTTGTAGTATGCAATAAGGTTAGCAAAGAAGTACCTCTCGGGTATTATGGAAAATATATTCAACCCTTAGCTGAAATATTTGATCAGCCCAAACGTGCAACCATAGTTAATCCATTTAAAATTGAGCTCCTCAGCTATCCGGCCGGCATAGAATATGAGTTGGGCTTTTATCATGCAAAAGCCAATTATCTGTTGGTAGAGCGACATTTTGAGGGGAGCGCTTCCCGGGCTTCACTGTATAATATTTTTGATTAAATACGTGACCCACAAAGGTATATGTTCGTATATAAGATACCTGATTACAACAAGCGGATGTTTAACTGCGGATGTTGGATATTGGTCAATTAGAAAACAGCTACATATATTGTGCTAGAGATACCAGGGTTGAACTGGCGAATAGGTACATTGAATGGGGAAGAATAGACGATAAGGACAATCGAAAGGAAGGAATGGATGATAATTTAATAAGATAACCATTTCATTATGTCTGCCAAAACTCTATTTAAAAGATGGCTGCTTTTTGCAGCGCTATTTGTGAGTGCCTGTGACCGGGAAAAGCGCGATGAATACCCTGAGTATTTTAGTAAACATATTGAGCGCCTTAAAATAGAAACTAATCAAACAAAATCTGCTGCATTACTGGATTCTTTTTATGCAGATCTTCAAAAATATCCATCCGGCATTGACGATTGGGTGGAATTCTACAAAAGAAAAGGTTCTTATTATAATATCAATAGAAACTTCGAGAAGCTGCTGCCTTATTACGATAGTATAATGTTTTTAGTGCGAGACAGGCTACAAGAAGAAAAGTACAAAAAATTGTATTTGATAAATCTTTTTGGAAAAAGCGAATGCTGCTTTAGTATGAAAAACTATGATGACCAGATAAAATATTGGCTGCAGGCAAAGACATTTATGCGTGAAGAAAATATTACTGAATGTATTGGTTTCAATTTTAATGAGGTTGCGGCGAATATGTTTTACAAGCAACAACGATATAGTACCGCTATTGAATACTACAAAAAAGCCATTGAAACCGGTTTGCAATGCCAGGAGGACAGTTTTTATCAGTTTTCTTTAACCCAGGGATATCTTGATAACATCGGGTTGGCATACAGCGAACTTGACATGCGCGACAGCGCAATACATTTTTATAATGAGGCACTTCAGTATATCAATTCAAATGAACATCGGTTCCCTCGCAAGAAGTCAGACATAGCAATATCCAGGGCAGTAATATTTGGAAATTTGGCTAAAGGAGAAAGAGAATTGCACAAATACGCCGAGGCAGAAAGATTAAACATGCTTTGTATACAGGGCGTAGAAAATGCAGACAATGCTATTGCGTTACACGCCAGATTTGAGTTGGCAAATACATATCTTGACTGGGGTAAGCCTAATGATGCATTACGTATTTTAAATGAATTGAATACTATAAATGACGTGCATGAACAGTTTGATATTTGGGACAAAGCTATGCTGTGGAATAAATCTATGAAAAGACTTTCATTAATAAAAAAAGATACCAACAGTGCTTACAACTATGAAAAAAAATATCTCTCGCTTAAAGATTCTGTAGATAAGATAGAGCAAATAAGCTTATTGCAAAACCTGGATTTTGATATGGAAAAAAAACAACAGCTTGCAATTGCGACGCTTTTGCAAAGTGAAGGCCAAACAAAATCAACTCAATTACTTCTAGTATCACTGTTAATAGCAATTGCCAGCATATGTGCTTTGCTGGTGTGGCATAATTTATGGCGTACTAATAAACGTGCAAGTGAGCTGCAAGCGCTTAACAACGAACTGCACTTAAAAAGGCAGGATCTCAAGTCAGCCCTTGCCGCATCAAGACAAATTCATAATGACAATATGAGAGTAAAGCGCATAGTGGCACATGATCTTAAAAACCCTATTGGCGGAGTGCGTAACCTCTTGTATTCTTTTTCCAAAAAACAATCGCCTGGTGAAGTGAAAAATGCTATGGAAGCAATGAATAAGGATTGCAACAACTGCATCAACATAGTAAATAATTTAATAAAGGAAGAAGTGCATGGTTAAGGAATTATGGATGCACATCTTTTTAAAATATGCATAAATTTTTATTAATCCTATGTCTACAGCTATGATTTATAAATGGAGCTTCTTTTTAGCGTTGCTACGAGCATGTGCAAGCGGCAAAGTAGGAAAGGAAGAACATCCTGGGGTATTGTACGGGAAGTTTTACCTAGAATGCCTTATTGATAAAAGCAGATGTTACCTGGCTTTGAAAATTATGATGAGCAGGTAAAATATTGGATGGATGTAAAGTTACTAATTAGTGCAAAAAACTTTAATGGCTTCAGCGGATTGAATTTTAATGAGCGCATAGTCTACATATATTATGAGCAGCAGCGATACAAAGCCGCCATGGTATATTTAAAAAAGGACATAGTACTGGACAGTTCTTTTTAATACGGGCTTATCTTAATAATACGGGTATGGCTTATAAAGAGCCTGAAATGATGGATTGTGCTTCGTATTATTATAATCAAGCCCACACACATATAGGTGCGAACGAATATGGATTATAAAAATTATAACCATTGTAAATGAATTAATTAAGGTAGAGCAATTAGTATAAATGATGGCTATCTGCATGTAATCCATCAGATGAAGACATTGTTTTGCCCCAATACATTTATGAATTACAAAGATTTTTTTGGCTATGAGAAAAAAGGGAACAAATCCAATAAGCATGATGTGCATGGCTATATTATTATGTGCCATAACTGTTTCATGCAGTTATACTAAAGATGATCATCCCGAGATATATGGTAAGTATTTTAGTCAGATAGATACAATAAAAGATTTCACAAAAGCCACGATAGTACTTGATGAATTAGGGCATTTAATGGAGAAAACGACAGCGGGTGAAGGTGATAAAGTGCGCTATTATGATCATAGAGCCGCAACATACCAGGGGTTAAATAATTTTGAAAAAGCCTTTTTATACATCGACAGCATAGTAAATATAACCGCCAGACGCCAGGATGAAGAAAGATTTGTAGATATACAGGCACATGCTTTATTGAGAAAAAGTGACTGTTATCAAATCTTGAAAAATTACGATGCCTCAATGAAATATCTGTTGCAGTCTAAAGTTACCTTAAACAACAAAAAAGATTCATGTAAATATTTTGGTTATAATGATCGCATTGCACAGTTATTATATTTTCAAAAACAATTTACATCTTCCATCAATTATTATAAGAAAGCCATATTAGATGAGTATGTATGCTCTCGCGACTCCATTAGTAAGTTTGCTAACATACAACGGTTTTACGATAACATTGGTTTGGCATTTGCCGGCGCGGGTAAGTACGACAGTGCCAGTTACTTTTTTCAAATTACGCTTGATTATCTTCTTAATAACCAAAGACGATTTCCTGAAAAAGCAGACTATATAGCCCTGGCAAGGGCAGTGGTGTATGCCAATTTGGCAAAAATAAAACAGAAACAACAGTTTTTTGATCAGGCAGAAAGTCTCTATACAGCCAGCATAAAAGGCACTCAAGGTATATATCCCAATTTTACCACTGCTACAAAATTTGATTTAGCAGATCTTAGTATAGACCGTGATAAGCTGGGCCAAGCGGTGCATATATTAAACACGCTTGAAACCACCATCAATAGAAAGGATAATGATAATATTGATGAAGAGCGCAAAACGTGGAATCTGGCCATGGAAAAACTTTGGGCAAAACGAGGAAATACTCCGCGGGCCTTTACTTATAATAGCCGCTACCTTGCTATAAAAGATTCTCTTGACCTGGTGCGGAAAAGAAATATAAAACGTGATATAGGGCGCGAGCTCGAAAACAGGGAACAAAATGCAATAAATGCAATGCTGGAAAAAGAAAATGCTTCAAAGTCTTTCCGCTTGGTGGTAGTAATATTGCTTTCTCTGCTTGTGATTGCAGGGATTTTTTTTGTATGGTATAACCTGCGTAGAAAGGAAAAACATGTGGCGTTGCTGGAAGAATTCAACAATGAGATCAGTGCTAAAAATTACGAGCTAATGGAAGCGCTGGGTTCGTTAGAAGAAGGGCAATCTCAAAATGCAAAAATTACCCGCGCTGTAGCACACGATTTAAGACATTCCATTACCCGCATTCACACAACAGCGCATGTATTACTAAAGAAAGTTCCTGATGACGATTTAAGAGAAGTAATGGAGCTGATAAAAACCGCCTGTAGTAATTCTATTATCCTCATTAATGATCTTATCAAAGAAAATGACTGGTTTGATAAAGAAAAGATGGAAGATGTAGACTTTCAACGAGTGTTGCAAAATTGTGTAACCCTTTTACAAACAAAGGCAGATGAAAAAAACCAGCAGTTGTATCTTCAGGGCGATTCAATGATCGTTCCTCTTAACAGGCAAAAAATGTGGCGTGTAATCAGCAATATTCTTAATAATGCCATTAAGTTCAGCCCTGAAAATGCCATAATTAATGTGAAGCTGGAGAAAAAAGCGCACACGGTATTACTGTCTGTTAAAGATCATGGCATTGGTATTCCCACGGAATTAAAAGACAAGATTTTTACACTTCATCCGGAAGCTTCGCGTGTAGGCACCGCCGGAGAAGAATCTCACGGACTTGGCTTATCTATTTCGCGTAGAATTGTAGAAGAACACGATGGGAAACTATGGTTTGAGAGTGAAGAAGGCAAAGGATGCACCTTTTTTGTTGAGTTGCCAGGAAAAAATTAGAAAGCGTTTGATATCTACATATAACCACCTGCGGCAATTATATATAACCATCCGTCCATTTCTGATCAAAAAGATATTGCCTGCAATCATCCTCAGTTTTACAGCACTTATTAAAATGTTGAATTGAAACACCCTGAAACATACCAACTTATTTTCGCTTTGCTGCCTAAATGGATAATCCTATTATTTTAATTTTTTAAGCTCCACAAAAAGTGTAAAACTTTTACGTCTCTTTGTCTAATGGTTTACTTGTAGTGTTTAATTTTGTTAATTTATAGAATTAAATCTAACGTGCATACATCATCACCGGATTATATTTGAGTTTTAAAATGTATATTAACTTTACCTGAGCCTGTAGATGAACCCGTTGAACAAAATAGCTTGCCAGTTGATTGTAAAATGGTTGTGTACCATTACAACTACTTTTTTTGTAGCATGCAATAAGGTTAACAAAGATGTACTTCCCTTCCACTACAGAAAATATTTTCAACAGTTGGCTGAAATGGTTGATCAGCCCAAATGTGCAGCTATAATTGATCATTTTCAAAACGTTCTCTTCAACCATCGGCTTGCATAGAAGAGGGGTTGGCTTTTTGTCATTCAAAAGCCAATTATCTATTAATAGAGCGGGATTTTGACGAATACTTTCCTGGCTTGACAGTCTCTCTTTTTGGTTAAAAAGACCGGACTCAAGAAGAGATATGCACGGATTTATATAAGATGCCTGATTACAAAAAGCAAATGTTACCTGCGGATGAAACCAGACTGCAGCAGCAAAATGAAAATCGTTGAGCGCTGAACAATTAATGTATAAGGAAGGGATTGTTAAAAACATTGCATGAGTTAACCAGTTAAGACATTCCTTATTATGGCTTTAACCACACTTTTTAAATGGTTGATGTTTTTCGGAATACTGTATGCCGGTGTATGCAGTAAGGTAGAAAAAGATGAGCATCCTGAATATTATGGAAAATATATTGACACCTTATCACACAACTATGATATGGTAACAGGTAATGCCGCTTTGCATTCATATCAAATGGCAATGCAACGCTTTCCGGTAGGAATTATGGATAAGGTAATCTTTTTTAATTTCCAGGCGGGTTTTTTCAGATCACGGGGAGAATTTAAAAAGGCGCTTATTTCTCTGGACAGTTTAGATCAGTTGTTAAAAGGAAATCCCCAAAAAAAATATGTTGCAGAATATGTGAAAAGTCAATTCGCTAAAAGCGAGTGTTATTCAGCGCTGAAAAATTACGATGCTGTTATGAGTTGCCTGTTAGAAGCCAAAACAGTCATTAATAACAATAAGGATATTGATCATTGTGAATACAGAGGTTATAACCAGCGTTTGGCAGAGATTCTGTATAACCAGGGAAGGTATAAACTTGCCATTGATTATTTCAGGAAGGCAATGGCTGATGCGTTAGAGTGTAACCACATGGAAATGGGTAAGTTTGAGGCTGTGCAGCGGAACCTGGATAATATTGGGATGGCTTATGCTCAAATAGGCATATATGATAGTGCCTATTATTACTATGAAGCCACGCTTGAGTATATTAATAAAAGAGCACACGAGTTTCCGAAGTATGCAGCTTTCATGCCTTTAGCCAGGGCAGTAGTGTATGGTAATATGGCTAAAATAAAAAGGTTGCAAAAGCTCTATGCGGAAGCCGAGCAACTGAGTATGGATGCCATTGCGATTACGAAGGATGTTTATCACAACGTACCTATTGAATCACAATTTGAGCTGGTGAATTTATACATGGATTGGGGAAAGTTGAATAAAGCAAAACAAGTATTGCACGTACTTGACTCTGTTAATCATTTTAGTGACAGCACATTCGATGAAAATTCCACTTTCTGGCACCTGGCAATGGAAAAACTATGGGCTGGGGTGGGAGATACGGCAAAAGCGTTTCAATACAACGAACGGTATCTCGTCATAAGGGATTCGCTTGATAAAAATATAAAAGCAAATCTTGCCAGGGATATGGAAAAGGAAGTTGAGCATAAAGAGCAGACTGCGATCAATACGGGGCTTGAGCGAAAAAATAAAGCAACATCCATGCGGTTAACTATTTTTTTTATACTTATTGTACTGGCTGCCATAACCGTTTTTTTGTGTGGAACAATCTTAAACGTGCAGCCCGGCAGGAAAAATCGCTGGAAGCGCTGAACGTTGAACTGGAACTCAAAAAGAAAGACCTGGAAGAAACATTCGCTTCCTGCAGCAATTACAAAAAGAAAATGGAAAAATTACCCGCATGGTTGCACACGATCTAAAAAACCCTGTTGGGGGCATCCGTAACCTCCTGTATTCTTTTGTAAAAAAACAACCGCCGGGAGAAATAAAAAATACGCTGGAAGCATGAGCGCTGATTGTGATACTTCAATAGCAATTATCAATCAACTGGTACACGAAGTACCACTTGATGGAAAAGGGAATGCTGAAACATTTGCAGGAATATAAAATTGGAGAGATATGATGAAAATTTTATTCAGTATAAAACGGGTAATCTACGTTATTGTAATGGTTGCCTTGTTTTCCTGTAATAAAAGTCTGCGCGATGACCACCCCCAATATTTTTAAAAAATATTTTAAGCAATTAGATACACTTTCCGGGCTAGCCAAACGCATGGTTGTACTCGATTCATTAGCTGGGGATATACATAGGTTGCCTGCGGGAGATGGGGATAAAGCGCAGTTTTACAGGTACTACGCCGAAACCTATTATAACAATGAAAATTATGAAAAAGCACTTTTGTATGCCGATAGCATACTATGGATAACCGCAAAACGACCGGACGAAAAACGCTTTATCGTTATGCACGCGCAAATGCTTTTGCTAAAAAGTGATTGTTACGAAGCGCTGAGAAATTACGATGCTGCAATGAGATACCTGTTGCAATCAAAAGCTACGCTTAACAAATTACCTGAAGCATTGTGCAAATATTTAAAGTATAATGAGCGTACCGCCGAATTGTTTTATAAACAGGAGCAATATGTGTTGGCAGCTAATTATTATAAAAAAGCCATACAGGATGAACAGCAATGCACAGAAGATGCTGTTCTGTTGTTTTCTAATATACAGCGTTTTTATGATGATATAGGGTTGGCCTATACCGGAGCAGGTTTGCAGGATAGTGCCGCTTATTTTTTTCAAGCCACGCTCGATTATATTGCTAAGGAGGAGTATAAATTTCCCCAAAAAGCAGACTATATAGCCCTGGCAAGAGCTGTTGTATACGCCAACATAGCTAAGATAAAAAGGAAACAGGCATTATTTGATGAGGCGGAGAATTTGAATTTAGTAAGTATAGCAGGTACGCAAAATGATGACCCTCGCTTTACCGTTTCTACTCAATTTGAACTGGCAGATATGTATATGGAGCGGAATAGATTAGATGAGGCCGCAAAAATATTGCAAACACTGGATAGCTCATTTGGACTAAAAGACAGCAATAAGGATGGGGAAGAAAGACAAGCCTGGAACCTTGCAATGAAAAAATTATGGGCTAAAAAAGGCGACACTGCGCGTGCGTTTATATACAATGCCCGGTATCTTGCTATAAGAGATTCGCTTGACCTGATTGATAAAAGCAATATAAGCCGCGATACAGGGAGAGAGCTGGAAAACAGAGACCAGGTAGCTGTAAATGAAATGCTGGAAAAAGAAAATGCCGCTAAAACTTTTCAGTTGGTTATTGTGGTATTGCTGAGTGTGCTGGCTATTGTAATAATGGCTTTTGTGTGGTACAATCTGCACCGCAAGGCAAAACATGTGAAACAACTGGCAAAACTTAACGGAGAAATACAATCCAAGTACAATCAATTGATGGAAGCCTACACATCGCTGGAAAAGGAACAATATGTAAACGCCAGAATAACCCGTGCCGTTGCACACGATCTGCAACAACCAATCACGCGCATACGCACTTCGGTACAAAGGTTGCTCAAAAAAATACCTATGTGCGATTTAAGAGATGTAATGGAATTGATAAAAACATCATGCAACAATTCCATTGCGCTTATTAATGATCTTATTAAAGAGAAAGATGTACTGGATAAAGAAAAAAAGCAAGACGTAGACATACAAAGAATTTTACAATACTGCGTTAATATTCTGCAAACAAAGGCAGATGAAAAGAACCAGCAGTTGTATTTTCAGGGCGATTCAGTGATCGTTCCTCTTAACAGGCAAAAAATGTGGCGCGTAATCAGCAATATTCTTAATAATGCCATTAAGTTCAGCCCTGAAAATGCCATAATTAATGTGAAGCTGGAGAAAAAAGCGCACACGGTATTACTGTCTGTTAAAGATCATGGTATTGGTATTCCCCCGGAATTAAAAGATAAAATTTTTACACTTCATCCGGAAGCTTCGCGTGTGGGTACCGCCGGAGAAGAATCGCATGGACTTGGCTTATCTATTTCGCGTAGAATTGTAGAAGAGCACGATGGGAAACTATGGTTTGAGAGTGAAGAAGGTAAAGGATGCACCTTTTTTGTGGAGTTGCCAGGGAAAAATTAGAGAGCGTTTAATATTTGTCGTTTATGGTTTATACAGTCCCAAATTGAGCGGACAAATTTCACGTCTATAGTTTCATATCTCACGTTTATCGTCTCACGTTTTACTATTGGCTATATCATCTCTGTTGTCCATTTATCCCTGTCGTCCGGACTGAATTTCCAGGGGGCGAAATTATTTTCAATGTTCGACGACATTGCATTCCACTCCTGTGGCGCATTGCTTTCTTCCATAATAAGCGAACGACGCAATTCCATAATAATTTCAAGCGGGCTTATACTTACAGGACACTCTTCTACGCAGGCATTACAGGTGGTGCACGCACGCAGTTCTTCTACTGTAATGTATTGATGCAATAAACTTTTGCCATCATCTTTAAAAGAACCATTTGTCGTAATATTCTTCGCAACTTCTTCCAACCGGTCCCTGGTGTCCATCATTATTTTGCGTGGTGATAACAGTTTACCCGTAATATTGGCCGGGCAGGCTGTAGTGCACCTTCCGCATTCTGTGCACGAATAGGCGTCCAGCAGGTTTCGCCAGCTCAGATCGAACACATCCTTTGCGCCAAATTTTGGCGGAGCTGCATCGGGATCAGCAGGCGGTGCAAGTTCGGGCTGCATGGCATACAATACTTCATTTTGTATGGCCGGCATATTATTAAGCGCTCCTTTGGGTAACAATCTTGCATAATACGCATTTGGAAAAGCGAGAATAATATGAAGATGTTTTGAATAAGGCAGGTAATTCATAAATGCCAATATACCGAGTATATGTAGCCACCAGCAGGTACGCTCGAGTGTTACTAAAGCTTCGGTGCTTAAGTTGCTGTATAAAGCCGTAAGATGTCCGGATATTATAAAGTTGCCC
>JBGALP010000083.1:0-18064 GCA_044223805.1 Agriterribacter sp.
TTTTCGCAACTACAATCCCCTGAAGCTTTTTTGGGATATAAACTGGGAACACGCTATACTCCGCATTATAAAATTGTAAATTACTTTACTTACCTGGCAGGCAAATTACCGGCAACCGTAAAGTTGCAGCAATACGGAGAAACCAACGAGGGAAGGCCACTACTGGCTGTATTCGTTTCCTCACAGAACAACATGCAAAATCTTGAGCAGATACGCATGAACAATCTTAGGCTTGCGAATATGACAAAAGACAGAATGGCGCCTGTAGAGCAAACACCTATTATTGTTTGGTTAAGCTATAATGTACATGGCAATGAAACTTCGTCTTCTGAAGCAGCCATGTTAACCATGTATGAATTAATAAATCCTGACAATACTAAAACCAAAGAATGGTTAAAAAATACCGTTGTGGTAATTGATCCTTGCATAAATCCTGACGGCCGCGACCGGTATGTAAACTGGTTTAACGGAGTGGTGGGCAAAAATTATAATCCTGAAACATATGCAAGAGAACATAGGGAGCCATGGCCCGGCGGCAGAACCAACCACTATAATTTTGATCTGAACAGAGATTGGGCATGGCAAACACAAGTAGAAACACAGCAGCGGATAAAACTATATCGTCAATGGCTACCACAAATACATGTAGATTATCATGAGCAGGGTGTTAATAGTCCCTATTATTTTGCGCCCGCGGCACAGCCATATCATGAAAGCATCACCGCATGGCAAAGAGCATTCCAGGAGAGCATAGGTCGCAATAATGCCAAATATTTCGACGCCAACAACTGGTTGTTTTTTACAAAGGAGGTATTTGATCTGTACTATCCTTCTTACGGCGACACATACCCGATATATAATGGAGCCGTTGGTATGACGTATGAGCAGGGTGGTGGCCCGCGGGGCGGATTAGGCATTTACAAACAGGAAGGAGATACCCTTACCTTAACGGATCGCATGATGCATCACTTCACAACCGGAATGAGTACCATTGAAATATCTTCGCAAAATGCAGACAAACTGATCAAAGAATTCAGAAAGTTTTTCAATAATGCTGTTGCCGGCGCAACCGGAATGTATAAAACCTATGTAATTAAAAATAGCGAAGGTGCAAGTCAGCGCGTTGCTGCATTACTGGATCTGCTTGATAAAAACGACATCCAGTATAGCGCAGGCTCAGGAACTGCAAAAGGCTATAATTATTTTACCGGCAAAGATGAAGTGTTTACAATAAGCAAAGAAGATATTTTAATCACTAACGCACAACCTAATGGTACCATGGTAAATGTATTGTTTGAGCCAAAAACAACATTGGTTGATTCCGCTACTTATGATATCACGGCCTGGTCTTTACCTTATATATATGGATTAAATGCTTTCGGCGTAAAAGAAAAAATCAATATTAGTGCTGCGTTCAATAAACCTGCACCAGTTAACAATGTTGTTGCAGAAACTTACGGTTATGTTATACCATGGGAGGGTATGCAGAGCGCTAAAGCTGTTGCGGAATTAATGCAGCAGGGTGTGCGTTTACGTTATGCGGCCAAAGCGTTTGAAGTAAATGGAGAAAAATTTAAACCAGGATCAATTATTGTGTTAAAAGCCGCCAATAATGCGGTAAAGGATAATATATGGAAGTTTGTTATAGACGTTTGTAATAAACAACAAATAAAGGCCTATCCTGTTACAACGGGTTTTGTAGACAAGGGTTACGACTTCGGTAGTGAAAATGTGCATTATATGAAAGCCCCCAAAATTGTGTTAGCAACAGGTGAAGGATCAAACTCCAATGCAGCGGGTGAAATATGGTTTTTTCTCGAAAGAGATTTAAATTATCCTGTTACACTGGTTAATATAGATGATCTGTCACGTACAAATTGGGATGATTTTGATGTATTGATATTACCTGATGGAAATTACAGTAGCCTCTTAACTGAAAAAAAACCATCAGAAGATTTTAAAAACTGGATAAGAAAGGGGGGCAAGGTAATAGCGCTGGAGAGTGCGGTAGCACAGATGGCGAGGCAGGATTTTGGTATTCACTTTAAAAAATTTGACGATACTACGGATAAAAAAGACGTATATGCGCCGTTGAAGAAGTTTGGAGATTTTGAACGTGATTATATTTCAACTACTACTCCCGGTTCAATGCTGAAAGTGCAATTAGACAACAGCCACCCACTTGCTTTTGGTTATCCTGATTATTATTATACGCTCAAGATGGATGATAATGTATACGAATTCATTAATGAAGGCTGGAATGTGGGTGTGATAAAGAAAGACAACCTGGTTTCGGGTTTTGTAGGTGCAAAATTGAAAAAGAAGCTGAACGATGGATTGGTATTTGGCGTAGAAGATATGGGCAGGGGAAGTATTGTTTACCTGGCTGATAATGTGTTGTTCCGCAACTTTTGGCAAAACGGCAAGCTTTTATTCTGCAACGCACTTTTTATGGTAGGCAGATAAGCCACAGATTATTTACCTTTGCGCCCCGATGAAATACATAGCAGAAATCAATAAACGCAAAACATTCGCCATCATATCTCACCCGGATGCGGGCAAAACCACGCTTACCGAAAAGCTGTTGCTTTTTGGTGGAGCTATACAAACCGCAGGTGCGGTTAAAAGCAATAAGATAAAGAAGCACGCTACAAGCGATTTTATGGAAATAGAAAAGCAGCGTGGTATCTCGGTTGCTACAAGTGTTATGACCTTTGAATACAAAGGCAATCTTATTAACCTGCTGGATACTCCTGGTCACAAAGATTTTGCTGAAGATACTTACCGTACACTCACGGCAGTGGATAGCGTAATATTGGTAATAGATAGTGTAAACGGTGTGGAAGCACAAACACGCAGGTTGATGGAAGTTTGCCGGATGCGTGATACACCGGTAATCGTGTTCATCAATAAGATGGACCGCGATGGTAAAATGCCTTTTGATTTGCTGGAAGAAATAGAAAAGGAATTGCATATCCAACTGCATCCTATGACATGGCCGATAAACAATGGTAAAGATTTTAAAGGTGTATATAACCTGCACGATAAAAATCTTTTGCTGTTTACTGCCAATACAAAAGCCAATGATGAGGATGTGTTGCATATAACTGATCTTGGTGATAATGAGTTGACAGAAAGAGTAGGAGAAAGAGATGCCGCCCAATTAAGAGAAGATGTGGAACTGATTGATGGTGTATATGGTGAGCTTGATAGCAAGGCTTACCTGGAGGGTAAAACAGCGCCAGTATTTTTTGGAAGCGCCGTAAATAACTTTGGTGTGAACGAAATGCTCGATACATTTATACGTATCGCTCCTTCGCCATTGTGCCGTCCTACTTCAGAAGGGGAGGTTTGCCCCGAAGAGGAAAAATTCAGCGGCTTTATATTTAAAATACATGCCAACCTCGATCCCAAGCACAGGGATAGGATTGCCTTTTTACGTGTGTGTGCCGGAAAGTTTGAACGTAATAAATATTATCATCACGTACGATTGGATAAGGACGTACGTTTCAGTAATCCCTATTCGTTTTTAGCACGCCAGAAAGATGTGATAGAAGAAGCTTTTCCCGGGGATGTGGTGGGCTTGTTTGATACCGGAAATTTCAAGATAGGAGACACACTAACAGAAGGAGCTGACTTTTATTTTACGGGAATCCCCAGTTTTTCGCCTGAACTGTTTAAAGAAGTAGTGAATAAAGATCCCATGAAAACCAAGCAACTGGAAAAAGGCTTACTGCAACTTACAGATGAAGGCGTGGCACAGCTTTTTACACAGCATGGCGGTAACAGAAAGATTATTGGTTGTGTGGGTGATCTGCAGTTTGAGGTAATTCAATATCGTTTGCTTAACGAGTATGGCGCTTCCGTGCAATTTAATACCTTGCCTTTTTATAAAGCCTGCTGGATAACTTCAAATTATAAAAAGAAACTTGACGACTTTATCCGTTTCAAAACATCCAACGTTGTACTGGATAAAGATGGGTATCTTGTTTATCTTGCCCAGAGCGAATGGTTCTTGAATACAGAAATAACTAACAATCCTGATATTATTTTCCATTTTACAAGTGAGATACATAAGGCGGTTAGCTAACGTAAGAAAACTAAGTTGGAAGAAATCAAATAAAACAGTGGGCGACATGGATAAGTTGACTTTTCAACAACTTAACTATCTCTGTGATGTAAACATTGAAGAGAAATATGTAAAAGATTGCATTCAAATATTAAAGCACGACGACTGTCTTTTTCATAGCGGTATCGTTATGCTTCGGAATAAGATCGCAAGTCTTTATGAACTTCGTTTTAGAATTGCGAAAGAAGGTAATAATTCAAGTGAAGCTTATTTAGCGGACTTTGACCAATGTGTTCCAAATCTTAATGAATTCAAGTCAAATGTTATAGGAATTACAACGATCACCGGAAACAAAGATTCATTTTTGATATTTTATGAACCAGAAACAAAAAAGATTTTAGGAATTCTGAAATCTGAAAATCCCTCTGGTATTAAGGCTACAGAAGAAAATGCCACAGATATAGTAAATAGAGGTTATTCTTCTGGTAAGGAAAAATATTCTAAAGGAGTGTTTGTCAGAAATTGGAAATAACATTGAGTATCCTGATTAATCAGTGTAAGTAACTTGTATTATATGATTTGTGGCAGCTTCTTACTATACTGCTCAATAGATTTATCTAACGCAGTATTACTGCTGTTAATAATCAAGTGCTAACCTAAAGTTATTTAGTGATGAGGAGCATACCTTGTATCCTGCAATAATTTCAATTGAAGAAATGCATACATAATGCCGTTCAGTTGTGTGCGTATCAATGTTCGCAATCCTTCTGCCAGAAAAGGTTCATTTAATACTTCCCTGTATGCGCTGATCATTTTCTTTTCACTGTCTTTACAAAATTGTAATACGTTTACATTCAGCAATGGCTGATTTTGTTCTGCCGTACCTGCGGAAACGTCAGCATCATTTTTTAGTTCATTGTTTTCAATACATTCATAAGCGCCCAACGATTTTAGTTGCGATGTTAATTCACATACATACTGGTTATTTTCTAATGCCAGTATATGGATATTTTGTTTTAACTGTTTGTCTTCAATAGTAAGCGATGCTCTTTCGTATTTTTCCTTTTCATTGCGCAGAATATCCATGAGGTGGGAGAGGCGCTCAACTATATATTGAGGCAGCCTGAAGGATGTTGGCCTGATCATAGAAAATGTATTTGTATTAAAGTTAATCAATTTAATTTCATTGTTCTAATATTATCTGCATTAACCCATTTTAAACATTTCAGGTTAAATTTACACGCACATTGGCTACAACTGCACATAACTCATAATGATTAACACTTAATTACAGTAAATATTTTGCTGTTGCTAAAATAAATTCAGGAGTGTTATATAATTATGAAACGTATTATAAAAGGATTTAGAATTGATAAGCGGATAAGGGTAGGGTATGGAACCGCATTCGGCATCTTGCTGTTATCTTATTTGCTCACACTTTATTCCAACTGGGAAGCTCAGAAATTAAGAAGTGGAATAACGTATACCAATACCCTGATTATTAAATTTGACGATTTCCTTTCGCTGATGAAGGATGCAGAAATAGGTTCCAGGGGATATTTACTAACCAAAGACACCGCATTGCTGGCATCATATTATAAAAGCCAGTCCATTGCTAAACCTGCTTTTTATGAATTGCAGAAGGCAATAAAAAATGATGGTGAACAGCAAAGTCGCATTCATAAAGTTAAAACATTGCTTGACAGAAAATACGCTATTACAGACAGCACTATAAATGTATTCAACCATAATAATTATATACTGACTGATAGTTTGCTTGAAGCTGAAAAAAAAGGAAAAGTTATTATTGACAGCCTTAAAAAAAAGATCAATGAAATGCAGGCATATGAAAAAAAACAGCAAACAAAAAAAACAACCGATCTCGAAGGCAAATATCGTTTCTTTAACATCGTTATCTTCGTATCATTCTCTATAGCCCTCTTGCTTTTTATTTTCGGATACATCACATACACCACAGAAAACAAAGCCAGGCGACTGGCAGACCAAAGAACAGACGAGTATAAAGAAGAATTAGAGCGACGGATAACGGAATTAAACAAAGCCAATAAGGAGTTAATAGAAATGCGGAGGTTCGAAAAGTTTACCGCTACAGGTCGTATAGCCCGCACTATTGCCCATGAAGTACGAAATCCACTTACGAATATTAATCTTTCAGTGGATCAGTTGAAATCTGAGTCAGATGCAAGCACTGAAGATAGAGAAGTATTTTATGATATGATTTTACGGAACAGTCATCGCATTAATGCATTAATTACAGAATTGCTCAATTCCACTAAGTTTATTGAATTAAAGGCAGAACATGTTTCTGTAAATAAATTGATTGATGAAGCGCTGGCACTGGCAAATGATAGTCTTATACTTAATAATATTACAGTAGTAAAGCAATACAGTTCAGATATCTGTGAAATTGCGGCGGATATCGAAAAAATGAAAATTGCATTTCTTAATATTATTGTTAACGGTGTGGAAGCAATGGAGCCTGGAAAAGGGATACTCACTATTACAACTCAATCGCAAAACAACAAATGTGTTATTGAAATAAAAGACAACGGAAGCGGCATGGATAATGAAACGCTGAATAAATTGTTTGAGCCTTATTACAGTAAGAAAATAAAAGGAAACGGACTTGGGCTTACCAATACCGAAAATATTATTTTAAGCCACAAAGGCAGCATACATGTAGAAAGTACCCTGGGTAAAGGAACCCGTTTTATCATCACCCTCGATTTTAACTGATTTCGTACAGCGCTGAAACTGAAAATGGCTAATTTTTAGTATGCTCAAAAATGGAAATAGTTATATATTTCCGGAAAACTTGCACGCATATTAACTGTGTATTATGAAAGTAAAAAGTTACACCCTATACCAAGTGCCTCCACGCTGGTTATTCTTGAAAATTGAAACAGACGAAGGCATAGTTGGCTGGGGAGAGCCTGTGATAGAAGGCAAAGCCGCCACTGTAAAAGCTGCTGTGGATGAATTAATGGAATATATTATCGGCAAAGATCCTATGCATATTGAAGACCATTGGAACGTAATGTACCGTGCGGGATTTTATCGCGGTGGACCGATACTGATGAGTGCTATTGCAGGTATTGACCAGGCATTGTGGGATATTAAGGGAAAGTTTTTTAATGCACCCGTATACCAGTTATTAGGAGGTAAGGCAAGAGACAGTATAAGAATATACTCATGGATTGGCGGCGATAGGCCTGCCGACGTAGCTAACGCCGCTAAAGCTACTGTTGCTACAGGTTTTACAGCAGTTAAAATGAATGCCTCTGAAGAAATGCAGTATATAGACTCCTATAAAAAAATAGATGAGGTACTGGAAAGAGTAGGAAGTGTTATTGATGCAGTAGGCAAAGGAGTAGGAGTGGGCATTGACTTTCATGGGCGCGTGCATAAACCGATGGCGAAGGTTTTGGCTAAAGCACTGGAGCCATTCCAACCTATGTTTATTGAAGAACCTGTTTTACCTGAAAACAATGAAGCGCTTCGTGATATCGCACAACATACTTCCATCCCCATAGCAACAGGTGAAAGAATGTTTAGCAGGTGGGATTTTAAACCTTTATTACATGATGGATATGTAGATATCATTCAACCTGATCTTTCGCATGCGGGCGGTATAACAGAATGCAAAAAAATCATTTCTATGGCAGAAGCCTATGATGTAACAGCCGCGCCACATTGTCCACTCGGGCCAATTGCGTTAGCTGCATGTCTGCAGGTTGATGCTACTTGTCACAACGCTTTTATACAGGAACAAAGCCTCGGCATTCATTATAATAAAGGAAGCGATCTGTTGGATTACCTCACTGATGCTGCTGTTTTCAAATATGAAAATGGATATGTTCAAATTCCTTCCGGACCAGGATTGGGCATAAACATCAATGAAGAACATGTAATAAAAATGGCGAAAGAAGGGCACAACTGGCGAAACCCATTATGGCGTCACAAAGATGGGAGCGTGGCAGAATGGTAATGAATACAGCGTGAGCAATAAGCAGGCAGGGGCAGCGCAAAATGGTTCATGCCATACCATTATTTATATATACTACAAGTCAATTGTTTCATTTTAAATTTATTGCCATGAAGAAAATAAACATCCTGATTATTAGCCTGTACTCCTTGATTTCAGCTTGTCAGCAACCTTCTGAACAAGCAAAAAATGAACAGGCATTAACAACGGTAAAAGACAGCAATGCGGTGAGCGTTATTTGGTTTGATGGTGATCTCTCTAAAGTGATTGACAGTAATATAACTGCTGCTATAATCGGCACCGGCTTTGCCTGGAGTGAAGGACCTGTATGGCTTGCCAAAGAAAAAAAACTGATTTTTTCTGATGTGCCTCAAAATAAAATTTTTCAATGGAAAGAGGGTGATAGTGCTAGTAGTGTGTATTTAGAAAAGTCGGGATATACAGGTACACTTCCACGAAAAGGAGAAACAGGTTCCAACGGTTTAACGCTTGATAGAAATGGCAACCTGTTGCTTTGCCAATCTGGTAACAGGCAGGTGGTTAGAATGAATACCAGTGTTGATTCGCCCAAAGCCGAATATACTGTTTTGGCCAAAGACTATAAGGGCAAGAGGTTTAATAGTCCCAACGATCTTATTACGGATAGCAAAAACAATATTTATTTCACTGATCCCATTTATGGTTTGCCTGAAGGTGAGCATGACCCCGAAAGAGCATTAACATTTGAAGGCGTGTACAGGATAAATACAGATGGAAAGTTGCAATTGTTGATTGATTCTATACCGCGTCCTAACGGTATTGTGATTTCACCAGATGAAAAAATTTTGTATATAGCAAGCAGTGATGAAAATAAGGCTGCCTGGTATGCTTACGAGTTGGATAACAAAGGAAATATACATAAAGGAGGCATATTATTAGATGCTATGCCCCTTCGTAAAAAAGCAATTATAAATCAAGGTCCCGATGGTTTTAAATTAGATAATTACGGAAATATTTTTAGTGCGGGACCTGATGGCATTAATATCATTTCACCTGCGGGAAAACGAATCGGTTTAATAAAAATTCCTGGAAGATCATCATCCAATTGCGTGTTTAATGAAACAAAAGATATATTGTTTGTAACAGCAGATGATGTGGTGTTTAAGATAAAGTTGCATCCGTAATAGCTTTCAGCGCCATAGCAAAATTATATTACGGAACCTCAAAAGCAAACCACGAGTAGGCATCGGGGTGATATAATGTATCGCTGCGACTGATAAATCGTATAAGATAACCAACCACCGGTATTTGTGCAGCCAGTGGTCCCCTTGGTGTAAGGCCTGCATAATCAGTTGAGCCGGGAGAATAATAAGGCCGGTCTACTGCCAACATCGCATTATGCGCTAATTCATGAACAAAGTCACGCGCCTTGCGGGTTGTGTCTGTTTCTGTGGTAAAGTAAGGACACACATGCACATTGCTCCAATAAGTATAATAAAGGCGTCCGCCGTTACAAATGCCACCTCCTGATTCGCATTCAACCGTTAAGTCGTCTCTGAATTCCTGTCTTATCTTTTTAAAGTTTACTAATACATCACTTACAAACCGTTGATCAATGTCGCCTGTATTAGCCGGATCAAAAAATCTTTTGAATTGTGTAAGTTCCGGGGCGCTCATGCCGGCTAACCCTTTTGATAATACCGCAATAGCGTGTTCTACCTTTTGAATTCCGGTAGGGATCAATGCACGTACTTCATTAATAACATTTGGGGCGCAGTCTTCAAAAGCGGCATCCTGCAATACTGAACCAAGCACCCGCATAGCCCTTGCATATTCCCGCGATGATAAATCTCCACGCAAATCAGCAATCAGGTCACCATATTTACTTCTATACGCCGCTTCCATATTTTGAATGGCAGTAGTATTACCGGCAAGCGCATCTAATACACGAAAAACTGTATCCTCATCTGTGCCCAATCCTTCCATAGCAAGATAAAGTTCATCTTCTGGTTGTAATACACCCTGGTTAAGCAACCGTATAGCGTGAGTTAAATCTGAACCACTTAATTCATCTCTTAAATCAGCTTCGAGTGTATGTTTTGTCAATCGCTGATAAGCCTGGCCTATCTGCAATAATTCATCCTGTGTTCTGCCGGTAAGCGACGAAAAAATAGCGGATTCATCTGTACCCCAACCTTCCATGGCATTGTAAAGTTGCTGCGCAACCACATCTGCAAATGATTGAGCTTGTTCGGCTGGTGTACCGCCTTTATCTGTTACAAGGGCCGGCGAAAGATTAGCCAGATGCCGCATTTCACCATCATTCAGTTCGTCCTGCAGGTCTGCTATCAAAATACGGTTGAATAGGGTTTGATATGTCGCCGCAATGGTATCTACCTGTGCCTGCGTACGTCCCGAAAGATGCTCCATAAATCGCGTCTTCATCTGTTCCCCATCCTTTCATTGCATTACGTAGCCGGCGTGCAATTTGAGCAAGCATTTCATTGGTTAACCCACCATTGGTTGCAGGTGGGGTGGATGTGCCTGATGTAGACTGTTTTTGAATTTCTTGAAGAGATATATTGTTGCTTTCTGATTGTTGAATAGTATGTGTTAACTCATGCGCTAATAAATGTTTTCCTGATTCTGTTTCAGGTGCATATTTCCCTTCATTAAAGTATACATTGTTGCCAACCGTAAAAGCCTGCGCATTTAGATCATTTGATAATTTTGCGGCATTACTATCAGCATGAATGCGCACATGTGAAAAATCTGCGCCAAACCGGCTTTCCATAAAGCTTTTGGCAGATGCAGACATCGGGTTTCCGCCGTCTTTTGTAGATTGAATCTGGCCTGAAACACGATCGCTTGCAACAACATTATTATTGTTAGAAGATTTTGTTTGAATAAATGGCGCCAAAGGTTTTTGTTGGGCTTTCTCTTCTTCTTCACAATGGGCGCATTTACGCTGAATAAAATTTTCATTGCCACCCGCATTATAAACAGGCGATGGATTATCCAACTCCTTCTTTTGCAGAAAAGGAAGAAGCTTCCAGTTCTTAAAGTTTGCATCAAAGTTGAATAATGGAACGCTTCCTGTTATGGAGGTAGTGTTTAATGCTTTATCTGATAGCTCCCACAGTTTAGGATTACCGGCTTTTAATTGTGAATCAATAGCAAAAGGAGCGCTTAAGTTCGCAGCTTTGCCGGCAAGATTATCCGACAATCCAGTCATTTTAAAAAACCGGAAATTATAACGCCATACACCTAATGCGGCATCCGCATCCCAAAGATGCAAAGCGTTTCTCTCAATGAAAGGTGTTTTTAAACTCAGGTAGTCGGGTTCTGCTGAACCCGGTTTCAGTTTAAAGCGCTCCTCAATCTGCAGTTCACTTTTTTCCTCACGCTGAATAATGTTATCTGATATTTCTTTTTTTTGAATAAATGAAGTAATTGGTTTGAGTTGCGCTTTTTCTTCTTTTGAATCAATCTGCAGTTGCTTTTTTCTTTTCCTCCGTTCTCTCCTCAATCTGCTGAATAATATTATCTGGTATCTGTTTCTTTTGAATGAACGAATCAGTTGGTTTGAGTTGCGCTTTTTCTTCTTCTTCGCAATGTGCACACTTGCGTTGAATAGCGTTAGGCTCCGGCATTCGCATCACCTTATCTGCCATCGAATCTGCTTCATCTTCTAATGGATCATCAACAGCACCGATAGAAAGTTTGCATTGTATGGGCAAGCTGATATCTTTGTCAGCATTCATTTCATTCCTGGCTTGTGCAGGCATCAACGTTATATCATTTGCAGGTGCCGCAACTGTTTTTGAATAATTAGATATAGTAAGGCTTGATGACATAATGCGTTTTTATACAAGCGCTCTCAAATTATTACAATACGTATCACTTACTCCATTGCCGCTGCAAGCTGTTATAGGTCCGTTAGCAGGATCATGTTTGTCAGTACCACCTACATGCCATAATTCATGTGCAGTATGATTACAATTAGGGTTTACTGTTGTAGTTTGATTTATACCTACTATAATATACCGCTTGCCTTTGTAGTTCGCATCAAACTTAGTATCAACAGTAACACCCCCGCCACTTAATGGCACATCATCCACTACCAGCATAGGAATACCTTTTGCTCCATGAAAAGTGGTACCTGTACCTATTGTAGTTTCATCTGCAGTATATCGCCACCGGTCTTTAGCAGTGGCAGCTTTATATGCATCCATTGTTGCAGAACCCGCAACCTGTTCTGATTTGTCTTTCTTTAAATCATATTTCAAGTCCAGACAACAATTGGCTAAAATAGTTTTGGCAGATGCCATTTCTTTTTCTACCGCTTTTATGGTTTTTGCATCTGCTTTCCTCCTGAAATAAACCGTTATCCAAAAATCTTTTTGCTGCCGGCACAGGTGTCGCATTTACCATCTGAACAACTTCTTTGTACAGATGTTTGATCGCCCTGTTGTATAGTATGTGTTAATTCATGTGCTAACAGATGTTTTCCCTCAGTTGATGTGGGTTGATATTTCCCTTCGTTAAAATAAATATCATTGCCAACGGTAAATGCTTGTGCACTCAGTTGAGTAGATAATTGTGCAGCATTATTATCCGTGTGAATATTTACATTTGAAAAGTCTTTTCCAAAGCGGCTTTCCATAAAGCTTTTTGTAGATGCAGACATTGAACTTCCTCCCCCTTTTGTATGTTGAATTTGGCTGGCAACACTATCACTTACAGCAACACTATTGCTTCCAGAAGACTTTTTTTGAATGAAGGATGCCAGAGGTTTCCTTTGTGCTTTTTCTTCTTCCTCGCAATGGGTACATTTTCTATGAATAAATGTTTGCCCAGGCATGCGCATCACTTTATCAGCCATTGCATCGGCTTCATCTTCTAATGGATCATTTATTGCACCAACCGAAAGTTTGCACTGAACTGGCAAAAAATTCAGAATGGGTTTATATAAGTCCTGATATTTTGATTTTGTTTCAGAGGATACGTTTTGCCCACCTGAAGCAGGTATTATGTTAGAAGATGCTGATATGCCAATTTGATTTTGCATATAATTATTATTATCTCATTACCAATCAGGATGCCCGAATTCTATCAAAGGTTCAGTATGATTATTTGTTTTCCACCAATCAAATAATGCTTCTATTGTTACAATCTTTACTTTATCTTTTACTGCGCCTGCTGCATTTGCAAAAAAGGGCACATCAGGAGCCGGCCAAAAAGTAAATACATTACTGCCAGTGCCTGTTGCCATAGCAACGTGCTCTAGTTTATTAAAGAACGTCAGGTCTCCTTTGTGGGGATTGGAGTTACCTGCATGATACGGTTTATAAACAGAGAGTTCGTCATTAGCCAGCTCCCTTACCCATGTCGCCGATTGTTGATTATTACATTTTTTTATATCGGCTTCATGATCCATTGAAGGTGTTACATCACATTTAGGAACATTTTTATAAAGATCATGAATTTATTCAAAACTTATTTCACCGGAGTTATATGCAGCAAGTAAAATTACTTCCCAACAATTGATGATTGTTGTATCAATTAGTGCAGGTGGTGGTTTATCTTTTGAAGATGATGCCCAGTCAGCAAAACTTGTGCAGCGAATAGTTTTGTCATGCACATCTTTCATTTGCTCACCGCTTCCGGAAACCGCAACAGAATCTTTGCAAGGCAGGAATATAGATTGCCGCCATTGCATGGTTTTTCCAACCATTCCTTCCAGTTCAAGGGCTGTCTCACTCTCCGGATCATTAACCAGGAACAAAGCGTAAGAGAGTTCACTCCCGCTCATTTCATATCTGAGATCTTCACGAATAACTCTTCCATTTGTTACTTCTCTGTAAGCAAGTTTTAATGCCTTCAGTTTTTCAATACTGCGATCAAAAGGCAATAAGATTGCAAAAATGGTCTCTTCATCAGTGCCCCAGCCAAATATCCTGTGCGGCATAGCATTTGCCAATCGTTTGGCAGTACTTTTATATTCTTCTTCAGTATCGGGTAATTTTTTTATCAGCGCATCATTTCCGGTAATGTTTATTAGCTCCAAAGCATAATTCATTTCAGATCCACTCATTTCATCTCTTATCTCCTTTTCAAGACTTTTTCCATATTTTTTTTTATAACTGTCATTGGCTTTCTTAATGTCCTCAGGATTTCTTTTCAATTTTTGAAGCGCCATATAAACACCTTCTTCATCGGTGCCCCATCCTTCTACTGCTGCATGCATTTCTTTAACAACAGCTTCAATAAAAGGTGAAGTAGGCTGCGCTTCTGTAATTCCCTGTTTATTTATAATTGATGAAGAGCCAGTTTGCTGCACTACATGCGTTAACTCATGCGCCAATAAATGTTTACCAGCAAATGAATCAGGTAAAAATTTCCCTTCATTAAAATAAATATCATTGCCAACGGTAAATGCCTGTGCACTTAGTTGAGTAGATAATTGTGCAGCATTATTATCAGTATGAATATTTACATTTGNAGTACCGGTTACTGTTACCCCGTTTACAATACCTTTAATCGGCCACTTGTATAAAAAAACAATAATTTCTCTTTCTCCACTTTTGCAGCGGGTATTATTTACATCTATGCCTGCACAATTAATTTTTGTGCAACCTGATGGAACAAAATTAATGGACTGGTTCCAGTCTCCTTGACCCGCTATATTCAGGCCTGGTACCTCTGCACCTAAAAAAGGCCAATTAATATATTTTTGAATACTACAGGAATCACCCGCACAATTTTGGCTTTTGCCAGCAGTTCCTGGTACTATTGTGCCACCGGGATTTTTTGTATCTAACATTGGACCAAGGTGTGGGATAATTGGTCTATCTTTATCTAGCACTGTTTTTCCGGCTGCTCCAGCAAATTCATCGCGCTGTATAGAGAAAGATTTACTGATGTTAGATTGCTGAACAGTATGCGTTAACTCATGCGCCAATAAATGTTTACCTGCATTAGTTTCAGGCTGATATTTCCCTTCATTAAAATAAACATCATTGCCAACTGTAAATGCCTGTGCGCTTAGTTGAGTAGATAATTGTGCAGCATTACTATCTGTGTGAATATTTACATTTGAAAAGTCTGTTCCAAACCGGCTTTCCATAAAGCTCTTAGTTCTTTCATCCATTGCGTTTCCGCTTCCTTTTGTTGATTCTATCTGGCTTGAAATAGTATCACTTACAGCAGCACTATTGCTTCCAGAAGCCTTTTTTTGAATGAAGGATACCAGGGGTTTCCTTTGTGCTTTTTCTTCTTCCTCGCAATGGGTACATTTTCTTTGAATAAATGTTTGCTCAGGCATGCGCATTACTTTATCTGCCATTGCATCTGCTTCATGCTCAAGCGGATCATCAACGGCGCCGATAGATAGCTTGCATTGAAGAGGTAATATTTGAAAGTCGGTTTCAAGTGAATGAACTTCATTATGATTTTCCGCAGTGGCGGTGGCTATAGAATGAGAACCTGAGGAAGATGGATGTGTTTTTTCGGTAATCATCTTAAAAAAATTATACAGCAGTTTTTGCCATTTGATCACACCAGTTATCGTCAGGTGTTGCGCCGGCCAACCTTTTA
This sequence comes from Agriterribacter sp., assembly GCA_044223805.1. GTDB lineage: Bacteria > Bacteroidota > Bacteroidia > Chitinophagales > Chitinophagaceae > Agriterribacter. The sequence goes on from JBGALP010000083.1 coordinate 15,654, forward strand.
GAACCCGGCGACATAATGTTGTGCGGGTCTGAGCTATGCGCATTACTTTCTATATCGCCCTGGTAGCCTGCGGCATGCCCTGATTCATGCGCAATAGTATCATCTGCTGCCAGATTCGGATTCCAAAGCACACCGGCGGTGCCGGTATTTGCTCTTGGAAAAATGCGCTTACCCTGCCATGTTTGGCTAAGTGTAGATTCGGTAACCAGAATTTTTATGCCGCCGTTGGGAGCTGTGATATTACTCATGCTTGTATCCTGCAATTTTTTATCGGCTGCATCGTCATTATCATAATCCTTGTCGGCTGGGGCAGGCTTATTTGCACTATTCATATCATAGTGTATTTTTATTTCAATATTGCATGCCTTATGCTTTATAGAGCAGCAACTGTTTATTGCCGCTTGTTCTGCTGCTATGGAATTGTTTAATTTTTTTGTTGTTTTTGTATCAGCCCTGGCGCTTGAATCAAAACCAATATTTACCCAAATAATTTTGTTGATACCCATTATACCGGTAGCCTTTTTATATTCGTTATCATTTAATTCATCACGCAAATCCACCATTAACTGGCGTTTGGTAAGTTTAAAATATGCTTTCCGTATCAGGTTTAATTCATGCTCACTTCTGCTCTGCAAAGCAACATAAATTGCGTTTTCATCGGTGCCCCAGCCCTCCATAGCATCACGCAGTTGTACTGCTACAGACATCGCTTTATTTTCAGGGGTATCAGAAAGCACCTGACCATATAAAGCCAGTTTTTGCAATTCCGAATCATTTAATTCATCTATCAAGTCAGCCTGCAATTCTCTGCCGGTAAGCTTTTTATATTCAACAGCTATGGCATCAACCTGTGCAGGCGCGCGACCAGAAAGTGCTGCGTAAATAGCAGCTTCGTCTGTTCCCCATCCCTCCATTGCATCTCTTAACTGAACAGCTATTACAGCAGGATTAAATGGCATTTCTTTTTTTTGAATTTTGCGACTTACCATATTGTCCTGTTGTATTGTATGCGTTAACTCATGCGCCAGCAATTGTTTCCCATCCGACGATTCAGGTTGATATTTTCCTTCATTAAAATAAATATCATTGCCAACTGTAAATGCTTGCGCACTTAGTTGATTAGATAATTGTGCAGCATTATTATCTGTGTGAATATGTACATTTGAAAAGTCTGTTCCAAACCGGCTTTCCATAAAAGTTTTTGTTGTTTCGGGCATCCGGCTTCCATTGCCTTTTGATGATTGTATCTGGCTGGAAACAGCATTGCTTGCGACTACATTATTATTTGCCGCCCCTTTTTTTTGAATGAATGACACGACAGGCTTTCGTTGAACTTTTTCTTCTTCTTCACAATGTGCACATTTACGTTGAATAAAATTGGATTCAGGCATACGCATAACTCTATCTGCCATTTCATCGGCTTCATGTTCCAGTGGATTATTAACGGCGCCAACATACAGATTTCCATGAGCAGCTGACAACGTATTCGAAGCAGCTGTTAAACCAACATTTTCACCGCCTCGTGATTTTTCAGATCTCATAATACCTATTTATAAAATTTTCCCTTCTTTCTTCAATTCCTTCTTAATGCCTTGTACAATATTATCAACCGTTATAGCTTTATCATTTCTGTTAAGCGCCATTAACGAAGCGAATTGCACCACGTTCATAATTGAACCTCCTGATAATTCGTATTGCTGTGCAATGCGTTCCAGGTCTTCTTTATTGGGAGGCTCACATTCTGTGCTGAATGCGTTGCTCCATATCCGCAAACGCTCCCGTGGTTGTGGTTTTTGAAAATGTATAATGGATTGCAGTCTTCTTGCTAATGCTTTATCCATATTGTCGTACATGTTAGATGCAAGAATTACGAGTCCTGAATAATCTTCAAGTCTGGTTAATAAATACGCTATTTCCTGGTTGGCATATTTATCATGCGAATCAGAAATGCTTGTGCGCTTACCAAATAAAGCATCTGCTTCATCAAAAAAAAGTACCCAGTTTTTATTCTCCGCTTTTCTAAATACTTTCTCCAGGTTTTTTTCTGTTTCGCCTATGTATTTTGAAATCACCATTGATAAATCAATCCTGTATACGTCCAGGTTATACAGTTTGCCAAGTAGGGAAGCAGTGAGTGTTTTACCAGTACCCGGCGGGCCATGGAATAAAGCTTTGTAACCAGGTTTTAATTTTTTCCTCATACCCCAATCTTCAAAAAGCGTGTGACCATGATTCATCCATATTCTTATCTCATCCAACTGTTTTGCCGTAAAATCATCAACAACAAGGTCGCTCCAATCTAAGCCCGTTGTTAAGCGGTTGGCCGGAAAATCCATGCTGAATTGAGGCTTGCGTAATTTGCCTGTTGAAAAAAAATCAATATATTCATCAGTAATGGTAAGTTGGCCACT
>JBGALP010000084.1:0-18018 GCA_044223805.1 Agriterribacter sp.
GGATAGAGGCAAATAAGCATTTTGAAAATTCTTTGGCTATTTATGGACTTCTTGGAATAATCAACCGTGATAAAAAAAAGTATTCTAAAGCATTAGAGTACTTTGAAAAAGAATGGAAAATCGCTAACCGTCAAAAGGATAAATTCTATTATGCTCCTACACTTGTTCAAATTGGAATGCTTTACGGAAAAAATTTTCGTCAATATGAAAAAGGCCTTACTATTTGTGCGCAAGCTTTGACATATGCAGATGGAATAGATTCTCTTTTTATTTTTAAAGAGATGGGCAATATATATTCATTGCAACATACATACGGCAAAGCGCAGGATTGTTTTCAAAAAGCCTTTTCCAGTTTTGAACAAGGTTTTGACGAAACAAAAATTTTAAAAAGCACTATCCGGTTTCCCAGCTTTAACCTGTTTCAGAATCTCTTTGATCTTACAACTGATAAAGCCAATGCCTACCTGAACGAATATTATTACACAAAAAACAAAACTGCCCTACAAAAAGCATTAAGTATTTACCGTATTGCAGATCTTTTTCTTGCCAAGATAAAAGCTGATCAACATCTGCAATTAAAATCTAACCTGGTTTGGCGAAACACAGCAAGAAGTTTATACGAACGTGCCATTGAAGCCTGCTATGCCAGTAATAACCTGGAAGATGCGTTTTATTTTTTTGAAAAAAGCAGGGCCGTTTTACTGAATGATCAAATTTATGAACAGCGCTGGATGAACAATGAAGATGTAGCGAAACGGGCAAGCTTAAAAAAAGAAATTGTTGATCAGGAAAGAAAACTTAATGAAATACCTGCTTCATCTACTGAATATTTTGCTGTTCAGCATCAGCTATTTGAATTAACCCAACAGCAGGAAACACTGGCAAAAACAATCAGGGAAAAAAATCCATTGTTTTATGAAAATTATATGGATACCAGTTCTCTTTCGCTCAAACAGGTAAAACAAAACATATTAAAAGCAAATACTTCATTGGTGGAAATTTATGCAGGTGATAGTGCTGTATATGTTTTATGTATTAACGCCGATGGTGAAAAATTAACTAAAGCAGATAAACAGGCCTACGATAGCATTCGCGCACACTACATGCATTTTATTTCGCACCCTAACGATCTAAACAGGAATTTTGCAGGTTTTACCCAGGCTTCCAGCCAACTGTACTCGCTTATTTTCAGCCAACATTCCATTCCCGATGGAAGCATCATAATTTCACCAGATGGTAGCAGCTTTCCTTTCGAAGCTTTGGTGATAAATAACAATGCTTCATCGCCTGACTATTTTTTAAATCATTATGCTACCAGCTATACCTATTCCGCCAAATATCTTTCCAACCATTTTATCAGTGCTTCCGGAAAGAAAAATAATTTTTTGGGTATAGCTCCTGTGCAATATAAGCCTGAAACCCAATTGGCCTCACTATATGGAAGCGATCAATCGCTTAAGAGAATTGAAGAATACTACAACGTAGTGACCGCTTTTGTTTCGGGAAATGCTACAAAAAATAATTTCATGCAGCATTTTCCAGACTATAGCATTATTCAACTCTATACACATGCATCTGATAGCAGCGCTACCGGCGATCCGGTTATCTACTTTGCTGATTCAGCCTTATATCTTTCTGACCTTATATCAGAAAGAAAGCCCGTTACCCAACTGGTAATATTATCGGCATGCGAAACTGCCAATGGAAAATTGTACAGGGGTGAGGGAATTTTTAGTTTTAACCGCGGGTTTGCCGCGTTAGGCATACCTGCCGCTATCAGCAATCTTTGGTCGGTTGACGAGCAGGCTACATACAAGATCACAGAGCTATTTTATAAATTCTTATCAGAAGGAATACCTTCAGATGTAGCTTTGCAGCAGGCCAAAAAAGCGTTTATGACCAGTGGCTCCAAAGAAAATACATTGCCTTATTATTGGGCCGCGAGTATTTTAACCGGTAAGGTTGATGTAATTAAGAATGAAAATCGTTTATCTGTACCAGTTATATTATTTATTGCCTTTAGCGGCTTATGCATTATAGGTTTACTAGCCTGGTTCCTCAATAAAAGAAGTAAAAAATAAACCCAATTATACTTCCTCCTCCCATTTACCTAACCCCTTTCTTATCAATACCGGCTCGTCGCCCGTACAATCAATAACAGTAGAAGGAACCATTCCACCTATACCGCCATCCACTACAATATCTACCAGTTTATTAAAATTAGCTTCCATTAATTCCGGGTCGGTGTATTCTTCTACCATTTCTCCCGGCAGTGTAGTACTGAGTATAGGATGCCCCAATTCCTGCACAATCATCCTTGCAATATTATTGTCCGGAACTCTGATACCTATCGTATTTTTTTTGCTCTTTAAAATTTTAGGCACTTCTTTACTGGAAGGCAGAATAAAGGTATAAGGACCCGGTAAATGAATTTTTAATAGGCGGTATAAAGAAGTAGAAATGCTTTTAGTGTAATTACTGAGGTGACTGAGGTCGTGACAAATAAATGAAAAATTGGCTTTCGCCGGATCAATATTTTTTATCCTCGCTATCTTTTCAACCGCCTTATGTTGAGAAATATCGCAGCCTAACCCATATATGGTATCAGTGGGATAGATAATGATGCCGCCCTCGCGTAAACACTCTACCACCGTTTTTATTTGCCTTGGCTGTGGATCAACCGGATGTATGTGTAATAACATGAATTCTCTTTTGGGTGAACCGATGCATAGTGAATTGTCAATTGTGAATTGTCAATAAATAGTACTCTCTTTATTCACTATGCACCATTCAATGTCGTTGACTTAAGAACGTTATGTTCCAGAGGAACATCTTATTGGTAGCTAAATATCAAAATGTTTTATGCGTTCCAGCGGAACGCCTTGTGGGCATTCGCACAAAACGTTCCTCTGGAACGAAAACCTGATTTATTTTTTATTCTACCGACATAATATTCCGCTGGGATATGAAAACAGCTTTTAAGTCAACGACATTGATTCACCATTCACTATTCACAAACTTATTCGCTCCACACTTTGGTTCCTTCGCTGCAGTTGGCACATATGTCAATATTTTTTCTGCTTGTCATTAACTCGCTGCGGAACTGTTTATAATTATCGTTGTTCCATATCTGCCTGAACGATTGCATTTGCAGGTTTCCCAGTCTGTGCATCGCGTCTTTATCAAAGCAACAAGGTACCACCATTCCATCCCATGTAATAACATTAGCGTGCCAAAGTTTCCAGCAATGATTATTTAATTTATTTTTTAACCGGTAACTACCACTTTTATCTTTCCTGTACCTGCTGAATTTATCAATAGAAGGTATGAGGTTATTAGGGTCGTTTGCGTAATCATACACCTGCGCTGTTTTAAACCACACATCATCTACACCAATAGATGCAGCCATTTGCTTCACATCTTCTATCTGGTGTTCGTTGTGTTTAACTACTAAAAACTGGAACACTACAAAGGGCGTTTTACTTTTCAATGCCTTTTTCCACCTGATAATATTGTTAGCGCCTTCTATCACTTTATCCAGCTTACCGCCCTTTCGGTATTGTTGATATACATCCTGCGTAGTGCCATCAATAGAAATAATCAACCGATCCAAACCACTCTCCACGGTTTTGCGGGCATTTTCATCATTGAGGTAATGCGCATTTGTTGATGTTGCTGTATATATTTTTTTATCCGCCGCATAACGCACCATTTCTAAAAAATCAGGATTCAAAAAAGGTTCACCCTGGAAATAAAAAATAAGATAAAGTAACTCTTTATGAATATCATCAATGGTTTGCCTGAAAAAATCTTTTTTAAGCATGCCGGTTGGTCTTGAAAAATGTCGCAATCCGCTGGGACATTCAGGACAGCGAAGGTTACATGAGGTGGTGGGCTCAAAGGAGATAGATATTGGATAGCCCCATTGCACCGGTTTATTGCGCCAGCGGCTGATATGATAACTGCTGAAAACCTTTGCAGCATTCCAAACACGCCGTATAGTGAATTTGGACATCAGGTTCAGGCTATCATAAAAATTTATCCGCGACATGAATATAAAGGTAAACAATAAGCGCCTATTGTTAATCTTGTCCGTTCATGAAGGTTGCTATTCACATTCAATAATAAATATCCCTGGCATCACTATTCAAAAACATGTACGGTATTCTCACGCATCTTCTGCCACAATGCAGGGGGAAATATCCATTGCCCTTTATCGGAAGAATTAAAGCTTATATGCTCATTACCCCAATAATACTCTATATCGAACGCTTTGTCGTTTACCCACACTTTTCCAACGAGCACACTTTGCGAAACGCCGCTCACTCCATTTTTATGGTGAAAAGCATGCGAAAACAACAACATTGTTCCTTTGGGCAATACAGCCATTTTTTCTACGCCCTCAAAAAGAGCTGTATCTTCTGTAATAAAATTTACTTCCTTAATAGTGAATGCAGGCAGATTTTTTGCGAGAATCGCTTCCCGCTCTGTATAGAGTGTTTTATTTAAAATGGCAGTATATGGCTCCTTTGAAGAAACGTCTGTATCGGTTGATCGCAATGCCATGTAGAATATTCCAATCAATAACAGAACACAAACAACCGCAATTGCTAAAAGCATTTTTAGTTTCATTTACCGGGGATTGTTTAAAGAAACAAGTTCTAATCTGGCAAACGAAGTTTAATACACATTGTTGTGTATTAAATGCATGAACCACGCACCTATATTAAGGCTTACCTAACAATGTATTGATTTGCATCTGGATTTCTGCTTCTTTTACTTTGGCTTCGTTCATAGGCAGGCCTGTATTCATTTCCGGGCGCGTATGTTTGGTAGCTGTAAGCCACGCATCTTTCATTACTTGTTGCTTTTGTTTTACCAGCGTGTATATTTTTTCATCATTGCCGGTTTTGAGAAGGCTTTTGAAATCGGTTACATCTTTTATATTCTTTTCGCCTAAATACAATAGTAGTTGTTTGGCCATAATCCAGTGTCCTAGCCCGCCGGGATGAACACCATCATTTGCCAGGGCGAAAGAAGCGTCTTTTTTTCTGCCTTCTTCCAATACTTTTTTCATAGCAAAATGTACGTCTGCTACCTTCCATTTCTGTTTTTTTCCATAAGCCAATAACCATTCTGCATAGCGGTCAAGCACAAGCGCATAACCTTTATTACCACCTTTTGTTTCATCAAACAGCGGAGGCGTAACATGTACAATCTTTGCTCCTGACTTAACCACTTCATTATGCAACCATATTATGCCATCTTTAAACTTTTGAAAACGCTGCTCATCAAGCGGTTTATAAATACCATCGTTCATTCCGTAATTGGCAAATACAAGATCAGGTTTGGTTTGTGCTAACACGCGGGCAAGTCTTTCGTGTAAATCCGGGCGTGGAAATCTTCCATCAGCATGTCCTTCTTCCGAAAGACCCGAAACGGTTTCGCTGGGTAAACCAACATTTATAAACTCATATTGTTCTTTGGGATAGTGGGTGATGAAATAGGTTTCAATATCTTCTACGTATTCTCCAGCGTAGGTGATACTATTACCTACAAAAAGAATACGATGCACTTTTGGAGGAATAGGAAGCGTGTATTCAATAAATGAGGATAAGCATATTCCTAAAACTAATAGTGCAAACAGTTTTTTATTCATGACAATAAATATATGCTTATGATACAACTGCACAAATTGAAATGCAGTGATCTGTATTTTTTATCGCTCTATCTGCAATCCTGCTAATTCCTTTGCGCCTTGTTCTGTTACACCTGTCTGCCAAACATTCAGTTTTTTTAACGCGGTCATCTTTTTAAAAATACCAATGCTTTTATCGGTAATGCCATTTTGATAAACATTCAATATTTCAAGACGCTGCAACGCACCGAGAGGTTCTATGCTGTCATCTGTAACACCGCATTTTTGTATTTCGAGTTTGTGCAAATGTGCAAAACCAGCAATTGTTTTAAGAGCATCTTTGCTTAATGTACAACCGCTTGCATCAAGGCGGTATACCTGTTCTTTTATAGACGACAATTTTTGGAAGATCTGCAACAACTTTGCCTCATCCGCTTTTTGCACCATCACGAGGGAAACTTCCAGCAGGTTACTTTTTGATGTAAGGGGCTGCACAATTACTTTCAGGTCTTTTAACTGCTGCAGTATAGTGGCGTCAGCAGCAGCAACTTCAGGCAATACAATTTCTTTATTATTCTCCGCATCAATACCCAGGTAGGCGGCAACCAGGTATTTTGTTTTTTCATCTGCACCCTGGGCGGTAATATTTTTGGTATAGTCGCTGCCTGCTAATATCCACCAGCGTAAAAAACTTATTTCAACAGGCGTTAAGGCGGGACGATTATCTGCGGGCATAAATTTGCTGCTCTGTTTTGACATAGTTACCCGGTGAAACAATTCGCTTTTTTCAAGATCACCCGCAACAATGGTGTTACCACTTTTACCGCCTTTTGTAAATCCGGCTGCTGTGCTTAAATCAAGATCACCCTGTAGTTTGTCCGGGTTATGGCAACTCACACACTTCGCATTTACCATTGGCTGAATAATATCTGTATACACATTTACAGAATCGAGTGCCGGCAATGGTTTCTCTCTAAGGGGAACCTTTTTTGAAACAAAAACAGCTTTTAAAAAGTCAGGCATATATGCTGTAAGGTATCCTTCACCGTGTGTCATGTTTCCACCCAAATGCCCACCTACAGAAATAAGTACTATAGATACATATAGCAACCAACTGCTCAACGGCATTTTTAAAAGAGCCGGTTCATTTTTCTTCCTCGTTCTTATCAACAATATCATAAATACCAGTATGGCTGATATAATACCTATCCATTTATGCCAGAAAAGCGTTTGCTCATTATAGCCTCCCGCGGTAGAAAGAAAATAACCCGAAGCTGCGGCCAGTGCCGCGCTGATGGCGCTACTGAGCAAAGCAATATTAATAGCTGAAGCGAGCAGTACACTTTTATTATACCGCGCTACAACAGTTAATATCGCCGCGAATAGTATAATACCTATAGGAACGTGAACAAGCAGCGGGTGAAACCTTCCGAAAAAAAGCGACCAGTCAGTATGCATTAATAATATATTTTCTAAACCCGCTCCAATTTAACGGGATATGTTTTATCAGCATTCCACTGGCATACATAAATATTTTTATCCTGGTCTACGCACACATCATGACCATGATAAAAAATATTTCCATCCGCAAACAAGGGTTGTAAGGCAGCGCCTTTGTATTCTGGTTTTGTGCCACCAGGGTTTGATATTACTTTATTGTTTTTATCGAGAATTGTTACAAAACCAGATTTTCCTCCATCCATTTTTCCGGTATCGCGGAAATTTGACCAGCAAACACCCGCATACAAATTATCGCCATGGATAACCGCCCGGCAAACATATGCTCCAGGAATTTTTATGGTTTCAAGATATTTGCCATCCAGCGTAAAAATTTTAAAAGCATTTTCATTGCGGGATGTGCATATTAATTTTGGAGAAGCCGGATTGCGCAAATCAACCGCAACACCATGTGCATTATTAAGATTATGATCAGGATTTTTATTATTATGACCACCAAAATGACGGATATATTTTCCCTTGTGATCATATTGAATAATATAGTCTGAACCATACCCGTCAGCTACATAAAAATCTCCGTTAGGTGCGACGGCCACTTCTGTGGGTTGAAATTTTTCTTCTTTTTTATATACACCTATAGTGGAAGGATGACCTAATGCGAATACCAGGTCGCCATTAACGGTAGTTTTAAAAATGGAGCCTGCCTGCGCGTGCCAGTTGTTATCTTTTCCGTAATAGTAGCCGCAATCTGTAATGAACAGAAAATCTTCACCGCCTTCAGGTGAAAGGGTAAGCCCATGACCGCCGGGATATCTCGTTCCCCATGAATCCAACAACTTGCCTGATCTGTCGTACACCAATATATTATTCTTTACTTCATCACCCACCATTATCAGCCTGCCTTTTGAATCCTGCACCATTTCGTGGCAATTGAATACCGGTGTTTGAGAAGGATCAAGGTTACCCCAGGTTTTATTTACCTTATACCTGAATTCTCCATGGCCGATAATGCCATCTTCGTTTGGATTTGCTTTGCCGATAATATTAAAACCAGCAATAGCGCCGGCTGTAAGAATAGATGACTTTTTAATAAAAGATCTTCTTTGGTTGTTGTTCTGTTTCATGATGGAAAGTAATATACGATGTATAAAATTTATGCTATGATACCTTTTACTACCTTGCCTTCTACATCTGTGAGCCTGAATCTTCTGCCTTCCGCATCAAAAGTAAGCTTCTCATGATCTATGCCCATCAAATATAAAAGGGTTGCCTGAAAATCGTGCACATGCACGGGGTTCTTTACAATATTGTATCCGAACTCATCCGTTTCACCATAGGTAAGTCCAGGCTGTACACCACCGCCGGCCATCCACATGGTAAAACATCTTGGATGATGATCGCGTCCATAATCATCTTTTGTCAATTTGCCCTGCGAATAATTTGTGCGTCCAAACTCACCACCCCACACAACCAACGTATCATCCAGTAATCCCCGCTGTTTAAGATCTTTAACCAAAGCAGCAGATGCCTGGTCGGTAGCCTTACATTGATTGGTGATAGAACTGGGTAAACTTCCATGCTGATCCCAGCCCTGGTGATATAACTGTACAAACTTTACATCTTTTTCTAACAACCGCCTTGCCAGTAAACAATTAGCGGCATAGGTTCCGGGTGTGCGTGCATCTGGTCCGTATAAATCAAATACCCAATCAGGTTCGTCAGACATATCTGTTATTTCAGGCACCGATGCCTGCATACGAAAAGCCATTTCATATTGGGCAATGCGGTTGCCAATTTCAGGATCACCAAATGTTTCCATTTGTGCCTGGTTCAATTCTTTCAACGCATCAAGCATTTCGCGTCTGTCTACCGCTTTGTATCCTTCAGGGTCAGAAAGATATAACACAGGATCTGCACCCGAACGGAATTGTACACCCTGGTATTTTGACGGAAGAAAACCATTTCCCCAAAGCCGCGCGTATAGTGGTTGATCCTTAGGTGCGTTATTGGAAACAAGTACAATAAATGCGGGCAGGTTGTCATTATCTGAACCCAACCCATAACTTACCCAAGCGCCCATGCTGGGGCGGCCGGCTAACTGGTTACCGGTTTGCATAAATGTAAGCGCAGGATCATGATTGATCTGCTCTGTATACATTGATTTTATAAAACACAAATCATCCGACACGGCTCCTGTATGTGGCATCAATTCGCTTACCCACGCTCCATTTTTTCCATATTGATTAAACTTAAAGGAAGATCCTACCAATGGTAATGCTGATTGCTGCGCACTCATACCAGTAAGCCGCTGTCCTTTTCTTACAGAATCAGGTAGATTTGTCCATGCATTTTTTCAAGCATCGGCTTATAGTCAAATGTTTCAAATTGAGACGGACCACCACTTTGAAACAGGTATACCACTCTTTTAGTGCGGGCGGGAATATCCGGCGCACCCAATATACCATTGCCGGCCACAACAGGTTTGGGCTTTACAGACGAAACACCATTCTGCCCCGATATAAGCGAACCCAATGCCAAAGCTCCAATGCTAAGCGATGTTTTTTGAAGGAACGACCTCCTGTTGAGATTGCTGGCAATAAGCCGCTCGATTTCTTTGTCCATACATTTTTAGCTTTTTCAATTTTAAGGTTAGCATGTGGGTGTTGGGTTTGAGGTGTGGGGTATAGGGTAATACAGGGATTCCTCTTTTCATCTGTCTACTGCCTTCTTACACCTTCTTCCTTACGCATTATGCCATATACCCTCCACCTTCTTCTACCTCTTCGTTATAAATGCATCCGAATTCATAATCGTACTTGCTGTTACTGTTAATGCTGCCAAAGCCGCTACATCTGTTTTTTTTCATTTTATTTTATACTCCCCTGTATTCAACCAACCCTTCATTTTAGTAGCATCTGTTTTAAAGGATTGATATTGCACTGTATAAAATTTTTGTAAAATATCCATTTCCTTCTGCGATGGTTTACGCGCAGTTAAGCAACGATAGCTATACATGATCTTATCCGGTATAGTGTTGTATTTTTCAGTGGCATGCACAGCCAACACTATTGCTGCTTCAGTAAACTGCGGATCGTTTAATAATACCAGCGCCTGCAAAGGAGTGCTTGTTTTCTGTCTATACACAATACAGCTTGCTCTTAAAGGCGCATCGAAAGTGCTCATTGATGGCGGCGGATTGGTTCTGCGCCAGAAAGTATATAAACTTCTCCTGTATAAAGAAACACCACTATCCTGTTTATAAGTTTCACTATTTACCGACCATACACCCTCAGGCTGATAAGGTTTAACGCTTGGACCTCCGATGCTGTCTGATAATAATCCGCTGGCTTTTAACGCACCATCGCGAACCATTTCCGCGGTAAGCCTGAATGCAGGTCCACGTGATAACAGTGCATTGTCCGGATCTTTTTTAAGCGCCTCCGCACTTGCTGAAGATGATTGACGGTAAGTAGCTGAGAGCACAATTAATTTCTGCATGGCTCTTACATCCCAACCCGATTCGCGGAAGGTAACTGCAAGCCAATCCAACAGTTCAAGATTAGAGGGAACGCCACCCTGGTTGCCGAAATTATCTACATTTTTTTGAATACCTGCGCCAAAATAGGTTTGCCAGTAACGGTTTACAGTTACCCTTGCTGTTAGTGGATTTTTAGGATCGAGCAGCCATTGGGCCAAACCCACCCTGTCTTTGCGATAGCTCGACTGGTAAGGGAGAATAGCATTAGGTACATCAGGATGAACTTCTTCTCCTGGCGCATCATAAGCTCCTCTTAATAATATATGTGCCTTTCGTTTCTCCTTCATTTCTTCCATTACCATTATTTCAGTAATAGGCTCCGCTTCTTTATTTTTTTCATCCCTTATTTGCTGTAACTCTTTTTGTTTAGTTTGCCATGCCTTGGAGATATTGGAAAAATAGTATTGCTGAAGATCACTGTCTGGTATAACCGCATTTTGGTTAGACTGTTGCGCAAGCATTGGTATCTCGGAAGGATTTAACTCCCTGTCGTAAACGAACAGCTCATCTACCAACCCATTTTTAAAACCTGTGCCACGCCAATCGGCACCTATTTGCAAACCTGGCTGCTCGCTCCGGGCAAAAAGAATATCCTTGTACAGGTTATCCTTATCCGTGTTCATCGCGGCTTCTTTACCATCAACAAATAATTTTATACCATCAGCCTTGCTGTTGCCACTATACGTAAGTGTTAGCTGAATCCATTTTTCTTTAGGTAAAGTGTCTTTGGTTGTTTTTAGTATATTATTATATGGCCAGGTATGTGCCATCAAAAATTCAGCCTTGCCGTTTTTCAGATTCAAATAATATCCATGAAAGGCGTAAGTAATGTCTCCATCGCCTTTATGAAAAATAACCGCTTTGTTTACATCTTTTGGAATATTAACCCACAGCGCTATAGAGAAAGGTTGAAAACGATTGAAGACACCAACTTTGCCGAGCTTTAAAATATCATCGCCGTTTGATTTAAATGCATTTCCAAATTTGCCGGGAACTATTACGGCATCGGCTACCTGCCCTTTTCCTTTAGGGTCTTTTTCATTTACAAATCCACCGTTCACCAGTTTATCAAAAGTAAAATGAGCCTGCAACCCTTTTTTCAAATCAAATGGATTTTTGCCCGCAAGCTGTTGTTTCCATTTTTCAAATTCCGGATTTTCGCTGCTCGCAATTTGCTGGAGTTCTTTTATTTTTTGTGATTCGTTGTTGTTAAGATAAGTAATTACAGAATCCTGCTTAGCATCGGTAAGCAACATGGAAGGCCCCGGCGTATCGTCAGGATTAAAAGATATTTGCCCCGCTTCATCTACATTATTAAAGAAACTGTATAAACTATAAAAATCTTTTTGCGATACCGGATCGAATTTGTGATCGTGACAACGGGCACATCCTATAGTGAGTCCAAGAAAAGCGGTTCCCAGTGTACTGGTGCGATCTACCACATACTCGTTTCTGAATTCTTCATTAATAATACCGCCTTCTGCATTCTGAGCATGATTACGGTTAAAAACAGTAGCCAGTTTTTGCTCGCGGGTAGCATTGGGTAAAAGATCACCAGCCAGTTGCCAGGTAATGAACTGATCAAAAGGCATGTTGTTATTAAAGGCTTTGATTACCCAATCACGCCATTGCCACGTAGGCCTATACCTATCTACAGTATATCCATAGGTATCTGCATAGCGTGATACATCCAGCCAATCAACCGTAAGCTTTTCAGCATATTGTGGAGAATGCAATAATTTCTCCACTACTTTTTCATAAGCGTCAGGCGACTGGTCTGCGAGAAACGCATCCGTTTCTTCAATGGTTGGAGGAAGACCTGTGAGATCTAATGTTACCCTTCTCAAAAGCGATTCTTTATCTGCCTGTGGAGCGGGCTTTAAATTATTTGCTTCAAGCTTATTTAATATAAAGTAGTCTATGGGATTGCGTGGCCAACTTTTGTCTTTTACTTCGGGAAGTTTTACTTTTTGCGGAACGATAAAGGCCCAATGCGGTTTATACTCCGCACCTTGTTCTATCCATCTGGTAAGAATGGCTTTTTCATAATCTGTAAGCACACGATGCGAAGCTTTGGTTGGCATTACCAGGTCTTCATCTGTTGTAATGATACGGTTGTATACTTCGCTTTTAGCAAGATTGCCGGGAACGATACCACGCTTTCCATCTTTTAAAACAGCCAATGCACCTTCACTGTGTGAAAGGTTCAATCCCGCTTTTTGTCCATTGTTTTTATCAGGACCATGACATAAAAAACATTTATCGGAAAGTATAGGCTTTACGTGCAGGTTATAATCAATAACAGCCGGAAGCGTTTTATCCAGTTTTGCTATGGCTTCAGGCTTTTTTACACTGGTGGCTTTTGTAAATACAAAAATGCAAATACCAAGCAAGGCTATTACAATAGCAATTTTACTAAAAGCTTTTTTTTGCATGGGCAAATAATGCTAGATATAATTTACAAAGAAATTTAGGGTTTTAAAGATACTAATAAAATCTACGCACCGTGCTTTTAGCGATCTGCTATCAGCTTTCAGCTCTCAGGTTAAAAAAAAGAATAAAGTGTTTGTTATTAGAAGGAGCTTACGAAAAATTAGTGGCCGCAATATGCTGGCAGAAAAATGGAAACAAAAAACTTCAAACCAAAACTCCTTTGTGCCCCTTCGTGCCTTGGTGACCTTGTGGTTTAAAAATTCTCATCGAAGGTATTCTCCCGAAAATCGAAGCATCTCTCCTTATTATCGAATTAAGTTTCAAAGCCCGTGTTTGCGGTGCATCTTTGTACTGTCAACAACGATACATATCCACATCCACTGAAAAACCGGCACCCTTTAGAAAAACCCAAATCCCTGAGAAAGTCCAGATCCAACGAAAAACCAGCAAGTCCTTAGAAAAACCGTTCATTAGCTACAATCCAGATCCACCGAAAACCGAATCCAGCAAATCCATTGAATTACCAAAGATCAATCCAATACCTGAAAAACGATCCAAACCAATTATCCTGAAAAACCTGAAACCAATCCTTGAAAAACGCACAACCATTCATCCAAACCTTGAAACAACCAAACCTTAAGAACCGAAATCGTCAGTATCTTATAAAACCGTAAGACAAGAACAACCTCTGACATGATTTCAAATAATTGAGCCATGCTGATTTTTTCAGCGTGGCTTTTTTTGTTGCGAGCTGTGAGCTATCAGCCGTCAGTTTTTAGCTTGTGAGAGCTCATTGCTGATAGCTGATGGCAATCTCCGTAATTTCATTCTTTTTCCATATCCCTTGCTTTAGAAGGACTAAGATCGTAGCGGTTTTGATATGCCGCTGTAAAAAATTGTTGCGCGTTATACCCTTTCTTTACGCTTTGCATCAGCTTGCCCATATAATATAATTCAAGCGCTTCCAACGGTTTGCCAGATATATGCTCTGTGTAAATGGCATAGGCTTTTTGTGGTTCATGGTTATTCAGGAGCGCCCATGCATACCATGCATAGGTTTGGGGAGTAGCACGGTTTTCTAATTCGCGCTGTGCCAGTTCAACCGCTTTTGCGGGGTTATTGAGTATGCCGGTGTACAATTCAATCAGGTATTTGTTATACATCAATCCATATTCGGGTTTGCCGGCCTGCAATACAAAAGCAGTGGCTAATCTTTTTTGTTCATTTGTATTATTCCTGTATTCTGCCACCTGCATCAGTTTAAGCAATGGATCCGGAGATGAAATATGATTACTAACAAAATCAAAAATCTTTGATGCCAACGCATCATTACCATCATGCATAAGCGCAATCCAGCCAATACCCATCATACTATGAAAATCGGAAGCATCTTTGAAAATACTTTTTTTGTATAACGCATATGCTTCACTTAAATCACCTTTGTGAATATTCAGATCCGCCGCATTGGATAAAGCAGCCTGTTCGAGGTATTTATTGTCAGCAGCTTTCTCAGCAGCCTTCAACATGTAATAAATAGAACTATCAATATTTCCTTTATAATGTTCATATTTGGAGCGACGGAAATAGGCCGGATAAGTGTCAGCCGGTAGTGTTGTTTTAAGAATTTGGGCAGCGCCATTGTATTCTCCTCTTTCAAACACGGCATCAAATAACATCATTTTTCCACCATATTTATTATCTCCAGCCTTCATGGCTTTAACAACATATTTATCAGCTTCTTTAAAACGATGTTGCTGCATGGCAAAATTGGAAAGCGAATACAGAATGCCATCTTCCTTTTCCTGGTTGGCTATATTAGCTTCTTTCATCAAACTGTCTGCGATCAATAAATCATGTATGTTTCCATATAAATGAAACCGGAGCGCCAGGGCTGAAGCATATTTAGGCCCATTCACAAAATTGTCTGGCGAACTAGCCATTCTGGCTTTCCAGAACAGCAAATCTCCTTCATTAGCCTTTGCCATTGGTGAAGGAGTATAGTTTGATAAAAGGCTATCAACATATTGCTGACTAACAATATGTTTTTCAGCGTGATGACAGCCTGTAGCTAAGGATGCAACGAGAATTACAACAAAAATATTTTTCACAACCCAGGTTTAAAAGATATACGCAATAAACAGGCTGATGGATGTACATTAAAGTGGGAGCTGAATAGCAGAAAATATAGCATTAACAACAAAATGGCTGATTCTTACGAACCAGCCTTGCACATTATTATTTCTTATACTTGCTATTGCCTTATTACTAGAAATACCTTACACCCTCCACCTTCTACCATCTACCTCTTTTCGTACCCCGGTATTTTTGGTGGATTATATCCTTTGGTTTTAAGCAGATTTTTAATTTCTATAATAGCACGTTCCAATTGAGGGTCTGTTCCCTTAGCCATTGCCGTTAGGTCTTCAGGAACTTCTATATCAGGGTCAACACCGTGCCCTTCCTTAAACCATGTTCCATCTGCATTATACATACGGAAAGTAGGCACAGTAATTCCTCCACCATCAATCAGCTCGGGGCAACCACTTATACCTATCAATCCTCCCCAGGTTCTTGTTCCAATCAATGGGCCTAATCCCTTCTTTTTAAAAAAATCGGGGAATGCGTCACCGCCTGATCCGCTCCAACCATTCATCAACATTACCTTTGGGCCAAAGTTGGCGAAAGGAGGCCATTGCCAGTCCTTTCCATCACGGATAGCCCAGTAAGCCAATGGTGCGCGGTTCAGCATTTCAATAAAGCGATCGGGAATCTGTCCTCCATCATTAAAGCGTTCATCAATTACTAACGCCTTCTTATCTGTTTGTGCATTCAACTGGCGGAGTAACTCAGTTTGTCCGTCTATGCCCGTGCTCGGCACATATATATAACCTACTTCACCATTTGTAGCCTCATCAACACGTTTACGCATACCCTCAATCCATGCAAGATTACGCAACCGGTATTCATCATCCATGGTTTTTACAACAACTGTTTTTGCCCCGGAAAAATTCGCCGTACTGTTATAGGTAAGTTCTACTGTTTTATTAGAGAGACCAACAAATGCTGCATAAGGCTCCTGGGCTGTTGTAAGCGGCACTCCGTTTACGGCCAATATGTAATCACCTTCTTTAATTTTTAAACCTGTTTCAGTTAGTGGAGAATGTTCTTCGGCATCCCATGGAGCAGGTTTTAATATTTTTTTGATCTTATAATATTTACCATCAGCCTGCCAGTCAATACCCAGGTAACCGCAGGATTCAGATCTTTCATTTTCGCCATCACCTCCGTAGTGGTAAGTGTGAGAGGCGTTTAACTCGCCTATCATTTCCCCAATAATAAAATCAATTTCTTCACGAGTCATAGCGTTGTTTACCATTTGCATATAACGTTCTTTCACAAGATTCCAGTCTACTCCATGCATGTTGGGATCATAGAAATAATCTCTTTCTAACCGCCATGCATCTGTAAACAATTGCTTCCATTCCTGCACCGGGTCAACGGTCATCATCATTTCATTAATATGTATTGTCTTTTCCATCTTCTGCTTTGCCCTTCATCTACTTTAATTACTGTGATAACGTACTGCTTTTGAAACCAACATTTTTTCTTTGTTGGCAGAAAGCGTGTAACTGTATGGGCCATCTAAGATGGTTTTTTCTTCCCGCTTTTCTATATCATAGAATTTTAGAGAAGGCTGTCCATCTGCAGAACCAGTATTAGGATAACGTATATAAATAACTTTTCCCTTTGCAGCGTTTAAGTTGCCAATATTGCCCGACGATGGCGGAAGAATAATCATTCTTTGCTCAAAACCATCAAAGTCAATATCAACAGGTTTTTCTTTTTTATCAGCAGAAGTTTTAGTGCTGTCTTTACCTTTCTTTTTATTATCCTTTACAACGGGAGGTGTTGATTTTTCATCATCTGCCTTTAATGATACTGTATCGTTTTTGGGCGCTAGTAAAGAAGCTGTTTCATTTTTTAAAGCTATTACAGCCAATTGTGTAGCGTTTGCATAAATGAAGGAGTTATCAAAATCGCCGTAATATGGTAAAAATTTTTGCGAAGTGAGAAGGAACAAATATTTTCCTTCTGTATCAAAAGCAGGCGCCATACAATTGTAATAACCGCTGGTTACCTGTTGCGCTTTTTTGTTTTTTGTATCGTATATGAATAAACCGGTATGCCAATTTTCCAGATCTCTTGCATAAGCCAGCCAACGGCTGTCTGGAGACCAACTGCAGGAGAAAGATTCCTGGTTGCCATAAGAATATCGAAGCGCTCCGTCAACATCGTACGTTTGATTAGCAGCAACATCATATATTTTTATTTTACTCGCTTTGTCCATAAAGCAAAGCTTTTTACTATCGGGGCTCCAGAACAAGGTATAACGAAACCCTGCTCCAAAAGAAGTTAATTTTTTTGCACTGGTTTCCTTGCCTGCTTCCATCACCCATAACTCATACTCACCACTTTGATCGCTCCAGTAGGCAATGGTTTTGCCATCCGGGCTCCAGGCGGGATAACGCTCTGCAATGCCTGTACTCATGGTTACATTTTTTACAAAACCTTCCTGGGCTGGAAGTGAGAAAATTTCACCTCTGGCTTCAACAAGCACCCGGTTACCGTCGGGACTTAGATTAACATGTTGTATATATTTATCTACCTTTTCCAATTTAGGTTTTAATGCTGTTCTATCGGTTACCACATTTATATTAACTGCCTTATATTGTAAGGTTGAAAGAGAAAAGAGATATAATTTACCTGCCTGTTCAAATACAATATCATCAGCGCCCATAGATGGAAAGTGCGCATCATAATCAGTGAACTTTGTTAGCTGTTCAAAAGATTTGCCGCTGATATTATACCGCCACAGGTTCATACGTTGTTCAGGGCCACGATCAGAAAGAAAATAGATAAAGTTGTCGTGCCACATCGGAAACTCGTCAGC
>JBGALP010000085.1:0-19031 GCA_044223805.1 Agriterribacter sp.
AGTCCTGAAACCTTTCCTTGTAGTGAAGCAACAGGATTGGTATTTGGCTTATCAGCTACTTCTTTGCCCGCCACTTTTACAATTGATCCGGTGAGGTCTCTCTTATTTGCAGTACCATAACCAATCACTACCACTTCATTTAATTGTTGTGTGCTGGATGCTTCAAGGTATACATCAATGGTAGTTCTGTTATTCACAGCAATCTCCTGCGTTTTATAACCAACAGAGGAAATCACAAGCGTAGCCTTTTCTGGCGCGGAAATAGAAAAATTTCCGCCTGCATCGGTAGTAACGCCTTTTGAAGTTCCTTTTATAGTAACAGATGCACCTGCCAGAGCTGCACCATTTGCATCACTTACTTTACCGGTAACCGTTATATCCTGCTTCAACATTTCATTCTCCCGTATTACAATCAGGTTATCTTCAAGCAGGTTATAAGAAAGGGTAGTACCTGATAGAATTGTTTTTAACACATCAGCTATACCAGCCTCCTTAAAATCCGCGGATATTTTTTGTTTAAGATCCTCCAGATTGCTGTTGTAAACAAACCGGTAATACCCTTGTTTTTCAATGGAGTTTAATACTTTGGTTATAGCTTCCCTGCTTACATTAAGGGTAACTTTTTCTTGTGCTTTTGCGTTTGCCATGGTTTGGCAAATACCCAGTACAATAAACAAAACAGTAAGTTTCATAACCGTCAATACTTTTATAAAAGCAGTTGGTAAATGGCCGTAAAACCTTAGCCGGTTTTTTTTCATATATTTATCATTAAAGGTGAATAAATCAAAACTTGCATCTTTATTCTACAGTAGGAGACAAGTTTAGCCTTGAGCGGGGAATGCGTCAACATTTCCCGTTTTCTATTTAATACTATGATGTGTTGTTTTTATACATGGTATTGTTTTGGAGTTTATTTTGTTATTACTATCGTATCCTGTATATTTTGATAATTGAATGTATTGGCTAACTGAAGCGCTTTTAATACCTGGTCAATACTTTCATTTTTAAAATTCCCGCTGAACATAAGCGCGCCCAGCTCGTTGTTTTCAAACCTGAAAGGCATGCCATACCTGCGTTCCATATCAACCACTATTTCAGAAAATGGTTTATCGCGAAAAACAAGCCGGTTGTCTACCCAGGAAGTTTCAATAACAGTTCCATCAACAGGCAAATAATTTATTTTATCTACTTTAACTGTTGCACGTTCTGCAGGTATGGTTTTGGATTCAGACGAAACCTCTGCCATATCATTGGTTATTACCAGTTTTTCAGTGGGCTTCAGTATGATTTTTCTCTCCGCTCCTTCCTTCATGGTAACTTCAATAGAACCATGTATCAGGCTGGTTTCTGAACTCTTATCGCCGGGGTACGACTTTACATTAAATGCAGTACCTAATACTTTTATATCCATTTTGTTGGTGTGGATAATGAAAGGACGTTGAGGATTTTTGGTTACATCAAAATATGCTTCTCCAATAAGTTCCACTTCTCTTATTTCCTTATCAAAGTTTTTATCGTAAATAAGTTTGCTTCCGCCGTTAAGCCAAACAGACGACCCATCGGGTAAAACAATTTTAGAGTGTGAGCCTGTACGGGTAGAAACTTCGTTGCTGGTATTTTTTATTGTAGTTTCTTTTTTTGCGGCAATGGCAGGCGAAGATGCGGGCGAGAAAATTACATATGAAATACTAACCGCAATCAATAAAACAGCAGCGGCAGCATACCAGATGCGTTTATTTAAAATAAAGGCTGCACGGCTTGAATCGGATTGCTTTGGAAAAGGAGAAATAGTACCATCCTTATCAGCTATGCGAAGCAGGTGATTTTGCAATGCTTCCATTGCTTCCTGTTGGTCGTTTTTTCTTTTTAATTGCCAGAGATCAGTAATATTTTGAATGGGGTAATGAAGCTCAGGGTGAAGGCGTAACAATTCATCAAGCTCCTCCAACTCTTTGGGAGATGCTTCGTTGTTTAATTTTTTACCCAGTATACGCCAGATACTATCTACAGTCATTAGCAAGCAAGCATTTGTTTTGGAGACAATGCATTATCATTAACAATCGTTAGTGCCTGTTACCCCCAAACATTTGTTAAATATTTCTCAGAAAATAAAAAAGGGGCTACAAAAGCCCCTTTTACCACTTCCAATAAATCCTTTATTATAAAATAATATACTTAGTGCCTTCTCCGTCCAGTTCAGAATTTGTAAGCTTGCAAATGAGCAGTAATGCCTCCTTTATTCCTATATCCCGCCTGAAAGAAACTGTTATTTCTTTTTATTCTCAAGATTGCATCAGAAAGTACAATTCTACATTATATACCCTTTTTAAGTCCGCTAAAACATCAGCTAATCTTTCTTTTTCATATAGCATATCTCCATTTTGCCAGGCGGCTATATTTTCTATCGGCGTTTTTTTCTTAAATAATAGATCCATCAAAATTTTATTAACAATAAATGTTCTTCCTTGTGCTATTGTAGGTAACCGATGATTATTTCTGCTTAATATAACTCTGCCTTCACTCACCGATATCGTTACGTTTTGTTCTTCGGCGTAAGCTTTTGTATTTAATGCAGTGCCCGGAGGTGCAGTAATAACAATATTGCCTACATATATAATAAAGGGTGATTTTTGCGAACGGTTCACTCTGAAAAATCCTTCGCCCGCCAGCATTACTTCGCGCTTATCATCAGAAAATGATCGGGAAACTCCAGTGAACTTGCTGAATTCAACCAGATCTGGGTACTGTCTGAAAGAAGAAAAAATTTCTGTTCAGACCTATCACTGAACTTTTTGTTAGCACGCCTGAAATAGGGCGCATTAGCATAACCATCATTGGAAAGATTCTTCTTACCAGCCAGCCAAGCGAAAAAAGCCCTACCATGCACGATACTACTACAACTATCAGTAATTTTTCGCTTTGCACTGCCCGTTACTATTGTTCTGTCTGATAATGTGCCGGATTCATCGGGTTCGTTTAATACAAGTTGTCCTTCTTCATCTACATAAGTAAAGGATGGATGATTTTTGCGGATATCATCGTATATATTTCTAACCATTTTTTTTAATGGCAAATCGTTGCTCCGCAAGTTGTTAATGTAGGAAAATAGTTCTTCAAGCTCCTCACGGGAGCAATTATTCTTTTCATACTGACGCAATAGATATTCAATTCTATCTTCCACAATAAAAATATTATTCTGTGTTAACAGAAGAAGCAATAACCAGATTTCCAAACGGAAATTAGAAAAATATTCCTGAAGCCTTAGTTAAGAAATCTTTGAACGTTTCGGCAGCTTGAGTAAGATGATTCTTAATAGTACGTTTTGACCTTTTAAGATGATGTGCTATTTCCTGGTAATTAAAACCATCTTCTTTGCACAACCTGTATATTCGCTTGCGTTGCGGAGAAAGTTGGTTAATGGCTTTATCAATAACGTAATTATATTCTTTTAAAGAAATTCTTTCTTCGGTTTCATTTACCGCATGCCGTATGTTTACCCAAAGTGCATCTCTAAGCCTTCTTTCAGTTGCAGTTTTGCGCAAAAACTCAATTATCCTGTTTTGGGTTAATTTATAAAGCCACGCCTCTATATTATCAATAGCATAAAGATTATTGCGCTGCAGCCACAACTTTACAAAAACATCCTGAATAACATCTTTGGCGTATTGATCAGACTTAGTAAGGCACAATACAAGCGTATGAAGTTTGTATTCGTGTCTTTTAAAGATATCAGTAAAATACACCTCAAGTGTATTTTCAATACTTTGCGTGGTCATGAAACACCTATTTTGGCTTAATCAAATTGATATATGGTTTTTTAAAAGTAACAAAAAAATAAACTAAAAATATCAAACCAATTGAAAATAATTTTTTGCTGAATATTACTGAGAGCGGGATTCAACAAATTTTCGCTTAAGCTTTAATTATATGTAGTAAATATTAATAAGCATTTTTTTCCCCCTTTATAACATTAAACACCGTCATAAAAACAATGCGGGCATCTAACCATAAACTCCAGTTTTCGAGGTACCATATATCATATTTTACCCTGTTAGCCATATCCGCAGTGGTTTTTGTTTCTCCTCTTAAGCCGTTTACCTGAGCCCATCCTGTAATACCTGGCTTTAAAAA
Organism: Agriterribacter sp.; assembly: GCA_044223805.1. Taxonomy (GTDB): domain Bacteria; phylum Bacteroidota; class Bacteroidia; order Chitinophagales; family Chitinophagaceae; genus Agriterribacter. Next base: position 4,132 of record JBGALP010000085.1, read on the forward strand.
ATGGCGTATCATAAACTGGTTAATCAGCCTTGAGTAATCTTCAGTATGCTTGAGCATATGTGGTCGTGGGCCTACAACACTCATGTCACTCATTAACACATTAAAAAATTGTGGTAATTCATCAAGACTTGTTTTCCGCATAAAATTTCCCATTCTTGTAACACGGCTGTCGCCTTTAGTAGCCTGTTTATTGTCAGAATCCGCATTTACTTTCATGCTTCTGAATTTTAAACAGTTAAATGGCTTACCATCTTTACCATTACGTTTTTGTACAAAAAAAACAGGACCCCGTGATTCAAGCTTTATCAATAATGCCAGCAACGGCACCAGCCACGATAAAATAAATATGATGGCGATACTGCTTACCATAATATCAAAAAACCTCTTTTTTATACGGTTACCAACATCATCAAGCGGCTCGTTGCGGGGAGACAAAACGGGCATATCTTCAATATATTCAATATGCACGGGGCGCCTGATAAAATGATCGAGATTAGGCAATATTTTAAACCTGATACAGGCCTGATCAGCCTGGTTCATCAGCGTATAAATGTATTTGTCTTCTTCGGGTGAGATGGTGGAAAAAATCTCTGTAACCTGTTCTTTTAATGAAATGGCGATAAGATTTTTCCTGTCGGTTATTATAGGATAATGCGTGAGCTCGTGTATATTATTCTCATCTTCACAAAACCCTAATATTTCCGTATAAATAGGCTGCTGTTCAAGATAATCTGCCAGTTTTTGTGCACGTTGATTATACCCAATAATTACAACCTTGCGGGTGATGTAAGCTTTATTGCGGAAATAATGATATAAACCGAGGTGTATAATTCTGTTGGCAATAAGCCCTAACGCAAACGACACCAGCACACTTAAAAAAAACAGGCGTGAAACCTCGCCTTGCTTATAAAGAAACAGATATGAAGTTACTAACCCTAAAAAATATCCATATGCATGAGTGGTATTACGAGAAAAACGCTCAAACGAAAACATATCGGTATTGCGGTAAGTATTATTTCCCCAGCTTACTATTAGCCAGGCTATATTACACCACATCCACAAATAGGTGTATTGCATATACAAATCCGCCGGAATATGATTCCAGAAGAAAAATTTGCAACTAAAATAAACCGTATTCAGCGCCAGGAGATCCAGAAGAAGGAACCCAACCCGTATCAGGTTTGAAAGATGTTGATTCATAATATGACTATTTCAAATAGTGAACTGTGATATATCATAATACTCAGCTTTTTTAGAAATGTGCAGCTATTGCTGCATTGCCCCATTATCAGAAACGGATTTACTGGCAAATCCTTGTTTAGCCAGGCTTTTAAAAAGCAGCCATATAAACAGGCTGTTAGTAACAAAATAACGTTTAGCAAGCCTGCCTGGCTCCTGCAAAAGTCTATAAAACCATTCAAGCCCGGCATTCCGCATCCACAAAGGTGCTCTTTTTTGCATACCTACCATTACCGGCAGTGCAGCCCCTATTCCTACCATACAGGCATTAACGTTGTTTTTCATGGAGGCCATCCATTTTTCCTGCTTGGGGCAACCAAGAGCTACGAAAACTAACTTTGCTCCGCTGTTATTGATTCTATCCTTTATATCGGTTTCTTCTTGTTTTGTAAGTGCACGAAAAGGAGGACTGTAAAATCCTGCCAACACCAGACCAGGAAAATTTGCTTTTACATACTCATCCGTCTTTTCTAAAATATGTTGGGTAGTGCCATAAAAATAAACCGGTATTTTTCTCAGGGCTGACGCTTGTAACAGATCAGGCAATAAATCCATACCCGCTACTCTGTCTTGCTGTATGCCATATAATCTTTTCATAGCCCAAACCAGTGGCATTCCATCAGGTGTTGCCATATCAGCATTATTAACTACCGCCGCAAATGCGGGATCTTTATGTGCTTCAATAATCATATGTACGTTAGACACGCATACGTACGAGCCTTTATTAAGTAACGCCATTGCACATATATCTTCAACAAATTTCTTGTAACTGCCCGTTGTTACCAATAAGCTTAAGAGCTTTATTTTCATCTTTATTTTATAAAGAATGTGATCAATTTAATGTGAATTCAGGAGGATGTTTATGGACAAGGTGGCTTTGCGACGAGGATATTTTTGTGCTAAATTATTATTCCTCAATTACAGTTGGTTACACAGCTGTAAACACAACAAAATACGCAATAAAAAAAACAATAAGTATAGCTCTGCGATAATAGTCTGATTTATTTGACACATGATATTTAGCATTTATAAAAATGAGAAAAATCAAAATACTGCTATCATAATATCGCTGAAATATAAATTTATTAGGCACCTCAGAAAACAATAATCCTAAGATGAATAACATGTAAAAACTCATTCCTTCTTTTTGCCAGATACTTAAAAAACTACATACCCCTAATGCTGTTAAAATATAAAACAGGATAGAGGATTGCTGAATTTTTGGCAAAGGTGCAGCTATGTACCATAAATACCCAAAGTCTTCGTGCATTTTTACAAGCGGAAAAAAATATAATAATATCCACGCCAAAGCAATTGCTATTATTATTTTATTTTTTTCTTTTTTAAGAAAAGGCATATAAATACCCGAATTCAGGATAAACATAGCGTAAAAACCAATAACACTAAAGCCATAAGCTATTGCCTTTACATTTAATAATGAGGTTCTGGTATGAAATTTTATAAAGGCTGGTGGTGTTAATCCTTTCCATACATAAAAAAGCGCAAACGTAGGCATTGCAGCTATTAAACAAAGAGAAAGACTTTTAAGTTTATTTTTTGAAGATAAATGCTGTCTCAATAAATCTATAACTACTGCAAGCCACACATATAAATATGTTTGCCTGGTTAAGCAAAGCAACATTATAAATAACATACTCCAGCCAAATAAGCTGGTACTTCCTTTTTCTTTATATTTAAAATAGAAGTGAAAAAACAACAATAACCATAATATCGGAAGGTTGTCTGTAAGTACAACAAAGGCCTCTCTGAAAAAATAGGGTGATAACGCGAATACTAATGTAAATAAGAACGCATTTTTAAAGGATATTTTATACTCTGTTATTAATATTCTAAAAAACAAAACCACTGTAGCATATGTAATGAGGAAATTTATCATTCGCAGATGCTGTATACCGTCCCCGGTTATTTTGCTTAAACATGCAAATAAAATATGAAAAAGAGGAGTGGTAGCCGAATTATAATCTCTTACATCTGGAAAAGGAAGTTGTTTAGCAAATTGTAAAATAGTGGGATAATGAAAGGCTCCTTCATCAACTGAAAATATAGGGTCGAGTCCAGTGCTTAAACCATGGGTATATACAAACACTATTATAAACGGTATGCCAAGCAGCATTGCTGCATACAGTAATGGCGATTTACCTATACTGGCGTCTATAGTATTTATTCTATTTGAAACCATTACAATAATGTAGATGCTAATTGATTGTATTACTTAGAAAGAATAATTTTTCAAAAGCAATCTTTTGTGTGCTTCGAGGTCTTCAGGTTGCTCAAATCTATCTTTTATTTTTTTAGCGGGTACACCACCATATATGCTATATTGCTCAACATCTTTTACTACTACTGAACCTGCTGCTATAATGGCTCCATCACCTATTTTCACGCCACTCATAATAATAACACCATATCCTACCCACACATCATTACCTATAACTGTGGGTGGGGCATCAATACCTTTCCAATTGTACGCGGCATCTCTTATCTGCATAGCATGCCGTACAGGTATGCCTGTCTGTTGATAATGATGATCGTATTTACCCACAATAGCCACTTTATTTCCAAAGATTACATAATCACCAATTATACAATCTGATTCGATCTGCGAGTCCCGTCCAATATAAAAATTCTTTCCGATTTTGAGCGTAGTTTTCGCCCAAAGCCGAACCCGCGCTCCCGCATGAAAGCCGGTTCCAATCTCAAACCTGCGCCACTTAAACCGGGCAAGGTATATATTTCTTAATTTTTTTATAACCCGTATCACTTCTTTCTTTTAAAAACTCTTGACACAATAGTTTGCAGTTTTGATTGTATTCGTGCACCAATTCCCATTCTCCTCTTAAACAACTGCTGAAATAAACCCGTAATAGCAACATCAGTTGGAAAAATAAAAGTGGTTTTTCTTTCCATATCCAAAGCAGGAATATATCTTTTTTCAGAACCGGTAGTGTGTGTAGCAAATGCATCAAAACCTGCATTATATATTTTTGAGAATACTGGGTATAATGTCAATCCGCCTACCTTGAACTGGTGATAGAACCAGCGTATAGCCCAGGAGTCAAGCCTTCCTTCCATTTGTTCTCTCAACATTTTATTCAAATCCGAACCGCCTTCGGCAAAGGCCTTTTGTGCTTTTTTATCGGTAATAAAAGTCTTATACGTGTTTACGTCCCAATCTACGTCCTTCCACCTGTCTTTCCAGGTTGCCCATCCCCACGACCATCCCCTGTTTAAAAAATAAGCATCATGTGGATATTGTTTTTTATCTGTATATAGATCAAAGGAATACCCCGATATACTGAAAACCTCTTTTTCATTTTTATACCGGCGTAAACTTTCATTCATAAAAGCCAGAAAATTAGGCGTAGCAATAAGATCATCTTCCAAAACTATGGCATGTTCGTAGTCTTCTAAAACTAAAGAAGTACCTGCAATAATTGATTTGGCAAGCCCCCAGTTGTGCTCTCTTTCTACGATGGTTATTTTTTTAAACCCGGTAATGGTATGCAAAAACTCTCTTACATCTTTTACCGCCTGTTGATCCACTTCTTTTTTGGCGGCATCAGAAAAAATAAAAAGGTCACTAACCTCAGCAAATACGTTCTTTTGTAAAGCGGCAACCGCAAGCTTTAAAGTGTCAAGACGTTTGTAAGTAAATAAAAGGATGGGTGCGGTATTCATTACTTGTAATATTGGTCAACTATAGTATTTATTTTTTTCTCCCATGTCTGCCTGGATGCAAATTCATATGCAGCGGCACTCATTTGCTCTACCAATATCGGTTTGGCATATAATTCTACAATTGCATTTTTCAAATGCGCAATAGCCGTTTCGGGCGTATCACATGCACACTTGAAACCTCTGTCAGCGTCTACAATCAAAGCTTGCCCATGTAAATCCAGTGTAACTACCGGCAGTCCGAAAGCCATAGCTTCTATTAATTGTGCCGGACATGAATCTCTCAGCGAAGTATAAAAAAACACATCGTGATCAGCGTAATATTCACGCACTTTTTCGAAGGGTACTTTTCCTTTCCAATACACGGTGTTTTCTAATCCATATTCTTTTATTTTGTTTAAAAAAGCATCTTTCATTTCTCCATCACCAACAACCGTGAGCGTGATTCCCGTGTAAGCCTTCAATTCCTTCATTACATCCAGCAACAATAAAACACCTTTTCGTGGCATAAACCGACCAACCCATAATAGCTTTAGTGTACCTTTTACGGGCGATTTCAAAGTATTTTTTTCAGGAAAGAAAGCCGTAGGCAATGCTGCATCAAGGGTGAAACTAACATAAGATGCACCATTTTGCTCGGCCATTTTTAATGTATCCTTATTAGATACCAATACAGCAGAAGCCTTCTTCAACATATTTTTACAGGCGGGATTGTATTTCAACATTAGCCGGGTAACCGATTCTCTTTTTTCTTCAGCACCCCAGTGATTTTGAAAGTACTTTTTAAACGTTACAGGTGCGGCCTGTCCTCCGCCAGCAGGTCCAAAAATAAATGGGATGTTTAACTTATACATGAAGGAACCCATTTGCAAACTACCCCATGTAACATGATGCGCTATTTTGAACTGCTGACTTTTGTGTAGTGCTGATGATTTTTTGTATGCCTTCCATTGCCATAAAATATAATAAAGATACATAGTAGGCTGGGATGCAAAATACAGCTTTTCCATCCCTAGCGATAATTGAATATAATGAAAATGAAGGTTGGAAGGTGGTGAAGCAGATTCAATGGCCGCCCTAGATATACTGCGTGTTACACAATGCACTTCAAATCCCTTTGCAGCCAGGCCAGTTGCCCAGTTCCAGCCGTTACCAGGTTCAGATCCTTTTGTTGGGTCGCAGGCAAAAGCTGATAGTAAAACTTTTTCCATAAATATAATTCTGGCTATTTAGTCTTTTTCCATTTCTGAACAGTTCTTATATATATCTTATTTAATGCAAATTGAGCAATAGATTTCAATCCCTCCAGCGTTTTTGTAAGGCCCACCATTTTCAACGAAAAAGTAAGGGGATGCATTGTTTTACCAGACAACTTTTTAAGATCTTCTAAAGGCAAATTCAATACAACCGGCAAGTTTGATTTTAAAAAAGGCACACCGTGATTACTTGTTATAAAGTTTATCTTATTCAATGAAATTGTTTCACTTCTGCGCTTTGCTCTATATCCCACTGGCTTTTACTGGAATGAAAATAATATATGCTTTGCGGGTGTTTTATGAAATTTGAAGCGCGATAGTAAGGCAATAAAGCCTGGTTTTCTTTGTTACGAAAGAGTATAGGGTCAATTGTTTCCGCGTTAGGTTTTTCCAGCAGCGAGAAAATTTCAAACTGTCCATTGAAGCTGTATATTCTTTCAGCGTTGAGTAACTGTCCTAAAATCACCGAAATAAAACCTCCGGCAGAGCTACCCAACAAAATGGTTTTATAGCCTTTCGTTTCTTCCAATAAAAATGTATACAGGTTTTCAGGACTATTCAACTGCTCATTTACGCCGGTAAGATACCACTGCTTCTTAATGTCACGTAGGAAGATATGTTTATATCCATAGTTTATCCTGTTGCCATACCATTCAAACCTGTTTTTTTTAATAATACTTTCTATAAATGCAATTTCATTATTAGGATAATAAAGATCATTGCTGCTGAAATAAACGATGCAATAATCCTTGGGCACAGCTTCATTATATTCAATAAGATAATTTGGCTGCGTACGGTAAATATTGTTAACAATATCAGCATCCACTTGAAACACAAACGGTGTTTTTATTTCCATAATGCAGGTATTAATGCCCTTAAATGTATGGTGAAATAATGTTTGGCTGCCTGTAGCCATCCGTAATATTTCTTTTCAAAAATAAAAAAATAGTAAGGATGACTATTGCCCAATGGCGAATACAGCGCTTTTATTCTTTTGATTAACGGAACGCTATTATAACACCATGCCGGAAGAGAGGCATTACGTTCGCAATACCCTATAAATATTCTGGTAGTAACAATTTCGAAACCATTTTTTATCGCCCGTAATCCATATTCATAGTCTCCTATGGCATGTGGAAAAACGGGATCTAAAATACCGGTATGATCACAAATGGTTTTACTAACCAAAACACAATTACCATTAATAGTGTAACAAGGCTGCAAATTCCCGTTAGGAATTACCAATTCGCTTTTTTCTGTTCGCCCACCATAGGTAAAACTGTTTGTTGCCGACGAACAAATAGCACCACAAACGATTGCCTTCCCCTTTGTACTATCGGCGCAATTCAACATTTCTGCAATAGCGCATGGCTTTAGATCTGTGTCATCATTCAGCCACAAATAATAGTCAAAATCCCTGGCAGCTTTAGCTGCCTGCCATGCCATATGCATTCCCCTGTTCCAGTACAATGATCCATTACCCTGAATGACATTAACATCCGGGAATTTCGCCTTTACTGCAGTGGCTGTACCATCAGTAGATCCGTCATCCACCAAAAATACTTCAACCTTAAAGGTGGACCCTAGTTGATCCTGATTGAATAAACACTCTAGGCTTCGGACTGTCTTATCCCTGCGGTTGTGACAAGTAATAAGAACGGCGATATAAGAAATACTGATTTTCACACTTTAAATATTAAATTACTATCCCTGAACATACCTGGTAACCCAGCCCTTAATCTGATAATCTGTTTGATTCCGGAATTGGTTAGAAAAACAAATGCCAATAGCTATCCACAAAAAATAAAAATTCATATCATACATGGTAATATCCTCAACAAAAAATAGCACCCATCTGAAAGCTAGAAACACAGCCAGTATCTTACTAAAAAAATTATTGGACCTATTAAGTGCGTAATACGCCGCGTAACACAAAATCAAAAAATAAAGCACCACGCCAACAATACCGGAATATAATATTGTATTTAAAAATCCCACTTCGGATCGGTACCTACCCCTGTCGTTATTCGCCTCAATAATAATCCTTGATTCATATTTTGCTGTAGCCCCACCGCCAAAAACTAAGGAAACATTATCATGTATGGAAGCAAATATCTCCTGATATAACCCAGTGCGGGTATCCTGGGCAAGATTAGTGCTGGCTTTTTCTCCTTCACCAACTACAAAAATCTCATCATTATCTTCAAATGGTTGAAAAACATTAAACTTACCTGTAAACCCCAGGAAAATAAGAATAAAAGGCGCCATAAATAGGAGGCCGCACAGTATTTTTAACCATGCGGCGCTTATAAATCTCCTCAGGAAGTATATCATCATCAACAATACTGCGACCCCAATCCTCAATGCGTTCGCCCTGATTTCATAACCCGTTATTATAGAACAGAAGCCAGCAAATAAAATTATCAGGCGCCATGATTTCTTTAAGTATACACTCAGCAAAATATACATCCACACAGAAATAATAATCCTGGAATAAAGCAAAAAACCAAACAAAGTTAACGGCAGCGCTACAAACGAATAAACATATACTTTCTTCAGAATCCATTTAAACAGATGTGCATTGGAATAAAACATCACTCCAATTACCATGGCATATGGTATAAAAAAATAAAAGAACGATGATAATCCCAGGAATCTCCAGTCCCAATAGTCCCGCGCGGATAAAGCGCCACGGATAACTGTTACTGTATTCCATAAAATAAGCCATGTAAAAAGATTCACCGCAGGTTTGGGAATCGCCTTCTTCCAATTGTTTTTACGCTGATATACAAACAGGCAATACAGCGAAACTATCTTCAAAGAAGCAGTTACAAACGCTGGATTAAAATTAATTGCCTGTACTCCTGCCAAATAATCCAGGGAGTCGGCGATCAACAACGTAGTAAAGGAATAAATAACCAACTTCCGCAAACCAATTTTCATTAGGCAGCTCTTTTATTTTTGATATTTTTTAAACCTGTGCTCAACCTAGCTTTTTTAAAAATTTTGCGGGATTGCCTGCCCATATTTCACCGGCGGGTATATTTTTGGTAACTACAGAGCATGCTCCGATAATTGCTTTGTCGCCTATAGTAACACCTTTTAAGATAGTAGCGTGTGCACCGATAAAAACGTTATTGCCAATTTTAATCGGTGCGTTTTTAGCATTGGCTCTATCGAGCTTCGGATCTAAACGGAAACCAAAATTTATACTGTGAAAATCAGTATCATATATTACCGCATTGCCACCGATTTTTACATTATTACCTATCTCAATTTGCGTGCTGCATACAAAAGCGGTTGAGCTTATTCCAACATTATTCCCTATTATGTATGTTGCCCTTCCATTACTACAAAATAACAAGGTTGCTGTCGTCTAATCATATTATGGTTATTTCCGTTATTCATACTGAAATTATCACCAATACATAGAGAACCATTTAGGCGTATATCAAACTTATGACACCGTTAGATGTAATATTTTTCCCATACTTTACATTATTTACTTTCAGGTAAAACTTAGTTATAATATCATCAGTAAAACAAAGCAGGATTCTTTTAATTTTCCGTGCAGCCCTGTATGATAGTCTTAATATTTTCATGAATAAAAATGATTCAAGATAAAACATCCTTTTTATAAAGTTTGATATAATCATCCATCACTTTTCCAGACGAGAACCCGTCACTGGCTTCCTTTTTGCAAATGCCACAAACCTTTGGTAGGTTGCTTGATCCTGTATTATGTTCTCCATAGCAGCAGCAATGGAAGATGGGCTGGTGATGTCCGCCAATAACCCTCCATTTTGTGCTTCTCCTATTACCCAGGGAACAGAACCACTTCTTTCTCCTCCCACTACAGGCACTCCTACGGCCATACTTTCCGTTAATGTATTACCGAATGTTTCTTCTATAGAAGGATGCACCATCATGGTATATTTTTCAAGGCTCTTCATTAAACCTGCAAAATCAAGATATCCTTTGTAGTACACCTGTTCATCTAATCCTTTAGATGCAGCCCATTGAGCCGCTTCTCCTTCCACCTCATAGCTGTTGCCATATAAATGCAATTCCGCCTGCGGGTATTTTTTTCTGAATAATTGAAAAGCTTCAATACCCGTTCCCACATTTTTCCGCTTATCAAAGCCATTATTAATCATGATGATTAAAGGCTTCTGTAAATTTTTACTTGCATACTGCGCCATGCTGAATAACCAATCTGGTTCAAAATTGGGAATTACATGAATATTTCTTTTAACGCCAAATTTTTTTAATTCGTCTGCCAGGTAGCTGGAAGTTGCTGTTATGTATGTTGATTTCTTAAGGACAATGTAAGCCATAATCATTCTGCAGAACCTGTATAGATTTTTATGCAGCAGCAATACCTTAACCGGGCTATCTCTACATGTAACTATAGTTGGCAATCCAGTGTCAAGTGCAGCCCATGCATACTCATATTGCCAATGCGCATGCAGTACGTCAGGACTGATCTCTAAGATTTTCTTTTTCAGAAACCGTCTTTCCTTTTTAAACAGATCAAATATTACAGCTTTAGGCTTTCGGTACGCGCCATAATAAATCGTTAGCCCTTTACCATGAACAATATATTCAGCATTTTCAGCCAGACCGCTGGTTAATGCAAATACAGAAACCTGGTATCCACGTTTAATTAATTCTATAACCAATAAGTTAGGAGCCGTAGCGCCACTTGTTCCTGGCGGTTCGCCGCCTTTTAAGTATAAATATTCAGATAAATGTGCTGTAGAAACATGACTTACAATTCCAATGTGCATAGCTGTTACTTGTTTAAACAATCCATTTTGGGCGCTTACCAATAACACGCACCTTCAACCTTATTAACATTTGCCGGGGTTTCTTCATTTGAAGCCTCACCAATAATCGTTGTAAAATTTATTGTGATAATTATAGATTTTATCTTCCCAACGCTTTCCCTTTATGCCAAATAACGTTTGCTTCACCCCAAAATGATAGTTTAGTTTGCTGCACGTATTCTTGATATCTGCAGCCAGTGGCATGCCGTATGCTCCACAGCCAAGAATAGCGATATCAAAATCAATATGAGCTATTTTATCTCTCATATAATCCAGTGCTTCAAACCAATCTTTATATATGTTTAGTGTCAATATAGATTGAACAGCCTTTGGCATTTTCAACTCAAAATCCAGAATACCTCATCTTTAAACAAAAAGGCTCTTTTGCCATACTGTTTAATAATAGTGTCCTCAAAAGGATGCACTACCAACACCTTTTTCCCTTCCAGGGCAATGCTCCATGGATGTGTGTGACGTAACGGTGTAATATCTCCCAGCCTGACCCTTACATGTTGGTGATTAAAATACTGGTAAAGAAATTTTTCCTGGTTCAACCATGAGCCTAGAATATCTATTTCTGGCAGGTCTTTTAAGGACATTTCACAAAACCGTTCTATGTTGGCTGATGTTGGTGGAAAAAAACCTGATAATACTTCCATGTTATTAACAATCCCACTTTTCATTTTTAGAAAATATGGAATACCCAAAAAGATATTTTTCACATTTCCCAGCAAACCCTGTTGTATAAAATAATAGTTGAGTATACAATTCAATTCGGTAGAACCAAATCGGGCGATCATCAAGGGTTTGCCTTCAAGAATTTTTTCACGGATCAAATCAGAAGCAGGTTGGCCCGTAACCTGCACGTTTTCTGCAGAGCGGTCAAACAATTTGTCAGCACCAATTAATTTGGTATAAACACGGTAAATTGAGTTCATAACAGTATTTATTTTACCGCTATCCGCAGTAATATTTCATATAATTTTAATAAATTTTTTACAACAATTTTCGAATCAAAACTTTGTTCTACAAATTCCCTTCCCAGCTCTCCCATTTCCGCACAAAGCAGTTCGTTATTATTTAACAGTACTAATTTATTATACAATGCCACATGATCTTTTTCGGGAACCAGATATCCTGTTTTTCCTTCAATAATGCTGTCAGGGAATCCATTGTGCAGTGTAGCCAATACAGGCACACCAATAGCCTGAGCTTCCTGCAATACCAATCCCTGTCCTTCAGTGTCTCCATTTGCAGCAGTGACGCTGGGTAAAAGAAAAATATGTGAAGCACTATAGATTTTTTTTAACTCTTCCTGCTTCATGCCACCATGAAATACTACTGATTTCTCTATACCAAGTTCCCGGGCAAGCGCTATCATTTTTTCTTTAGCGCCTTCAACAATATCGTATTGAAAAGCAATATTCTGTTTTTTTAAGAGGGCAACAGCTTTTAATGAATATTCATATCCTTTTTTTTCTACAAATCTACCAACGGTAAAAATTTTCAATACATTTCTTACTGGAGCACTACCTCTGTATTCAAATTGATCTATGTTAATACATCTGCATTTTAAATGTTTTTTCAGGCGGGCAACCGTTCTCATACATTTTATTGATGATGAATGTTGAATTACCAGTGAACATTTCAGCTATCTTAAACAGTCTTGTATAATATGCTTTCCCGTGTGTTTTGGGGAATACAGTAATATCCATTCCGTGAAAAGAAGCCAACATCGGTGCTTTTATAGCACCTATAGCTTTAAGATCAGCTATTGTTCACCGGTAGTACCAAATGCGCCGATATAATTGCATCATCAATCTTTTTAAAATGATTAGCCAGAATTACGTAATTAAGATTCCATGCGTTTTCAGCATATTTAAAAAAATTAAGCGCCTGAAAAAACACGAATGGGCGTGAAAACAGGAGTGAAATAATTGCTTTAAGAGACATTCTTAATCTATCCAATAATTTTGCGCCAGTGCCCATCGGAAAAAAAATCACTCTATCATTAAGCGATTCATACGCCTGATGAACTTTTTCGTTGGTTTTATTGAACACGACAATTTCTACATGATACCCAGGTTCCCGCATCACCTCTAATATCTGATTATATAAAAAAGGCTGGGAAAGAACTGGATAAGAACCTAATACAAAACAGATTTTATGCTTCATTTATATTAATATGATAGGTTCGAGGCTTTCATTTAAAGAACACTTATTTTCATTATCAGTTGGTACATTCTTTTTGCTTAAACTCACCATCATCGTCAACTAAAACAAAGTCATCAGATGCAGGATACCCATGCCAGAAATTGGCAGGGCATACCTTTAATCCATTATTCAGTAATGCAGCTTTATAAGAAAACGAACTTCTGCTTGTAATAAGAACGTCCGCGTGTACCATATGATTAAAAGAATCCATTGCTCCCATTTCCAAACAAAGTCTCAGATTTGGAAACTCCTCAAATACTTTAAAATCCTTTGCATCACCTTGCGAAAACAAGTAAATAAAGACTGGCTTATGTGTATTGAGTTGTTGTAATGTATTGGTCAAAGTTGTTATGAAATAATCATTACTTTGAAAACGAGCTGATTTATTATGAATTTTATTGCTGATGTCAGTAACTATATCTCCTCTTCTAACATGAATAGCAACATTGTAATGATCAGGATTAAAAATTAATTTGTTGCTGTTTCGGGCAGTTGCACTATAAAATTTATTTTTTATAGCTGTTATTACTCCAAACTGCGCTTTATAATACTGATCCTGCGCTGCAACAAAAACCACTTTTCTATTACCGTAGGATTGAATAATGTCTTTTATAATGGCTATTTCGCTTTTATTATGTTCATGAAATAATGGAAGCCTGACTTTAGCATAACCGCTTTTAATCAATTCCGAAGCTCTAGGTTCATTTATTCCAAAACCAAAAAAATCTTCCCAGTTTTTTGACGAAAATGGAGTGTGCGCAAATTTTAGCCCGAATTGGTTAGCAAACCAATACCCTGCAATCCAATTAGCCAGTTGATGACCTATGCCTGCCCCCGCATTGGGTATGGCTGTAAAATAACAAGTATCAAAAGATGTATTTTCTTTTTTCGGGTAAAATTTATACTGCCAATAAGAACGGTACAACCAGAATTGCAAAAAAGTACCAGTAGTCTTTTTCAGGACAATTGAATTAATCTTACGCTTCGCTTTATTCCATTTTGATACTTTTCCGTGATTCGGACCTGCAACAAGATTTTTGATTCCCATTGTACTATTTCTTTAAAAAAATCTTCAGATATTTTTAACCGAATCTTCTTTATTAGATTGATCTATCTCGTAAGTTTAACCATCAGTCTAGCTTCTAAGAATTAACCCCCAATCGGGATGGATTAATTCTCGATATTATTTGTCTTCTAATACCCGCCATCTCTCCTTTAAATCCTTTACTAAACAAAAAAAGCATTCCAATATAGAATGCAGCATACAATGCCGCCAAGCCTATCAGCCATGCAAAGGATACTTCAATATTTATACTATAAGATAGAATACTACAAACTGCTATTATAATACCAACCACAGATGTTTCATTTACTACAGCCCTGATATTATTTTTGGTAAAAAATGCAATCTGACATACTTTTTTGGGGTAATACGCCAACAGAATAAAAAGGGGTATGGCAAAGGACAATAATACACCTGTTAAACCAAATGCTTTCGAAAGAAAGTAAAGTGTTATAAGATACACCACATTTCTAACAATATTAATTAGGCTATTATTTTTTATATCGCCCATAGAATATGTAATGTTGGATAGATTATATCCTATAGCCAACAAAAGGAAAGATATACATAAAACAATGTTATTTGTATTACCAATCCAAAGTT
>JBGALP010000086.1:0-17998 GCA_044223805.1 Agriterribacter sp.
CGATATCAGTAATAAGAATTTATCGTCTGTAGATTTCAACGCGTATACCGAATCTATTGCCGGATCTACAATAAGTTTTGATATGGTGCCTGTCGCCGGTGGCAAAGCGACCATTGGTAGCACTGATCAGGAAAAGGGACACCAACCAGCAGAAGGACCGGTGCATGCCGTAATGCTTGATTCTTTCTGGATGGGTAAGCATGAAATTACCTGGGAGGAGTTTGAACTATTCGTTTATCCTGCTATTGAAAAAGATAAAATGAATAAAACAAAAACGACAGAAGGTAAAAAAGTGGAGGTAGATGCTATAGCTTCACCTACACCACCTTTTACTGACATGAGTTTTGGCATGGGAAAAGCCGGCTATCCTGCAGTGAATATGACGCAGTATGCGGCACTTGCTTATTGCAAATGGTTAACGCAAAAAACAGGACATTTTTATAGATTGCCTACTGAAGCAGAATGGGAATACGCTTGCCGGGCAGGATCAACCACAGCATATTCATTTGGTGATGATGTGAGCAAATTAAGCGAGTATGCATGGTATGCAAAAAACAGCAATGAAAAATATCATAAAGTTGCTAGCAAAAAACCGAATGCATGGGGGTTGTATGATATGCACGGTAACGTAAGTGAGTGGACGCTGGATCAGTACCTACCCGGATTTTATGCAACGGCAGAAAGTACCAAAGACAATGCGTGGGCTGTGCCATCAAAATTATATCCAAGGTCAGTTCGCGGAGGCTCATGGGACGATGATCCGGAAGCACTGCGTAGTGCAGCAAGATTGGGATCGGCAGCGCGATGGAAACAACGCGATCCGCAGATTCCGAAAAGTGATTGGTGGAATACAGACGCATCCTTTGTGGGTTTTAGAATTGTAAGACCTGTGAAACAACCATCGGCAGTGGAGATAGCGAAATATTTCGCTATACCACCAAAGGATATGTAGCAAAACTGAAATTAGTATACATGCAAAAACTTAACCGCAACCAGGCGCAGGTTGCAGCAACGGGTTTCTTTAGTCTTTTTTCCTTGATCGGCATTCTGTTTTACGGTATGTCTTTTTTCTATGATTTTTGGGTGAAAGAATTTGGATGGTCACGCACAACTGTTACTTCCGGGAATGCTATCGGGCGTGTAGTGGTTGCTTTGTTCGCATTTGTGGCCGGATGGCTGATCGAAAAATATGGCCCGAGAAAAATGATACTCATTGGTGTTTTGTTCGGTGGGCTTGCATTTGTAGGACTCGGAGTAATGACGGCACGCTGGCAATTTTATATATTCAGTTTGATGGCTGCTATGGGTTATATCTGTGGTGGACCGTTACCCAACCAGGTATTAACCTCCCGTTGGTTTACTAAATCACGAGGCAAGGCAATGGGCTTTGCATATATTGGCGTTGGCGTTGGGGGTATGCTGGTACCTCAGATAGCAAAATGGCTCAATCTTCATTTTGGATGGCATCACGCCATGATGCTGCTTGGTTTATTGATGTTGATTATATCATTCCCACCTGCATGGTTTGTAAAAGATTCACCTGAGGAACCGGTTGCTGACAAAACTCCCGCTCTTTCAAAAGGATCTTTATCGGATGCATTCCGGAGCCCGTCATTTTATTTGCTTGCCATTGGTAGTATGTGTTCCATAGCTGCAGTAAGCGGTACCAGTCAGAATCTTAAATTGTTTTTCAGTCTCGATTTGAAATTCACGCAGGAGGATTCAGCTAATGTGCTTTCACTGGTGCTGTTTTCGTCTATTCTTGGCCGTTTGTTCATGGGTTGGCTGGGCGACCGCATTGCCAAGAAATGGGTAATGCTGCTCATCTATCTGTTAGTAGCTGTTGCCATTCCACTATTGTTTTATGCAGATAAGCCAGGCATCATTTATCTATTCGCCTTTGTGTTCGGCGTAGCGCTCGGTGGCGACTATATGATTATTCCATTAATGACGGCGGAACTGTTTGGTGTAAAAAACCTGGGCATTGTAATGAGTGTAATTCTTACAAGTGATGTAATAGCTGACGCGTTGTCTCCAATGCTGGTAGGCTGGATAAGAGATCATACGGGCAGTTATGTAACCGCTTTTTCATGGCTGATTGTACTGGCCCTGGCTGGTTTTATAGCCATTGCTTTTCTACCGAGAAAAACCAAAGCATTATGATAACCAGTGTTGAAAATTTTAGCGCTGCATATATTGAAGATGGACTTTCTCTTTGCAGAAAAAATAATTGGAACCAGGTGGAGAACGACTGGCGGTTGTTGCTGCATGTAAGTCCTGATGGCTGTAGAGTGATTAAGCATGAAGAAAAAGTGGTTGGTTCGGTAAGCACAATCAGCTATCATCGTTTGTTCAGTTGGGTTGGAATGTTATTGGTTGATCCTGCTTTTCAACGCAGAGGCATTGGCTCGAAATTGCTGCATGCTGCCATGGAGATTTTAAGCGATGAAGAAACGATAAAACTAGATGCCACTCCGGCTGGCAGAGAATTGTATCTGCAAATGCATTTTAAAGATGAATATCCGCTAATGCGCATGCAGGCATCAGCCATAAAACCGCCTTCAGTAAACAATGAGCGTATTGAACCGATGGAAGAAAAAGATATGGTAATGGTTAGTAGTATGGATCTTTTGGTATTTGGCGCAGACAGAAGCCCGCTGCTTAACGCTTTCAGAAATGCCGCGTCTTCATTTGCCTTTATAGCCAAACAAAAAGAAAAACTTGTTGGTTATTGTTTCGGTCGTAAAGGATATCATTCCGACCAGCTAGGCCCTATTATTGCTGATGATGTGGAGATTGCAAAAGATCTTGCAGTAGCGGCAATGCATCAGTTGAATAAAAAGCCGGTAATTATAGACACACTGCAACACAACAACAAATGGACAGGATGGTTGAAAGCCATAGGCTTCACGGAGCAACGCCCTTTCATAAGAATGTATAAGGGTGCAAACAAACACCCTGGAGTTGTTACACAACAATTTGCCATTGCAGGGCCCGAGTTTGGATAATGGTAAGCGTATTTATCTTATATGTAAAAATGGACTTTAAATAAATGAACAATATCAGCGATTATTATAAGAAATTATTAGAGCCATCTGATGCACTGATTGCAGATGTAGCCAGGTTAGATGGCGATATTATTATCCTGGGTGCAGGAGGTAAAATGGGACCCGATTTAGCAAGACTGGCAAAACAAGCTATCAACAAAGCAGGCCTAATCAAAAAAGTAATTGCTGTATCGCGTTTCTCGGAAGCAGGGTTGGAACAGGAATTACAATCGGAAGGCATTGAAACCATCAGTGCGGATTTGCTGGATGACGCGCAATTGCAGGCTTTGCCCGATGCAAAAAATATCCTCTATCTGGCAGGCACTAAATTCGGCACCACCGGCAAAGAATCTTTTACCTGGGCGATGAATGCCTACCTGCCAGGACGTGTAGCCGACAAATACAAAAACTCCCGGATTGTTGCCTTCTCTACCGGGAATGTATACCCGCTTACACCGGTGGTAATGGGAGGCGCTTCAGAAACGCTTACCCCCGAGCCTTTGGGGGAGTATGCGCAATCCTGCCTGGGCAGAGAAAGAATCTTTCAATACCATTCTTTAAAAAACAATACACCGGTTTTAATCTATCGTCTCAATTACGCCAACGACGTTACTTATGGTGTGTTGCTTGAAATAGCAAAATCGGTGAGAGACGAAAAACCTATTGATGTAAGAATGGGCAATGTAAATGTGATCTGGCAGGCAGATGCCAATGAGATTGCTATCCGGGCTTTGCATCATTGCGCTTCTCCCGCAAAAATTATAAATGTAACAGGGCCGGAAATTTTATCGGTAAGGTGGATCGCGGAAGGGTTTGGACAGCTTTTGAATAAGCAACCATCCTTTGCAGGTGAAGAACAAGCCACAGCCTTGTTAAGCAATGCGGCCGAATGTATACGCCTTTTCGGTTACCCCCGTGTGCCTCCACAAAAAATTATGGAGCTGTTGGTGCAATGGTTAGAGCATGGTGGTAAAGTATTGAATAAAGAAACACATTTCCAGGAAAGAACAGGTAAATTTTAAAACAAATGACACATCTACCTTCTGATATATCAACGTTGTTACACAAAGGCACTGTAATTCCGGCGCATCCGCTTTCCTTACATGCGGATTTAACGATAGATGAAAAAAGACAAAGAGCGCTCACACAATATTATATCGCCAGTGGCGCAGGCGGTGTTGCCGTAGGAGTACACACTACACAGTTTGAAATAAGAAGGCCGGAATTCAACTTGCTGGAGCCGGTATTGAAATTAGCAGCCGAAGAAATCAACAACGCGGACCTCAACCGCCCTTTTATTAAAGTGGCGGGAATTGTTGGACCAACAGACACGGCTAAACGGGAAGCAGAACTTGCGGTGAAATATGGTTATCACTTTGGACTGATAAGCATGGGAGGATTGAATAATTACTCTGAAAAAGAATTGATCAGCAGAGTGGAAGCTGTTGCGGAAATCATTCCCGTTTTTGGATTTTATTTACAGCCTGCTGTGGGCGGAAGAATATTAAGTTACGAGTTCTGGCGCGACTTCGCTGATATCTCCAATGTGCATGCCATTAAAGTAGCAGCCTTTAACCGCTATCAAACACTTGATGTGGTTCGGGCAGTATGTAGTTCTTCAAGAAGAAACGAGATTGCTTTATATACAGGTAACGATGACAATATTGTTGCCGATTTATTAACGCCGTATCGTTTTACCATGAATGGCGAAGTGGTTGAAAAAAGATTTGTGGGTGGACTGCTCGGGCATTGGGCTGTATGGACAAAAAAATCGGTGGAGCTCTTTCATGAAATAAAAAACTGCATTGCCAACAACAATGCGGGGCTGAAAGACCTGTTAGCGAAAGGGATCGCGGTAACAGATATGAATGCCGCATTATTCGATGCTAAAAATAATTTCAAAGGATCTATTGCCGGCATTCACGAAGTATTGCAGAGGCAGGGATTAATGGAAGGCATCTGGTGTTTGAGTTCTGAAGAGAAGTTATCTCCTGGTCAGGTAGAAGAAATCAACCGGGTATGCAAATGGTATCCTGAACTGGTGGAATAAGTAATTTACATTTAATAGGTACAGTTTAATGTGAGGCAAAACTGAATTATATATCAGGCTGCTCATAGTGTGGTTTGTTTTTATAGGCTATAAATAATTGTACGGTATATATATCCACCTGTTTTTGAATCTGGGGAATAATTTTTACAGCCGCATCAAGGCTTCCTTCAGCAATAATTAAAAACTGTTGCTCATCTTGCTTCATACAGATACTTTGAAAAAAATGAATCCTGATCAACCGCCGGATAAAAATGGCCGATAGCAGGTTGATAAGTGTGGGATCGTTTGTTGCTGTTACTTGTACAATGAATTGCATAAAATAAAAACCCGTCTTTTTGAGGCGGGTCATCTTTTTTTGATAGTTTGTAAAATCACCACGCCTGCGTAAATGGAATAATAATCACCACTATTATTGCAATGACAGAAACAGCAGGTATGTATATATTTGATCTATTATTCATTTTTAGTTTCCTCAAATCCCATCAATAATGCCGATACGATGGCAAGTATCATTCCTGCAATGATTACAGGATGCGGTATTACCATATATATACTAAGGGATAAAACGACTGTTAGTACAGGAGAAAGCGCGGTTGTCATCGGCGCAATAATAATTGCTTTACCATACCGGAACGCATACACGAGGCAGAGGGCTCCAAACGCATTCAGAATCTGTATAGCGGCAGACAGCCATGGACCTTTCAACCCCCAGTTGATTGGTTGCGAAAAATCAGTCATCATCAATGCTACAGGTATGAGCGCCACAGAACTGATCGTCATATAGAAAAATATACTTTCGGCCCTCATGGTTTCATTAGCAAAACGCATTACATAACCCTGCGCGCCCCATGCAAGCAGCGGAATAGCAGCCAATAACATCCACCAGTAGCCGCTGGTTTGCTGGTTACCTGGCGGAGAATACGACAGCAACAAAATCGCGATAATCGCTACACCGATTCCGATCCAGCCAAGCCGCCCTGTTTTTTCTTTTAAAATAAAAACCGACAACAGTATAGTAACAACCGGGGTGAGTGAAAGCAAGGGAAATACGAGGTAAGCGGGCGCTATTTTTATAGTGAAGAAAAGCACCAGTTGCCCTATTGCTCCAAGCAATCCTGCCAGGCATCCCCAGAATATAGACCGCTTATCGGTTTCCAGCTTCCATCCATTAATCACCAACGCCACAAGTGATGCAGGGATCATTGTTAATGCCCATACCACATACCCGAGCGTTGCAGGAAAACCATTTTTTTCAGGAAGCTCAATCAACGCTCCCCATACACCCATAAAAACAACATGGACAATCACAAAACCAAGCCAGCCTTTTTTATTGTTCATTCCGGTAACTATTTAAGGTATTCATCAAACCATGCGATCATCCGTTTAAGCACATCAATTCTGTTTTGTGGAAGAAGATCAGGCCGCCAGCCATGCCCTTCATCCTTATATATAACAAGTGATGTGGGAACGCCCTTTTTTTTCACGGCAACATACATTTCTTCCGCCTGCGATAACGGCACTTCATTATCTGTTTCACCATGCAGCAATAATAGCGGTGTAGATACTTCAGCGATCTCCTTTAAGGGTGAACAATTCCATAGCAGCTCAAAATTATCGTATACACTTCCTTGTAATTCTGATTCCATCAATGAATGATACAACGAAGTGCCTGCAAAACTGATGAGATTACTGATACTTCCATCTGCTACAGCGGCCTTGAATCTTTTTGTTTTAGTAATGATGCGGTTGGTCATATATCCTCCATAGCTTTGCCCGGTAACGCCTGAACGCTGCGCATCAATCCACTGGTATTTTTCAATGGCAGCATCAACGCCAGCCATCAGATCTTTATAATCTCCTTCACCCCATGCACCTATAGTGCCGCTGGAAAAATGCTGTCCATAGCCTGTGCTGCCTCTGGGATTAATGTATAATACCCCATACCCATTAGCTGCCAGCAATTGCATTCTTTCTTCAAAAACTTCACCAAACATATTGTGTGGTCCTCCATGAATAACAAGGATCAAAGGATATTTCGTTCCAGCAACAAAGTCAGCAGGTTTAATTATCCAACCCTGGACAGAAAGTTGATCAAAGCTCCTAAACCAAAAACATTCCGGCGGGGATACAAGTACGTTATTTAATACAGAGGTATTGAAAGTAGTAAGTTGTTTGCTCACCGTGTTTTCAACATCATATAAAAATATTTCTCCTCTGTACGAAGCATCACCAAAAACATACAGGATCTTTTTTTCGTCATTACTGATCACGTATTCACTGATCATTCCTTTACTGCCGGGCATCTTTTCTATTACGGAACGCTCCAGTGAAACACTGTACAATTCCACATTGCCTTTATTGCCCGCGGTAAAATAAATATGAGAAGAAACCGTATTCCAGCAAAGCTGTTCCACTCTTCTGTCGAGTGTGCGGGTTAAGCATATGGCGCTACCGCCTGAAGCCGGCACTATATACAATTGTGTGTCTTCAGCAGGACTATCATTGGTACTGATCTCACTCATTATTCCAAGATAGGCAATATACTTTCCGTCAGGAGACCAGCAAGGTTGAAACACAGATCCCTTTTCTGACGAAATACGTTTAACCTTTCCCGTTACAATTTCAACTGAATAGCAATCACTTGATTGTGTAAGACCCGGCAAACTATCACTGTTCCTGACGAAAGAGATTTTATTTCCATCAGGTGAAAACGAAATCGAATGTGCGTGATAACCACTCTCAACAATAGCTCGTGTTGCTTTGTCTTCAATATTTACCAGCCAGATCCGGGTTGGCGTGTTGACTGCATATCTATAACGCCCTCTACCCCCTTTCGTTTTGTACAAAAGATCATTAATTACTATAATATCGGATACTGCTGCGTTATCAGTGCGCATCGTACTTACATAGGCAATTGATTTACCATCAGGCGACCAACAAAAATTCTGCAGCGAATAGTGATCTATGAAATAGTCGGAACCATATATGTTAACCAAGTGTATATTTGTTACAGACTGCGTTTCAAATAAAAACAGGGCGTTTATACCTGCGTTATCTCCAACATATGCGATATACTTTCCATCGGGTGACCATAATGGTGATGAACCTTGCGCTATTTTTCGTTGTTCACCAGTATTAATCTCCATCAGCACGATGTCATCCCTGTAACTATTGTCAACAATCACCGTTAATACAAAAACAATCTGATCACCTGAAGGCGACAAGGCTACACTGCTTACCGAAGGCAGTTGTAAGATATCTTCTATTGAAAACAGGCGTTTATGCTGCCGCCTTTCATCCATAATAACCACTTTAGTCTTTTGTACTTTCCCAATTAAAATTTTCTGTTCGCCCCGGCAAATTATGTTGTTTGGCGAATTGATTTCTCACTTTTAATACATCTTCCGCCCATTTGCCCAAAGGAAATTTCAATTGGCGGTAAATCAGGTAACTCATATCTATCGTTCTGTCCGGATAATGATCTTTCACATCATCTACCTGGTGCAAAAATGTACGACCATTGGCTTCCGCCACTTTAGGAAACCAGTCCTGGTACCAGGTAGCTGTAACAGCCTGCCATACATTGTTACGTTCATTTCTTACACGCTTTACTATATCAAGCGCCTGATCCGTCAACGCCACAGCAATAGATGGATTACTGACTGCAGTTTTTGCAGCAGCATCCAGTAACGTATTCACACTTTTTAAATCAAGCAGCAACTGAAGATTCTGACGACATAACAACGCTACGGTTCTAAGCACCTGCAGGTTGTATTGCTGAAAATCCACGGCAAACATATTCTCGTTCAATAAGCGCATCAGATCATTATTCTCTTTTAAAAAATTTTCCGCATCATTCAACAGCACCTCGTTATTGTCGTTCCAATTTACTGGCAAAGAAAGATCTGTAACGGATGGTAAGGGTAAAGCCGGCAAGGTTTGATCCTTTGCGGGTTTAGGTACTTCATATACCGCTTCCGAGTAACCGAAGATGGGTGAACGGTTATTGGAAGGTTTCCATAACCAGCTTCGTCCCCAAAACGCTGCCTGTGTGCTGAGCAAACGATATACGCTATCCATCTGTACTGTTCTTCCATAAAACGATGGATAAAAACGGGAAGTAAGATCACTGGCTGTTACACCATTGCTCTTCCAACCGGCCGCAGCACCTGTAGCATAGCCTAACCAAAATGTTTCAGGGTTAAGCCCGGCATCCGCCCATCCTGCTACAAATACACCCATAAAATCCGACTTCTTTTCGCCTGTAGCCTTATTGATTTCGGCAAGCATCTCTCCTACCCTGCCTTTCGCTAATGTGCCTTGTTGCTCTTCATCATCCGTGGCTTTTGTGGAATCTTTAAACAGTTCCTTTGGTGCAAGCGGATAGTAAGTGGGAAAAAGCGGCTCAACACCCTGAGTGGAGGTATAGATCATCTGGCGCATTCCATGTGCTTTTATAGTAGCAGCCCATTCGGAGTTATATACACCACTGATAATATGGGAAGGAATATTATTCATATCTGCTTCTTTCATCGGGAACTCAGTCCAGATCATCGCATTTCGTCCTCTTTTATGCAATTGATTACCTATCCTGGTTACGTATTCAGCCAACAGCTTGCCATTGCCTCCCAGCTCAGCAGCCCGCTTTTTATCGCCAGGTGCCTTGCCGGTATAATAGGCTTCATCGGTAGAGAACACTACATATTTTCCACCCTTGTTAGCAGCAAACAGATCATCCATCATGTTTAGTATTAACGAGTCAGCTTTGGGATTTACTACACTAAGGTCGTAGTTGGAATTAGGAAAAGCTCTGTGGTCTTATAAGCAGGATGTTTTAAAATAAAAGCGATATGTGCCGGAGCATCTAAAAAAGGAATCAACTCTACATACAATGACTTTGCATAATCAGTAAGCTCCTGGTATTCTTTGGCGGAATATGCATAGGGTTCAACGATAGATGGTGCAGACTTAAATTCAAAATGCCCTTCGAGCTTTAAAGCGAAGCCGCTGATTTTGTAATATGCCGCCTGCCTGATGATGCGTTTCATCGCATCCAGCCTTTAAGGTGATGCGCATCGTCCCAGTAAATCACGCGCAGATCCATATCAGGCCAATCAACAATTTCACCCGTAGTGAAATAAGTTTTCCCTTTAAAACCTTAAAGGATTGAAGCATTGTTTGCACATAAAAAGTCCCTGCGGGGCGTTGGCTGTAATAGTGATATTCTCCTTCGTGAGCGTTAAGCGATAGGCCTGCTTTTTTAAAGCCGTTCGGTTGGTATCTGTCGTGGGGCCAATGTTAACGGCGCCTGGTTGTATTTTTAAAATAACAGATTTTCCCTTTGGCATACCCATTTTTTTATTGGCAAGAGAAATACCAAAACGCGCTTTAAGTTCAGACACCAGGTTTAATAATGCCTGATCACCAGCCGGAACCTGCACAGTGCTTACAGACCAGCTATCATCCATAACATAACTATTACCCGTAAACGATACGTGTTGCGGAACCGGGAGTAAGCGCTTTTCCGCTGAGCCCGGCGCCTGCTGCGCATGACCTGTTAAAGCAACAGCTATAAGGCAAAACGTCAGCGAAACAAAAGAGGCTTTATTCATACTATTTTTTTTAGCTATACCTGTTTATAGATTCCCTTTTTTTGATTCCTTTACCGCATGATCAACTGCTCTTGCAGTGAGCGCCATATAGGTAAGCGATGGATTTTGTGTGGAGGTAGACGTCATGCAGGCGCCATCTGTTACATACACATTGTTGCACGCATGCAGTTGATTCCATTTATTCAGCAACGATGTTTTCGGATCTTTTCCCATGCGCACACCACCCATTTCGTGAATATCAATACCGGGGTTTTGATCGGAACTGTGCCGCTCAATATTTACAAAGCCTGTTTCTGTAAGCATCTCTGTAAACTGCTCAAAATAATCTTCCTTCATCTTAGCATCATTTTCATCATACACTACCGATATGCTGAGTTGTGGTATTCCCCACTCATCTTTTTTATCAGGATGAAGGCGCACATAGTTTGTTTCTTTCGGAATAGTTTCTCCCATCATATGTGAGCCTATTTTCCACGGGCCGATCTCAGGATGAAGTATCCGCTCTTTCAATCCCGCGCCTGTACCACTGCTATCTACATGTGTACTTCTGTAGGCAGAAAAACCCGCTGAATATCCTCTTAAAAAATGGGTTTCCTGTTTAAAAAGATTTCTGAACCTGGGCATATAACCGCCACCGGCTGGATTTCTTCCTACTGTTGTAAATTCTTTAAGCCCGTTATACTGCGCCGAAATACGTGCGCTGTAATTGTGAAACGCTACAAATTTTCCCATTACGCCACTATCATTGCCTAACCCTTGCGGGAAGCGGGAGGATGTGGAATTCAGCAATACAAGATTAGTGTTCAAAGCACCGGCATTTACAAAAATTACGTTAGCATAAAATTCTATATCTTTTTTTGAGTGTGCATCAATCACTCTTACCCCGGTAGCCCGCCCTTTTTGTTCATCATAGATAATAGAATGCACTACCGAATGAGGACGCAGGGTTAAATTTCCTGTTTTCGCAGCCCAGGGAATAGTAGCCGAATTGCTGCTGAAATAACCACCCAGGGGACAGCCGCGCTGACACAAATCACGCGTCATGCATTGTGCTCTCCCCTGTTCAAGGTGGATCGGGTTGGGTTTGGTTAAATGCGCCACACGTTCACTTATTACATGACGGTGCTGATATTTTTCTTTTAATTGTTTTTTAAAATATTCTTCCACCGCATTCAGTGGAAAAGGAGGTAAAAATTCTCCATCCGGCAATTGCGCTAATCCATCTTTGTTGCCTGAAATGCCCGCGAATTTTTCTACATGACTGTACCACGGCGCCATATCCTCATAGCGGATCGGCCAGTCTACTGCAAAGCCATCTCTAACTGGTCCCTCATAATCAAAATTGCTCCAGCGTTGTGTAGCCTTAGCCCACATGAGCGACTTGCCACCCACCTGGTAACCACGGATCCAGTCGAACGGTTTTTCCTGCACATAAGGATGCTCCGCGTCCTTTACAAAAAAATGCGCCGCATCCTCCTTAAAAGCATAACATTTGTTGATGATGGGATTGGCTTTCTGCACCTCAAGCGGTATTTCTCCCCGATGTTCAAATTCGTAAGGAAACATATTGGCTGTGGGATAATCTTTAATGTGTTGCACATCTCTGCCTCTTTCCAATACAAGTGTTTTAAATCCCTTTTCGGTAAACTCTTTCGCAGCCCATCCCCCGCTCATCCCCGATCCGATCACAATTGCATCGAACGTACGGTCTTTCACTGAACCATTATCCATATCACCCATTTGCTGTATTATTTAAAGCTTCGCCTGAGCGAAACCGTTATATTGTTCCGATGGAATGAACTCGTATTTATTAATATTTGTCAATACATATTGGGAGGTAAGATATCCTTCCAGCGTCCGTTCTTTCATAATACTGAAAAAGTAAAATATGTCCAGTGAAACCGCCTTTTCGTTTTCAGCTTCGTTCAGCCATTGCCGTTGTTGCGCCTGGCTACATTTTACAAAAGGTGATCCTGCTGTTTTTTGCGCATACGCATCAAGCGCATCTATTCCTTTTATAAATTTTTCCTGTGCGGTTTTCCCATAACAATCATCCAGCATCTTCAATACAAATAGATGACAACCTAATTCCCCGGCTCCGGGCGTGTCTGTGGTTGGTATAATGGCTGAAGCAACACCATGGAGCAATTGCTCCTGTTCCGTGGTAATACTGACATTTTTCAATACAATTGCAGCTTTACCGCTCTTTTGCCGGCACGAAGCAGCCAGCACAAAACCACCGCCAACAATAAAAAGATCCCGTATCAGTTCTCTTCTTTTCATGTGGTTTGCTATTGTATTTCCTTTTCTGTTTTCCTGAAATTCTCCACGCTTGCAATTACATCAGGCACATTGTTTAGCCAGTTTGTTTCATATTCGGCGGATATCATCCCGGTAAAGTGTTGTCTTTTCAATTCCTGCATCACGCCTTTAAAATTCACTACACCCGTTCCCCAACGTACGTCACGATTGTCGCCTCCATCATCTTTCCCTTCAATGGCAGCCAGGTCTTTCATATGAACGTGCAGTATATGACCTTCCAATTGCTTCAGACAATCTACAGCATTCAGATCAGACCGTACCCAATGCCCCACATCCGCACAGGCTCCTACCCTTTGGCTCAAGCCCTTTATGGCATGGAGTACCGTGTCGGGATGCCAGTAATGTTTTGGCCAAGGGTGATTATGAATAGCCAGATTAATGCCATACTCGTCGCAAAGTGTAGCAATATACGGCAGATCTTTTTCGTTGGGCTCAGAGGTGAATGTGCGGATACTCATCGCCTTTCCAAATTCAAACAGGATTTTCCAATCCGCTTCGCTCTTGGGTGCTACAACTCCGTACGCAATCATGGTCAATCCTTTCTCCTGTAGCTTTTTCAGTATCAGTTGCTGTTTTGAACTATCCATGTGATAATCCATTGTACTTTTCAGTCCACCGCCCAACTCCTGCTCAGGAAAAACTTCAATATACTTCAAGCCACAACTGTCTACTTTATCCAGCGCTTCCAAAAAAGAGAAACGATGAAAGGTATAGGTGCCGGCACCCAGTAACCAATCTCCCGTTGCGCCGGCTTCCTTTTCAATAGTAACATTATCTTTTTTATCCTGATGATTACAACTTACATGCACTGCAAAATAACTCAATACAAAAAACAGGATCGCTTGTTTCATGATAAGGCTTATTTAAACAGATATTCAAACGTGATCAGTTGCGAACTATTGATAACCGGGGTTTTGCTCCAGTTGCGGCGCTTTGCGTATTTCATCAGCAGCAATGGGCAACCAATACATTTTTTCCAATGCTGATCTTGTCTCTACCGGTATCTGTTTCCAAACAGTAACACTGTTTCCATCAGTTATGGTTTCTGTAATGTCCATGCCTTTCGCGTCAACCAAAGCTTCATCAAGCATCTTCCACCTTCTTATATCATACCAGCGGCTGTTTTCAAATACCAGTTCCACTCTGCGTTCATACCGGAGTGCGGCAGTTATGTCGCCGGTAAAATCCGGCATACCTGCACGGTTACGCACCATGTTGATATAGTCTGTTGCTATACCTGTTTCACCAAGGGCGAGAGCAGCTTCTGCATAGTTTAATAATATCTCAGCATACCGCATTTCAATCCACGCATTTTCGTTTGATTGAACACTGGCGTCAATAGTATTATCAAGCATCTTCTTCATCACGTAACCTGTAAAGCTTCCGTTAAAACCTGACACGGGTCCTAACCTTGTATCCAGTCCAAAACTTTTTGACACTTCGGTTCCACCGTTAATAACAATCCTTGTTCTTCTGTCGTAAACACCGGTTGGGTCAATTGCCTGCAGACCAGGGTTACGGGGCATCCAGCGTGCACTATCATATAAAATAGAGCCGTAAAACCGTGGGTCCCTGTTGTAATAAGGATTTTTGTTATGGAAGGTAGACGAAGTATTCACATAATTGCCGCTGCCGTTGATCTGAAAATGATCAAAGAAATTGCTTCCATCTTCCATCTCGTAAGCATCAACCAGGTTTTGCGTAGGTGCATTACTTGCCCACAACGCCCATCCATTACCGCCATTCCATTGGTTAACCATATTTTTATCACCGGTAGACAGCGCATACTTCTTTCCCCAGATTACTTCAACGCTGGAAAGATCCTTCTCCTTAAAAAAATTGAAATAATTTATTGCCACGGCTTGTTTATCTGGTGCGCCAAAATCTTCAAGGGAATAATCGCCCAGGTCAATAACGGCTTTAGCTGCATTTTTTGCTGCTGTCCACAGCGCGGTTCTGTCAGCGCTTTCATATCCTGTATACTTATTCGCTGCTGTTCCATCAGCAGTAAGATCACTTGCGGCAAAAAGTAGCGCTCGTGATTTCAAGGCGAGTGCCGCACCCTTGGATGCTCTTCCTGTGAGGGTAGTTGCAGCAGGCAGTAAAAGCCCTGCAGCCAGATCGCAATCTGCAGCTACAAAATCAACCGTTTCTGCAAAGCTTGCGCGGATGATGCTACTGAAATCATCATTAAGATTAAGTGGTTCTTTCAAAATGGGCACACCGCCATACATCCTGAGTAATTGCGTATAACAAAATGCCCTGAGAAAATAGGCTTCTCCTTTCATTACGTCTGAGCGTTCCTTTATAGCCGCTTTCTGCGATTCTGGATAAGCATCAGCTACCGCATCAATCCTGGCAATGAGCGTATTTAACTTTTGAATATTTGAAAAATACGTATTCCACGATGGAATGCCATATTCATTTACCGCCCACACCGCCGGGTTGTCTTTTGTTATATTGCCTTGTACATACACTTCCGCTCCATGATCAAAAGTTGAATGCGCTTCGTCTGTAACAGAGGAAAGCATATTCTGCGTAAAACCAATAGATGTTGCGTGATACGTGTCAACCAGGTAAGAATCTACCAGCCCGATGTCGGACCAGAGCACAGTTTCAGAATATTGGTCCTGTGGGGTTTTGTCTAAAATTGAGGTCTTATTACAAGCCGAAAAAATCAGCAGGAACGACAAAAACACCAGGTTATATTTATATTGTTTCATGATCTTTGTTATAAATGTTTACTGAAAAGAAAATCTTGCACCGAATGAAAAAACTTTCATCAATGGATAATTGTCTCTTACGCCGCTGAATTCCGGATCCCAGATCCTGTCTTTTGAAGAATAGATCAAAAACAGGTTTTCGCCGGTAACGTATACCTGCACATCCCTGATCACATTCAGTTTTAAGATTGACCTTGGCACAGTGTAACTCAACTGAACATTCTTTAATCGTGCATAATACTGATTCTGGTATTCCATGTCGGTTACGTGGGTTCCTCTCCAGTATGTTGCTGACCCATCGTAAGCTCTCGGTTTCTTCGCGTCAATATTATCGGGCGTCCATCTTCCATCTGCGGAAAACTGGTAATAGTCACCTGCCGACCCCTGTTGTGAACCCAGCATTCTTACCCATGATGCTCCTGCTCCATTCACCAGTGCACTCAGTGCAAAACCTTTATAACGCAGATTCACGGATATGCCATAAGTCAACTCGGGGTTGGTGGTTTTGTCATATACAATTCTGTCATCGCTGTCAATCACACCGTCTTTATTCTGATCCTTGATGATTACATCGCCGGGAATAGCGCCAGGTACATGTGGTGTATTATCCACCTGCGCCTGGTCTCTGAAAATACCTGCTGATTCATACAACAGCGACGCACCGATAGGATGACCGGTAAGTGTTTGCCATGGTACTGTTGCCTGGGCTTCATCAAAATCAATCATCTTATTGCGCGCAAACGCAACATTACCGTTTATGGAGTAGGAGAAATCCTTTCCTGCCTTTCCATTATAACCTAGCTGAATTTCAAATCCCTTGTTTTCAACTATCCCGAAATTCTGATCGGGCAATACAAGACCTGTGAAACTGGGAACAGAAGCATTTCTTGTAACCAGGATATTGTTTCTTCTCTGGAAGAAGAAGTCTGCATTTAAAGTAAACCGGTTCTGGAAAAACTGCGATTCAAATCCAACGTTATACACATTGGCAACCTCCCAGGTAATCATCGGATTAGGCGCGTTAGACTGAAATAGTCCGGGTAAATAAGTGTTGCCTGATCCAAATACACCACCCAAACCGTAGGCATAGGAAGCCAGGTATTGAAAAGGAGGCACCAGGTCGTTACCGAGTTTACCCCATGAAGCTTTTAGCTTAAAATAATCCACAAATTGTACATTGTCCTTCCAGAAACTTTCATTGGATACTACCCAGCCAGCCAACACACTTGGGAAATTGCCCCAACGATTTTCTTTGGCGAAACGTAAAGATCCATCTCTGCGGAAGGCAACCTGCAACAGGTAGGTTTGTTTATAATTGTAGCTGATTCTTCCAAAATAATTAATACGTGAGTCAAGGGTAACATATTCCGAATTGTTCTTTTCAGCATCGCCACCTGCAAATAAATAAGGTAATTGGGCACTGTTGAAATACCTGCGGAAAGCTGTAATGCCATTACCGTTCGACTCCGAACTTTCATAAGCAATGAATGCACTGATGTTATGAACGTCGTTAATCGTTTTATCATAATTCAACCGGGCATTAAATGTTTTAGCGCTGGTATAATTAAAAGAATTGGTGAGCTGCGGATCATAAGCGTCTGAAGCAGGAATCAGAAAAGCCGATCCGTCCTGGCTACCATCATTGCCGGCAGCGAGATAAGCTGTTCTGTCAAAAGAATAACCCGTAACAGGATGATCGAAATATTTTCTTTTACCGAAGAAAATATCGTAAGCAAAATAGCTGGATACCGACAATCCTTCTACACCGGGAATTCTGAATACAGCATTTATTTTATTATTGCTGCGGTAGCGCTTATCATCATCAAAGCCACCATCTAAAGTTGAACGGAGTATAGGGTTATAAGATGCACCAAAGGCACCCGTACCGGGAAGTCCGTTTGGAAATATAGCCATGCTTGTGGGCTTGTTCTGGTTGATGACATTAAATATAGTTTGTGCATCCAGCGAAGGTCCAAACCTGTTTTCCTGTGATCCGTCTACATCCAAACCAACATTAAGGTATTTGTTTACTTTGATATCAATATTAGCCCTGAGGTTATACCGGTTAAACTTTTTGGCGTTATCATCATTGTAAATACCATCGGCATACTGCGTACCAAAGGATACAAAATAATTTACGGTTTTGGTTCCGCCATTAACGGAGAAATTATGGTTTTGTGTACGACTGTGTTTTTTCAGACTGAGCGCAAACCAATCGCTGTTAGGATGCGTCCAGGGATATTT
>JBGALP010000087.1:0-17396 GCA_044223805.1 Agriterribacter sp.
GTAGAGTCTTTACCGCGGCAAGGTTTGGCGCTATCAATTTTATTTTTGCTTTCTTCGCTTCAGCTTTCTTTTTTAATGCAGCAACAGTTTCCGCATTTACGCCATCAGCAATTAAAACCGCTATACACCTTGTAGCAATATCTCCCTTCTTACGCTGCGCCATACTTAAGGCCGGAGATATGTCAATATCCTGTTGCAATTTTATAGGATTAAAATCTTTTGGATTTCCATCTGCAGGAATGGCCCCGTTCTCAACAGGAATAACTTTTTTAGGTATAGGCAAACCTAATTTTCCCGCTACATACCTGGCAAGATCCATATCAACATTCGTAAGTGTATTAACCATACGCTCTCTAATTGCCGGAATAGTAACTTTTGATAATTCAAAACTAAATGCATCTTTTATATGCTGTTGCTCGGGCTGCGTTTGGCTTTTGTAAAATAATGTTGCCTGGCTGAAATGGTCGCGGAAACTTTTGCTCCGTGCTCTTATCTTTTTTGCATCTATTCTTTCGGCAAAACTGGTAAAGCCACCTTCCGACATTTTTGCCTGGTAAGGACAACCTCCACCAATGCTGTTGGGAGAATAGCTTGCCTTGCCTTTGTGCACTTCCATTTGCATATGCCCATCCCGTTGATTATTGTAAACGGTATTTATTGAACGATTGATAGGGAGCTGGTGAAAGTTAGGGCCGCCTAATCTTGACAATTGCGTATCAGTATACGAAAACAATCTTCCCTGTAATAATGGATCATTAGTAAAATCAATGCCCGGAACTATATGCGCAGGGCTAAACATAACCTGCTCTGTTTCTGCAAAAAAATTGTCGGGGTTTCTGTTTAATGTAAGCTTACCAATAATTTGAACGGGTACCAGTTCTTCAGGAATGAGTTTTGTTGGATCCAGCAGATCAAACGCGTATTTATGTTCGTCCTTTTCAGGAATAATCTGAACGCCTAATTCCCATTCAGGAAAATTTCCCTGTTCAATAGCCTCCCACAAATCTCTGCGATGAAAATCAGGATCTTTACCTGATATTTTCTGTGCTTCATCCCAAATCACGCTATGTATACCCAACAAAGGTTTCCAATGAAATTTCACAAAACATGCAGTACCTTTTTCATTTATTAACCGAAAGGTATGTACGCCAAAACCTTCCATCATTCTTAAACTTCTGGGTATGGCTCTGTCACTCATCGTCCACATTACCATATGCGTGCTTTCGGGCATCAATGAAATAAAATCCCAAAAGGTATCATGTGCAGAAGCTGCCTGCGGAATTTCATTGTCAGGTTCCGGTTTTACTGAATGTACCAGGTCTGGAAACTTCATAGCATCCTGTATAAAAAAAACCGGGATGTTATTACCAACGAGGTCATAGTTTCCTTCGGTGGTATAAAATTTCACAGCAAACCCACGTACATCTCTGGCAAGATCTGTAGATCCCCGTGATCCTGCAACAGTTGAAAAACGAACAAAAACAGGTGTCTCTCTATTGGTATCGGTTAAAAAAGCTGCTTTGGTATGCTCTCTTAATGATTTCGACAATTTAAAAATTCCATGCGCGCCACTGCCTCGTGCGTGTACAATGCGTTCAGGTATACGTTCATGGTCGAAATGGGTAATTTTTTCCCTAAGAATAAAATCTTCGAGCAGCGTGCCACCCCGCTCACCTGCTTTTAAGGAGTTATGATCATCATTAATTTTTAAACCCTGGTCTGTTGTCATTACCTGGTTTGCTGCATCTGTTGTACTGTTATTAAGATCCTCAGTTTTTACATTTCTTTTTGAGGCGGAAGAAGATTTTGCCATTGTAGAAGATTTAAATATTTAAAAGTGGAACCAGCATTATAATTCTAAAATTATACCAATGCTGAACGGAAGCAGGTTTAGCAGCTTCAAGCGTGGTTGGATAACCCATTTTATTGTTAGCGTAAAAGGAGTGAATGTTGATAAACATGTTCAAGAGCCTGGTTTATCATCGGATGTTATTTCAAGGCTTATGAAAAAACAGGCAGACAGGGTCTTGGTAGAATAACGCCGTGCTTATATTGAAACAGTTGATTGAGGTAAATTGGGTATAGTGATATTTGTCACGCATAATTAATTAAATAAGGGCAATATTTGTATGACATATTTTTCATGGAAATTGCAGGGCATGTTACGGTAATGCTGATTGGCGTTTTACCAGGATTGATGGTATAGGAGGATCAATTCTTACTGTACCCTTCCTTTTACTGTGGTTCCGGCATTTGCCCGGTGCCACCCATGCAAAAAAATATATAGCAAAATAACAACAGTACACATGAAGCAGTGGATAATCAAAAACAGGCTTTGGCTTTTGGGCGCAACGGTAGGTGCCGTAGCCGGATTCTTCTATTGGAAATTTATCGGCTGCAGTAGTGGCACGTGTATGATTACATCCAGCCCCATGAACAGCACACTTTACTTTGCAGTGTTGGGTGGGCTTCTGTTTAATCTTTTTAAACGCACTGCATCATAAAATTCAGATGATACTATGAACGTAAAAACCGATGATAGCTCAGTGCGTATAACCATTTGGTTCAGCAGAATCCTCAGATGGTCGCTTGGTATTTTTTTCATGAGCGTAGGGGTGTGGTACTATGGTGAAGGAGGCTGGCCTGCCATTCTTTTCGGATTGGTGTTGGTTATTACGGGATTCTTCCGGCCAAAACGTTGCCTGGTGGAGCAGAACAATACCTGCAATAGCAGCAGCATGCAAATTGGCACTCACCAATATGAGCAGTAGCAGGTAAGCTGGTGATTAAAGTCACGTAAAAAGATTTTTATAAGCGATATTTTTATAAAAACATAACGATTATGAAAAAAAACATGGGTTCCGTTGACCGTATTATCCGCATCATTATTGCAGGCATTTTTGCTTATCTGTATTTTGCCGGTATTGTAACAGGAGTAGCAGGGATTGTTCTTATTGTTGCTGGCGGCATTTTATTAGTTACCTCCCTTGTAAACTTTTGCCCATTGTACACTTTGCTTAATATTAACACCTGCGCCGTAAAACAGCCTCGGTCTTAAGGCTCTTTAAAGTTTCAACAAAATCTCCGTGCGATTAGCAGCGTCGGTTTTAACCTGCTGTTATTCCGCTGCGCGAAGTGTCATCGCTGCGCATGCGCTTGTTGTCGCCACAGGGCAATGTTTTATTTGTTTGTTGTCATAGTTAAACCGGAGACTAAGTCTCCTGAGAACATATTTTGTAGGAAGTCGAAAAAGACTTCATACAGTAAAGAATAATTAGACCGGTAAGCAGCCATAATGCTTACTTTCCAGCCTTTTGATCCAACAGCTTTTCCAGTTTTTTAAGTTTGGTAAGCCAGAACTTATCAAAATACCCTATCCATTCCTGCACCTCTTTGAAGCCATCTTCTTTTAAAATGCAATGCCGCTCACGACCAATATCCTGTATGGTAATAAAGCCTGCGCTGTGCAGTATGCGTATGTGTTTGGATACAGCCGGGCGGCTCATACTAAAGTTTTCCGCCAGGCTGTTAATGGTAAGGCTATCCTTCGAAAGTAACCGCAGCATTTGTCGCCTGCTGGGGTCGGCAATTACCTGGAAGGCGTCAAGCATTGGTTGAGGCATGATCGGCTTTTTTTATGAGCTCATCAATCAATTGCATATTTTTCAGCCATCCCTGGTTCATTATGGCAAACATGCTGGTTTCTTTTCCAGTAAAACCGGTGTGATCCAATACCAGTTTAGTGCCATTATCCTTTTCCGTTAGCGTCCATATCACTACTGAATCAAGTGAAACATTGCCGTTATTATCACCACCTTTCCAGGAATAGGATAATTTTTTGAATGGAATAATTTCTAATACTTCACATTGCACAATGCCATTGAAGTTAAAGTTAGGCATTGGCTTGGTTCTGAATTGAAATGCCGCTCCTTGTTCTGGTTTGAAGTCGGTTTCCATCAGCCATAATTTTATTAACTCAGGTTTGGTAAGATAATCCCATACTATTTCAGATGAATAGGGATAAAAAAATTCGTGGTGAATACTATTGTTCATAATAAGTAACTTTTAGGTTACCCAAATATATAGGTAACTTTTGAGTTACCCAAATTTTATGCTGATCCGGCATGTTTAAAAAAATCAAATAAGCATATTAAGATATTGGTTTAACTTTCGTCAGCATTGTATTATAATACTAATGAAGCGCTTTTCCGATTTTTAAAATTAATAACATGAACCGATTGATTGTATTGATTAGCTTATCCTGTATACAACTTATTGCTTTGGCACAGGTAAAACCTCAAAAATCTAATACGGGATTTCTAAAGCATATTATTTCCAAAGATTTTATTTCAGAGGGCGTTGCCGTGGGCGATGTAAATAAGGATGGAAAGATGGATATTCTCGCTGGTCCATCATGGTTTGAAGCACCCAACTGGAAAAGACATGATATAGATACTTTTAAAAGCTATGCACCCAAAACAGCATACAGCCGTTCATTTTTGAATCATGCTATGGATATCAACCAGGATGGCTGGGTAGATTTAATTGTGTTAGACTTTCCTGGCTTAAGTGCTGATTGGTTTGAAAATCCCGGCAATAAAACAGGCTACTGGAAAAAACATCGGTTATACAATAACGTGGGTAATGAGTCCCCCTTATTTATTGATGTAGATGGCGATGGCCAGGATGACCTGATTTGTGCGGATTCAAAAACAAATCAAATGATCTGGTTACAGGCGCCGCCAAAAGAAGATAGTGTGTGGAAACGTTTTGAAGTTGGTAAACGGAATGTATCAGGTACAGATATACTCGGACATGGATTAGGCTATGGTGATTTAAACAGTGATGGCAGAAAAGATATTTTTACAAAAGACGGTTGGTGGGAAGGCCCTGCCGATGTAAAACTGCAGGAGTGGATATTTCATGCCGCGGATATTGGAGAAGACTGCTCACAGATGCAGGTAATAGATGTTAATGCTGATGGCTTGCCTGACATAGTGAGCGCTTCCGCGCATAGGTATGGTATCTGGTGGCACCCCCAGTATAAAGATGATGATGGCAACCGGCAATGGGATCATCGTACCATCAGCTTCTCAACCTCTCAAACGCACGCCACGGCAATGGCAGACTTTAACGGCGATGGAAATCCTGACCTGGTTACGGGTAAACGCTATTTTGCTCACCTCGAACATTTGAACCCTTCTAATAAAACTACGATTGATCCCGGCACTTACGGCAAGCCTTCTATCTACTGGTTTGAACTTAAGCCGGGTGATGGTCGTAACTGGATTGAGCATGAAATAGATAATGATTCTGGCATTGGACTGAATATTGAAGTGCAGGATATGAATGGAGATGGAAAACCAGATATAGTGATAGCGAACAAACATGGCATTTTCTTTTTCGAAAATATAATGCAGCGAGAAACAAAACATTAAAGAAACAATTCGGTGGATAGTGGCGTTGAGCAAAGTCATATGGTTAAATGATTGGCGCAAGCCTGTGTTTTCTCCAATCCCTGTAGCTTGCGATCTTTTTTAATACTACTTTTTTAAACATGAGTTATAATTACATAACTGCAGAAGATGCGGTGAAAGTTGTAAAGCCGGGTCACCGCGTTTTTTTGCATGGAAGTGCAGCCACACCGGTACATTTGGTGCAGGCATTGCAAAAAAGACATAAAGAGTTATATGATGTTGAATTGATAAGCATTACCAATCTTGGCGTACTCGATTTTAACAATGCGGACTACAGGAAAAGCTTTTTTTTCAACTCCTTATTTGTTTCTGCCAATACCCGTTCAGTAGTTAACAGCGAAGCGGGAGATTATGTGCCGATATTTCTGAGCCAGATCCCGCAACTTTTTCGTAAGGATATTTTGCCTGTGGATGTAGCGCTGATACAGGTTTCTCCGCCGGATAAACACGGTTATTGTTCTTTAGGAACATCGGTAGATATAGCCGCTGCTGTGGTTGAAAAAGCCAAATATATTATCGCGCAGGTAAATCCTTTTATGCCACGTACATTGGGAGATGGTATTGTACACGTAAACAACATAGATGCATTGGTAGCTTACGAAGCGCCATTGCCAGAGGTAGATTACGCGTCTGGTGCATCCGCAGCAAGTGAGCAGATAGGAAAAAATGTAGCGTCTTTAATAGAAGATGGCGCTACTTTGCAAATGGGTATCGGTACTATTCCGGATCAGGTGTTGCGAAACCTCGGTAGTCACAAAGACCTGGGCATCCATACCGAAATGTTTTCTGACGGTATTATTCCATTGCTTGAAAATGGTGTAATAAATAACAAAAGAAAAAAATTAAATACCGGTCTGTCTGTTACCAGTTTTTTACTGGGCACACGCAAGCTGTATAATTTTGTAGACAACAATCCCTCAATACTGGTAATGGATATATCATATGTAAACGACACCAGTATCATCAGGCAAAATGCAAAAGCCACTGCTATCAACAGCGCTATTGAAATTGATTTAACGGGTCAGGTATGCGCCGATTCAATTGGCACATATCAATATTCAGGCATTGGCGGGCAGATGGATTTTATGCGCGGCGCTTCTTTGTCTGAAGGTGGTAAACCCATTATCGCAATGCCTTCGGTTACATCAAAAGGAATCTCACGTATTGTGCCTTTTTTAAAAGAAGGCGCAGGGGTAGTTACCACACGCGGACATATTCACTGGGTAGTAACTGAATATGGCATTGTAAACCTGTTTGGAAAAAATTTAAGGCAAAGAGCTAAAGCGCTCATCAGTATTGCACATCCTGATCATCGGGATTACCTTGAAAAAGCAATGCATGCACGCTTCCACACTAAAGGCTAAAGGTGCAGGGCAGCGGCAATAAAAATGGGAAGCACAATGTATGCTTCCCGAATTTTTTGATAGCGTTTGCGTATTGCATTTTTCATGGATAGGATATGTATACTTACTAAAAAAATAAGCCGGAAAAGGAAAGCCATTCTGGATAAAGGAATCATCATGGATGTTTCGGTTTTCAAAGGAAAAGAATAATCATTTTTCTTGCGGATAGGATGTTAATTGTTTTTCAGGATGATGAATTTGTTCTCATAAGACAGGTTGCAGCATATTGGATGTCGTTTTGTTTTTCATTGGATCAGGATTGGTTTTAAGGACGGATCGTATTGGTTCTTTTCGGGATAATGGAAACATTTTTCAGGAATTGGATCTGTATTTTTTTTCAAAGGATTGGCTATGGGTTTAATGATCTAAGATTTTTTAATCCGTGGTTTTTTCATTGGAATTGGATAAAAGTTGTCATGAATATTGGAAAGTTTTTCAGGATTTCTGGAAGCTTTTCAAACTATTGGATATAATAATTAGTGTACGCAGGTGATGATGATGTAACCTTGTGTTGTAAATATTTTTTTAACTAAACAGTAAGTTGATGTAGGTTAACCCTGGCGCCTGTAAGCAGCCCTTCAACCGCAAATGCACCCTGGTAGTTTAACTTTAATCAATCATTTTTTATTAACTGTAATAGTATATATAGGGTGGCGGGATTGATTCATATTCGAGTTTGATGTTTTTAAAACATTATAAATTTCTACTGACCAATGGCGCTTATAAACAAACACCGGGCTGGTAATTTATCTTGAAAAATAATAAGAGAAAACCGCGCTGTAATGGTGCGGTTTTTTTATTGCTGATGCAATATCTTCATGCACAAAAAACGATATGCTACTTGGCTTTGATATTGGCGGAACAAAATGCGCGGTTGTACTGAGTAAAAATTACGGTAATGATCACCTGGATATTCTGGATAAACGCGTAATGCCCACTCATAGACCGGTATACGAGATGATTGAATTATTGTTCAGTACTGCTGAGGAGTTACTATTAATACATCAAAGTAATGTTGATCAATTACAAGGTGTCGGTATCAGTTGTGGCGGGCCACTGAGTAGCAAAAGAGGATTGATATTATCACCCCCTAACCTGCCTGGTTGGGATAATATTCCCATTGTTGAATTATGTGAGCAAAGATTTGGTAAGAAAACAATTTTGCAGAATGATGCCAATGCCTGTGCCGTGGCAGAATGGAAATTTGGTGCAGGCAAAGGGCTCAATGATGTTATCTTTCTTACGTTTGGTACAGGTATGGGCTCGGGTATCATCATCAATGGAAAATTACATTCAGGTGTGTCTGATCTGGCGGGGGAAGTGGGGCATTTAAGATTAAGTGATATGGGACCTGTTGGTTTTGGAAAAGCAGGCTCATTTGAGGGATGGTGCAGTGGTAGCGGTATTGCGCAATTAGCGCAAATTATGGCAAGAGAAAAATTGCAAATGGGAGAGAAGACATTGTTTTGTAAGAGCCTGAATGAACTAACTGATATCACTGCAAAGTCTGTTGCTGACGCTGCATTTTCGGGAGACGCGACAGCTATTGAAGTGTACCGCCGTTGTGCGAATTATTTGGGAAAAGCATTGGCGTTACTGATTGATGTACTTAATCCCGAGATGATTATAATGGGCAGTATATATGAAAGGGCAAAGGCATTGATTGATCCCGAAATGCATGAAGTACTTAAAAAAGAAGCCTTGCAGAACTCGTATGCTGATTGCCGGATAGTGGCTGCGGTTTTAGGGGAAAATATAGGCGATATGGCAGCGCTCTCTTTGGCGTATATGAGCGGCGAAAAAAAATAACCGATTTGTGTTAACGCCAAAAGAACAGATCGGCGGATTGCAGGCAAAAAAATGCAAAGCAACAGAAAATGAATAAGGCGTTATTCCAAAATGAGATTTCATTTTGTGTTGCTTTGCTGCAATGTCTTTTGTTCAACGGTTATAGGACAATTGCTTTTCAAGGGTCGGATATCTTTGGGTTCTTCAATGGACGGTTTAAAAACGGAACTTTGGATTGTTACACAAATAAACGGCAGATTTATTTCTTGCAACATCGTACATGTTGTGATTATGCTGTACTAATGAATACTACATAGTGGTAAAAATACGCGCTTGCACAACAATCCACTTCGTAAAAACCACACCGAATATATAATTGCACCTAATGCCTTAGGTGTTTTGTTGTTGACTGTATCAATTCAAAGTAATAAATCAATCCTTTTACTCATTGGCAACCTAATGCCATGCGGGCCATTAACCTGTTATCGTTTTTAAACGTTGGTATTTATTTAGTTTACTTTGATGTGAACCGAAGCGGAATCTATACCTTCTGTGCACCTGCTTTTATGAAACCCATGGCCCGTCCAGAGACTATCTATATGATGGTTCCATAAACTATCTGGTACATGATGTCCAATACTGTCGGCGTGGTTGCAGTGGTGAACAGAATCAAGATCCAGGTGCCTTGCACTTACACCTACTACGTAATCTCCAGGTTTGGAAAAAGTGATGTAGTTTGTTTTTTCTGTTGTTACATCGTAGGTTTTTGTTACACCATCTGAGGGCGTAACGGACCAACTGACTGCATTGCTTCGTGTGCTTACCGTAACTGCTACGGATTCTCCTGTACTTACTTCTGTAGCGGATGCATTAACGCTGATGGAGGAATTCTCAGACGCGGATTTAGTGCAGGCATACAATACTCCTGCTGCTGCCAGGGCAGCAAATAATTTCTTCATACATTTTGTGTTTTAAAAAGAATTTTGAAATGGTATAACAACAAATACTCTTTTTATGCTCATTGGTTGGGTACTATAATTTTTTTTGCACTACTTAACATTTGATTTGCAACTGATGTAGGGTTCTTGCCTGTTTTAACCGATAGTCAATAAATAAAAGGTTTTTTTGTGACATGACTCATGTAAGCTGTTGATGAAGGTCATCTATTCTTTAACGGCAAACTTTTTTCTTTGCGTAAATGAATTAATATGTTTGGTATACTAAGCGAAGAAGGAATAGAAAAATTGTTAAAAGAACAACTGGTGGCACGTATTGGCTGCCATGCAAATGACATTACGTATGTTCTTCCTCTCAGCTACGCCTACGACGGTACATATATCTACGGTCGCACATTCGATGGATTGAAAGTGCAGATGATCCGCGAGAATCCTAAAATATGTGTGCAGGTAGATGACATACAAAACCTTGCCAACTGGCGGAGTGTAATTGCGTGGGGAGTATTTGAAGAACTTACAGATCATACGCAAAAGAAAGAAGCTTTAAAAGTGCTTACTTCCCGCAGCCTTCCTATTGAGCATAGTGAAACAATGGAATTGTCTGCACATTGGCCCTTTACTTCAGAAAGTGAAATGGATGAAATTAAAGGAATTGTTTTCAGAATTCATTTGCTGCGCAAAACCGGCAGGTTTGAACAGCATGCTTCATTAAATGGGTTTACATACAAATAATACAGATTTCAATATTTAAAATGCTGTTACATATTGCTCCTCATATATTAATTGCTGAAGTGCAGGCGGAATTTAATACGGCATTCCCTTTTTTAAAATTGGAGTTTTTCCGCAATAAAAAAGGTAGGGGAAAAAGTGTAGCTATTCCGTCATCGTTAGCAATCTTTGAATGTTATGCTGCTGTTGAGGAAAAAGAGGTTCAAATAGATGAAAATATGCAGGTATCGGCATTGGAAACCATATTTAAAGAACACCTTGGGTTGAATGTACAGGTATTCCGCCGTTCTGGAAACCTGTGGTTGCAAACCACTATAACAGACCATTGGACCCTGCAGAAACAGAATGAACATGGTAGAGAAATATCAGAAACCCACACT
Organism: Agriterribacter sp.; assembly: GCA_044223805.1. GTDB lineage: Bacteria > Bacteroidota > Bacteroidia > Chitinophagales > Chitinophagaceae > Agriterribacter. Next base: position 10,734 of record JBGALP010000087.1, read on the forward strand.
TCCGATCCGGCATGAAGAGGCTGAAGTAACCTGTATATTAAAATCAATGTAATGATGGCATTAAAAGTTTCACGTTAAAGATCTACGCTTCGATTATGCCCATCTGTTTCATTAAAAAAGAAGCGTTTTTATTTTTGGCTACACCACGCTGCAGTTTGTAATCAAAATACAATGTATTGTTCTGGATTATACTTTCAAAACAACAATTGCTGATAACGCCTTTATGATCATTTTCGAGCGAAGCGAGCGTAAGATCATGTGTGGCAAATAATGTAATACAGTTATAGCGGATCAATTGCAAAATAAACTGTTCCGATCCGTGGGTCTTATCTTCAGAGTTGGTTCCCCGTAAAATTTCATCAATCAATACCAATGCAGGTATACCTTGTTGTAGCTGTTGAATAATAAGTTGCAGTCTTTTTAATTCAGCCATAAAGTAAGAAGTATGCTCCTGCAATGAGTCGTTTACGCGGATGGAGGTAAGAATTTTCATTGGGGTAAAAGTAAAATTCAAGGCGCAAACCGGAGCGCCGCATTGCGCTAATATGAGATTAATACCCAACGTTCGTAAAAATGTAGTTTTACCTGACATGTTGGAGCCGGTAACCAATAAAAGCCGCGCGGTTTTGCCTGCTTCAAAATCATTTGTAACCCTTTCTTTTGGTGCAATCAACGGATGCCCCATTGCAGTTGTTTCAATGCTCAGATTTTTACTTTCTACAACAGCAGGATAAACAAAATGCTCATTGTTAAACGCGAAGGAAGCCAGCGCATTTAAACATTCAATATCTCCTACGGCAAAAAGCCATTGATCAAATGCTTTGCTGTGTTGCGCTTTCCATTTTTCAAGCCCAAGTATGCAATACAGGTCGTAAAGAATAATGCTGTTGAGAAAAACATTTACAAGTAAATTAAGCCGCTGATCAAACATAGAAGAAAGCTTTGCCAGGCGGCTTATAGCGCCATGCGCTTGCTGAGCCGTTGTTTGCAATTGCTTCAACAGGGTTGAATTGCCGGTATCAATCTCCGAAAAAGTGCTCAATATATCAGCATACTGGTAAAGCACAGCCTGCTTTTTGCTGATAAGCTGATGTTGCTGATGAATGTATTTAACAAACGGCAGCATAAGCAGCCAACTCATTGCCACACCTGCAAGCAGGTATGATATATTGCCACTATCAATGTATAATATAAAGCAAGGTATATTGTACAGTATCAAAATCCAGCGTGCAACCCGCAACCACTTTTTCTCGTGAAGATTTTTGCCGGTTTGCAACCATTCTTTTATACTATGCAGGTTCCCCTCTTCCTCTTTATGTAAAAGTCCATAAGCGGTAATCTGTTGTCGTTTATCTGCCTGCGGAGAAAAAACAGTAAGGGCATCCTGTCTTTCAATAATATCGCCGGGTTGTAATAGCGGATACATTAATAATGCTGCAAGCCTGTCTTTACCATGAGTAGTGGTGCACCTGTTGAGCAAATGATACAGCGATTTATTTCCGAATATATCCAGGTCGCTGTCATAACCATCTGCCACGGAAAATGCCTTTCCGTCATCCATGCTGTTTAACCCGCCCTCAATTATAATTAACTCATTCTGGTTAACAAACAGCAGCTTTTCCAGCAACTCCTTTTTTTCCCTCAGGCGAATGGCATGCTTTACCGCTGCTACAAACAGGATCAATAAAATGATAGTAAAAACAAGAAGACTGATGGAATAAGCTTTTATGAGATAATAAAAGCCAAAAGCAAATGCACCAAATGCAACCAGCCGAAGCAGCGCGGAAAAGGCAATTTTATTTTTAAAAGATTGCACGGCCGAAGTATAGCCTTCTATCTTTTCGCGGTAAAATGCCTGCTTTGTCATTAATTATAAAACGGGACTATATAATATCCAGTGCCTTTACGAAAAAGTAGCCGATAAAGGGAATTACAACAGTAATGAAATTAGCTGCCGGAGAGGCATATACAACAAAAAAGCCTACAACAGAAAGTAAAAAAAGTATCCAGAATAAGCCTTTAGATTTATTATTGGCAGTGTCCATATCTGTTATTAATTTGGGCAAATATAGTAAGGATTTGGCTTCTTTTAAGTAAGAACGGGAAAATTTAGGTTGAGACTGTATTTTTGTTCCCACCCTTAGGGCTATCACTGCTTACATTTCAATTCATGATAAAAATTCATTTTTTTATACGATTCAGTACCCAATTCGGGGAATCGTTATTGCTTTCCGGAAATATACCATCCTTAGGAAATGGAGATACCACACAGGCGGTTATAATGCAGTATCTCAATGAAGATTTCTGGCACTATCACCTTGAAGTAAATACTCCCGCCAAAGAATTACCGGCTGTTATTGAATACAAATACTTTTCAGAGACAAAGGTGGAACCATAAGCGAAGAATGGACAGACAACAAGGTGATTGAACTGAAAAAAATTACTGCCGACGAAATACATGTAACTGATACCTGGAATTTTGCCGGACAGGCGGATAATATTTTTTATACTGATCCTTTTCAGCAGGTATTGCTTCCGCAGGTTAAATCTTCTGCAAAGCTGCCACCGTACAGGGGCAATACCCATATTTTTAAGGTGAAAGCTCCGCTGCTTAAAAAAGATGAGGTAATATGTTTACTCGGCAATATTGCGGCATTGGGAGAATGGAATACTGAAAAACCGGTATGGTTGAGCAAAGAAAACAACTGGTGGACAAGCCGGCTGAATCTTTCGAAAGAGAATTTTCCTGTTGCCTATAAATATGCTGTGTTTAATGGAAAAACTAAAACTTTTGTACGGTATGAGGATGGTGATAACCGTTTATTATACGATGGTAACAGCAAAAATAAAGTAAGTATTCTGCACGATGGTTTTGTGCATTTCTTTAATAATGTTTGGCGGGGAACAGGCGTAGCCATACCGGTGTTTAGTTTAAGAAGTAAAAAGAGTTTTGGAACGGGAGAGTTTAATGATATTATGCTGCTGGTAGACTGGGCAAAAAAAACCGGTATAAAACTTATACAGTTATTGCCTGTAAACGATACTACAGACACTAATACATGGAGAGATTCCTATCCGTATAATGCTATTTCCGCATTTGCCCTCCACCTGTTGTATCTTAATCCTGAATCAGTGGCACGTAAGCAGGATGCCGCCATATTAAAAGAAGCAGAAGAAAAAAGGAAAGAATTAAATGACTTGCCCGAAGTAGATTATGAACGGGTATTGCTGAATAAATGGAAGTTGGTAAGGCAATTATATAAGGCGCATAAGGAGGTATTTTTCGAGGAGGAAAGCTATACCACTTTTTTTGAAGACAATAAAGAGTGGCTTGTGCCTTTTGCTGCCTTTTGCTATTTAAGGGATAAAAATAAAACAGCGGATTTTACACAATGGAAACAACACAGTGTTTTTGATAAAGCGGCTATTGATAAATTAAGCAATACCACCGCCAAACATTTTGATGAAATAGGGATCCATTATTTTATTCAATACCATTTGCATATTCAATTAAAAGCCGCCACGGATTATGCACATAAAAACAATGTTATTGTTAAAGGAGATATACCTATTGGTGTAAACCGCCATAGCTGCGATGCATGGATGGAGCCTGCATTATTTCATATGGATCTGCAGGCAGGCGCGCCGCCGGATGATTTTGCCGTGAGGGGACAAAACTGGGGATTCCCTACCTACAACTGGGAACGCATGCAGCAGGACAACTTTGAATGGTGGCATAAGCGTTTCAGGCAAATGAGTAATTATTTTGATGCTTTCCGCATTGATCATATTCTTGGGTTTTTCAGAATATGGAGTATACCGCTTCATGCAGTGGAAGGATTAATGGGACACTTTGAACCTGCTATTCCTGTACATATGAATGAGTTTGCCAGGAGAGGCATTACGTTTGAGTACGGCAGGTTTTGCCATCCATATATTAATGATGCAGTGTTGATTGAACTGCTGGGAGAAAAGAAAGAACTGCTTAAAACATTTTTGATCAGTAACAGCGACGGCACCTATACACTAAAGGAAAATTTTTCAACGCAAAGAAAAGTTGAAGCCTGGTTTTCCCGGCTTGACATAACCGAAGAAAATGTGTTGCTGCAATCCTCATTGTATACACTTATAGCCAATGTGTTGTTATTGGATGCGGGCGACGCGGAACGCCAGCAATTCCATTTTAGAATTGACATAGAAAATACCATTTCATTCAAACATCTTGATCCGCATACACAATATCTTCTTAAAGAATTATACATAGATTACTTCTATCGCCGGCAAGATGATTTTTGGGCAGACCAGGCGCTGCATAAGCTTCCGGGATTAAAGAAGTCTACCAACATGCTTATATGTGGCGAAGACCTTGGTATGGTACCGGGTTGCGTTCCGGAAATTATGCGGCAGTTAGGTATATTAAGCCTGGAAATTCAGCGGATGCCCAAGCAAGCCGGTGTTATGTTTTTTAATCCTGCAAACGCGCCATATACATCTGTCATCACACCATCAACACACGATATGAGTACAGTAAGAAGCTGGTGGGAAGAGAACAGGGAGAAAACACAATACTTCTTCAATCATGAAATGCAGCACCCCGGAACAGCGCCCTACTTCTGCGAACCATGGATAGTAAAAACAATTATCATTCAACACCTGTATTCGCCTGCCATGTGGAGCATATTCCAGTTGCAGGATCTGATGGGTATTGATAGCAAGTTAAGAAGAAAAGAGCCCGTGGAAGAACGTATTAATGTTCCCTCTATACCAAGATATTACTGGCGCTACCGCATGCATTTGCCATTAGAGCAATTGCTTAACGAAACAGATTTTAATAACGAAGTACTCAGCTATATCCGCCTCAGCGGAAGAGCATAACTAATAATTTATACATGGGTGTTGCTATACGATACTGGCAAAGCAATTTAAAATTCCGTTATCCATTCACTATATCAAAAGGTACTAAAACGCACCAGCCGGCTTTAGTAGTTGAACTTACCTTTAATGGTATTAAAGGCTATGGAGAAGCGCCTGCCATAAACTATTACAACATACCGGTAGAAAAAATGATCGCGGACATTGAGCAGAAAAAAAAGTTCATTGAGCAATTCGCATTCACTCATCCCGATCGTTACTGGCATTATCTGCATCATCTCTTTCCGCAAAATCCATTTTTGGTGGCAGCGCTTGATATTGCAGCATGGGATATTTTTGGAAAGCTGAAAAACCAACCACTGTATAAATTGTGGAACACACAAATGGAAACCGCGCCGTTAACAGACTATACTATAGGCATTGATCCGGTTGAAAAGATGATTGAAAAAATGAAAGCGAATCCTTGGCCCATTTATAAAATTAAAGTGGGAACCAAAAGTGATATACCGGTAATGGAAGCGTTGCGCAAGAACTCAGATGCCATTTTTAGAGTAGACGCTAACGCAGGTTGGACATTGCAGGAAGCCCTGGAAATGCTACCCATTTTAAAAGAGCTGAATGTTGAAATGGTAGAGCAGCCGCTGGCAAAAGATAATTGGGATGATATGAAAACATTGTTTGAACAATCGCCATTGCCTTTGTTAGCAGATGAAAGTTGCGTAGCTGAACAGGACGTTAAAAAATGCGCCGGCTTTTTTCATGGTATTAATATAAAGCTCACCAAATGCAGCGGCATCACCCCAGCATTGCGCATGATAACCGAAGCAAAACAACTGGGATTGAAAACCATGATAGGCTGTATGAATGAAAGCTCTATTGGCTTGGCAGCCATCGTTCATCTTTCGCCCCAGGTTGAATACCTTGATGCAGATGGTCCGCTGTTGCTGGAAGAAGATCTAGCAGAAGGGTTACAATATGCTTTTGGGAAGATAACGCCTACGGATAAAGCGGGGTTGGGGGTAAGCTTGAAGTAAAGAGCAGCGGAAATCATGATGAATTATTCTTCATCTCGGGTATTTATAGTCAGTTATTTCTTCAAGCTTACTCTTAAGACCATCACTGCTGTACGTTGTATACCCCATTACATTTTGTTTTTCGATATAGAGCCCTGCTTCGGAATTGTAGACATGAAATACCAGTTGGGATTGATCTTTGAGATTATTCCTAAACGCCTTATCAAAAATGAGCGTTAGATATGCATTCCATTTAATTGCAGTCCCTTTATGAAAATGTTTTTTTCTCATTGATTTTAAAGAAACAAGTAAATCATTGATGTCTCTTTTATTTTGTAGGATAACTAGCTCCGTAGTTAAATTTATATTCCAGTCAGGGTTATAGGGTGCAATCATAATACCTATAACATTTGTCGTATCTGCACTAAGTAATGTCCGATTGATATTTTCATTATTGTCAGTTGTAAAAGAAGCCCAAGTTAATAAACCGAAAATTGTCAATAGAAAAATACTTACACATGAAATCCAAATTTTCTGATACCTGTTCATTATCACTAATGTAGTTTAATTTTGAAGCTAAGATTAATTGTCTATACTAATATCCATATCGCCTTTACTCTCTAACTTGCCAGGCTGTAGTAATCAGATGATGCGTTAGTTAAAAATTGCTCAATCTTTACACCCCTGCTTGCTACGCTGAAGTATGAAGTATTCACCTATAGACGGAGTAACTGTCTCACCTACCTTCAGAGCAGCTTGCGGAGGAATTGCGATATGA
>JBGALP010000088.1:0-17346 GCA_044223805.1 Agriterribacter sp.
ATAACATATAAATTAAAAGGAAAGCCTCTTTTATATTCATGATTGGAAGCGAAAATAATCCGCTTACTATCCGGCAGATAAGCTGGAGCCCAATTAGCCTGCCCGTAATGCGTTACCTGTCGTGCATTGCTGCCATCAACGTCGGCTACCCATACTTCCATATTAGTGGGAGCAACCAGGTTTTCAGCCAACAGGGCTTTATAATCTTTTATTTCTCCATCAATTGAAGGGCGGGATGCGCGCCAGATAATTTTTTTACCATCAGCACTAAACCATGCGCCGCCATCGTAACCTATAGTATTAGTAATTCTTTTTTCCTTTCCCGTTTTTAAATCCATTATGTACAAGTCAATATCACCATCTTTATCGCTGGTATAAATCATTTTATTGCCATCGGGTGAGAGCGTAGCTTCTGCATCGTACCCCTTTGCATTGGTCAATTGCTTTACAATTTTACCATCCAGGTCGGCCATAAAAATATCATAGCTATCATACAGCGGCCAAATATATTTGTTGCCATATTTCTTTCTGTCGGGTACGGGTGGGCAGGTATCTGCCGCAAGATGGGTTGAAGCATAAATAATATGCTTTCCATCTTTAGTAAAAAAAGGGCAGGTAGTTCTTCCTTTTCCCGAACTGATCATTTTATATTCGAATTTTTCACCAGCCTTTTGCGGCACTTTGCCAATAAAGATCTGATCGCAGTACAAACCTTCTTTAGGATTAGTACGCTGAAACACGAGATATTTGGAATCGTAACTCCAGTAGGCTTCAGCGTTATCCCCGCCAAACGTAAGCTGCTGCACATTTCTCAAATGCGTTTCTTCAGGATACTGTGTGGTATCTGCAGCGCAGATATTTAAAGCAAGGGTTGAATGAACTGGTTTGAAAGAAAAGGATGAAACAACACTCCATAAAATAATCACAATTGCAATAATATTCTTTACAAATTTTCTTTTCATAGCAATGAATATTTTCCGGTGCAAGTTATCAGAAAATAGCAGGATCCCGTTCAAGGAATGTCAACAGGATACATTTTAGATTTTTCCATTCAGATGATATGTACACTTGTAGAAGAAGTGGCATTTAGCAGGCGGCTGAGATACGCGCCTGTACCGTTCGCTACCGTTTGCGTTTTACCGAACGGAAAATCTGTATCAGCGAAATTTGAATGCGCCCGCTAACAGACGTTTTGTGAAATAAAATAGCCCTGCTGACGCAGGGCTCATTGTAATCAAAACTTAACGCTAAACTACTATTTTTGAATGATAACTCTATGCGGTATAGGACCTGCAATTCCATTATCATCAAATGCCGTTTTCACCAACTCCTGAACGCCAAAATACACATCCCAATAATCAGCTTGCGTGGTGTAAGGCCTTATAGCCAGGGTGGTCATACCATCGGCTACTTTTAATACACTTACTTCAGGGGCAGGGGTTTTTAATACTTTTGTATGCTGTAACATAGCAGCAACTGCAACGGAACGGGCTTTTGCTATAGATACATCCGGCGCAATAGCCATGGTAAGATCTACCCTAAGATTACCATGAGTATTAAAATTGGTAATAACACCGGTAGATAAAGGACCATTGGGCAGTATTACCGTTTTGTTATCAGGTGTGAGCAGGGTGGTATTAAATACCCCCTGATCGGTTACCGTTCCGACGGTACCCTGGGCTTCGATAATATCACCAATTTTAAATGGTTTAAAAATGAGCATCATTACTCCCCCGGCGAAATTGCCCAGGGTTCCGTTTAATGCCGATCCAATTGCTACTCCTGCTCCCACTATCAACGCGGCAAAAGAAGATGTATCTACACCCAGAATACCGAAAATAGTGATGACGAGCAGAACAAGACAAATGATCTTAAAGAAGGAGACCAGAAACGATTGCAGGGAGTTGTCAAACTTTCGTGCGCTAAGTGTTTTACGTAACACAATAGCAAGCCGGCCAATAATCCAACTTCCTACAATATAAAATACTATTGCTCCTATAACTTTTGGTGTATAAGCAACGGCTGAATCTATGAATCTGGACGCTATGTTGGTTCCCTTATTTACAAGGTCACCAGCTTGTAGTAGGCTAAATAACATAGAAGCAGTAGTATTTGTTTCAGTAAAAATAAAAGTAAAAACAGAGACGAAACAAATATTACGAAGGTTGCATTCGAGAAAAATTATTTTAAAATAGTATTAATTGAAAATTGTAGTAGAACTCCTACATACATACTTTTATTTTGAGAAATTGCCCGCAAACGGGAGAAATTAATTTTATCAAAGGTTAGCCATCAAAGATTTACAATGGTATGCCGTTACATATTTAAACCACCACAAACACTGATGGTTTGACCCGTAATGTAACTGCTCCAGTCGCTTGCCAGGAACAACACTACATCTGCAATATTTTCTCCTGAACCAAAACGACCCAACGGTATACCGCTTTTATATTTTTCGGCAGCGTCGCCTTCTTTTAAATAACCGGTCATATCTGTTTCAATAAAACCCGGTGCAATAGCATTGCAACGTATATTACGACTTCCCATTTCTTTTGCAATACTCTTGGTAAATCCCAAAATACCCGCTTTGCTGGCAGCATAACTGCTTTGCCCGGCATTACCTGAAATACCAATAATGGAACTCATGTTGATAATACTCCCGCTTTTTGCTTTCATCATCGGGCGTATTACCTGCTTGGTCATATTAAAAACACTTTTGAGATTGGTTGTAATTACATCATCCCATTGATCTGCAGACATACGGAGTAATAAATTGTCTTTTGAAATGCCCGCGTTGTTCACACATATATCAATAGCTCCAAAAGTTTTCAATACATCGTTTACCAATAGCTCACTTTGTGCAAAATCTCCTGCATTACTTTGATATGCCTTACTATTTACGCCCAGCGCCTGCAACTTTGCTTCAAGCGCCTTCGCTTTTTCAGCACTGTTGTCGCTTACGTAAGTAAAAGCTATATGAGCGCCATGTTCTGCTAATTTTATGGCTATGGCTTCTCCTATTCCACGGGCTGCGCCTGTTACTATGGCTACTTTATTGCTGAGTAATTTCATAAATAATACTTAATTGAAAATATTTCTGTTTTGCAAGATAACAGAAAGTATCGTAATTCATCCTTGCTTCAACAAAGAAGGCCGTTCGGTTATTTCATGGTATTTTATTACATCATTTGCGTAGTAATGTATTACCATGCTTTTGCGGGTTGAAGTGTTGTCAATAATAGGCGCACCGCCATGTACAAGATTTGCATGCCAGATAAGCACATCACCCTTTTTAGCTAAAAAATACTGCCTGTTAAAATCAGCCTGCTCAACCACTGCCTGGAGTGCATCCTCATAATCTGTATAGCTGTGGCTGCCGAGGGTTAATAAAGAGGAAGGCTTGTTATAATCATCGTTCAATAAAAATGGAAGCTTATGGCTGCCCGGATAATAGAATAATGGGCCGTTTTCAGGGGTAATGTCTTCCAGCGCAATCCAAACGGCAATAAGGTAGCCTAAGGGGTAAGTGGTCATATGAATACTGTCTGAATGCGCTCTTTGCTCACTACCTTCTATAAAATTGATGGTTTGAAAAGGTACCACTTCCTTGTTCAGTAAAAAATCAAGTATGTTTTTTATTTGAGGATTTTGCGTTACAGATGAAATGAGTGGCGAAATCCTGTTTGCAAACATTAACTTATTACCATGTGTGAATTTGAGTTTGCCTGATTTCCGCAATAAATCTATTTCCTGATTAATAGCATTTACAGTGCCATCGTCAAACATCTTTTCAACAATAAGATACCCATTAGCCGACCATGATAAAATTTTTTGTTGTACAGCCGATGGAAATGAGTGAAATAAAGTTGTGGCAGGAGCGAGCACAACTGAATCTCCTGTATCAAACCAGGCTTGTGATTGCTTATCTGGAAAGTCTTTGCTGGATATAGAAGCGTACAGAGGTTTGTGTATGCCATACTTTTTATACGCCCGGCTGTTGTGCTTTAATTCTGAAAAATGCCAAAGGTTATATAACCAATGAAAAAATTTAAATCTTTTTAATTTTTCAAAAGTCATACAATTATTTGAATGTAAGCATTTCCTCAATCAGGGTACGTTCATTGCTAAGGCGTGGCACCTTATGCTGACCTCCTAACTTGCCTTTACTTTTGAGCCACATAGTAAATAAACCCTTTTGCACTTTATGTACTACAGGTGCCCGCAGCGCAATGTCCTTATACCGCTTGGCCTCATAATCGCTGTTGATATTCTGCAAAGCCTTATCTAAGGTTGTGGTAAATACGTCCATATTTTCAGGCTCTTTTTCAAATTCAATCAGCCACTCATGGGCGCCATTGCTTTGCGCGCTAAAATAAAGCGGTGCGGCAGTATAATCATTTACAATGGCTCCGGTTTTTTCACAGGCGATGGAAACAGCTCTATCTGTATTATCAACAATTACTTCCTCACCAAAAGCATTGATAAAATGTTTTAAACGGCCACTTACTATAATACGGAATGGCCTTAGTGTAGTAAACTGAATGGTGTCACCCAAAAGGTAACGCCAAAGTCCGCCATTGGTGCTGATTACAAGGGCGTAGTTTTTTCCCAGCTCAACATCCTTCAAACCTATTGTTTGAGGATTCTCCTTGCCGTACTCCTCCACAGGCATAAATTCCATAAAAATGCCGTGATCTACATACAACAGCATACCTTCTTCGTCAGGTCTATCCTGCGCTGCAAAAAAGCCTTCGCTGGCATTATAGGTGTCTATATAATAAATATCCTTGCCAATAATTTTTTTAAACTGCTCCCGGTAAGGTGTAAACGATACCCCGCCATGTATATATAATTCAAGCGAAGGCCAAACATCAGCCATACAGCTCTTACCTGTCATTTCCAAAATGCGTTTAAACAAAACCAAGGTCCAGGTAGGAACTCCGGAAATAGATGTAACGTTTTCCCAGATAGTACTTTCTGCAAGTTTTTCTATTTTGGTTTCCCATTCATCCATTAATGCTATAGAAAGCTGTGGTGTTCTTATCCATTGCCCCCATAAGGGTGAATTTTGCAATAATACCGCGCTAAGATCGCCATAATGCATATCATCATTCACCTGGTTTATTGTGTGGCTGCCACCAATTACCAATCCCTTACCCGTTAATAGTTCAGACTCCGGATTGAAATTATAATACATGGTAAGGGTATCCTTAGCGGCTTTATAATGGCAATCTTCCAGGCTTTCTTCGCTTACAGGAATAAACTTGCTTTTGTCACTTGTGGTTCCGCTGCTTTTGGCAAACCACCGGATAGGCGTATTCCACAAAATATTCTGTTCGCCCTCCAGCATGCGCTGGATGTAAGGTTTCAGATCGTCGTATTCATGTATAGGTATGGCTTTCTTAAAATCTCTTGTAGAAAATAAAGAAGAGAAATTGTATTTGCGGCCAAACTCTGTATACTGTGCTGAAGTTACCAGGTCCTGTAAAACTTCACGTTGCGAAGATACCGGGTGTTGTACCCATCCTTCAATACGCCATAAGCGCATCCTGGCCAATTGTGATATAGTTGTGCTGAGTATTCCCATGGGATATTGGCAAAATAAGGAAATTATTACAAAAGGTAGAAGGTGGAAGGTGGAGGGCGGAGAGTAGAAAAACTAATCTGAATCTCGAAACCTGTAACTTGAAACTTTAAACCCTACGCCTTATACTTTATACCCTATACCCTTACTCTTCCATAGTTGGAATTTCACTCATTCCTTTCATGGCTTCTTCATGCAGATAATCTTTGCGTTTCAATTCAAAGTTTCTTCCAAGATATAGTCTTTTTACCTGCTCATCTTCCGCCAATTCTTCCGCGGTGCCGTGTTTGAATATCTTTCCATCAATCAACAAATATGCCCGATCGCATATAGATAAGGTTTCGTTTACATTATGGTCGGTAATTAAAATACCAATGTTCTTGAATTTTAATCTTGCTACTACAGCCTGTATATCTTCTACCGCAATAGGGTCAACACCTGCAAAAGGTTCATCTAATAATATAAACTTAGGGTCAACCGCTAATGCACGGGCTATTTCTGTACGGCGTCTTTCGCCCCCACTTAATGAATCACCATTATTTTTACGTACGTGATGTAAGCGGAATTCATCCAGTAATGCCTCCAGCTTTTCTTTTTGCTGTGCTTTGGTAAGTTTGGTCAATTCCAGCACAGCCGCAATGTTATCTTCCACACTTAATTTACGAAAAACAGATGCTTCCTGTGGCAAGTAGCCGATTCCCATTTGCGCTCTTTTGTACATAGGCAGGCGGGTAATATTCACTTCGTCCAGAAACACTTCACCATCATCTGGCTTAATAAGACCAACCACCATATAAAAAGTGGTGGTTTTACCGGCCCCGTTCGGACCTAATAATCCTACTATCTCGCCTTGCTTTACTTCTACCGATACATGGTTTACCACCACCCGGCTTCCGTATTGCTTTACTAAATTACTGGTATGTATAGTTAAACTCAATGCGTTTCATTTACGGCAAAAATACAGGATAGTGGTTATTGATAGTGTTGTAAACAGCATACTTTAACAGGTATTTTTGGTATGCCCTGTTTGAATTATGTTTGCACATTATTTGAAAGCGCAACATTTATAATGAAAGTAACAGAGCATTTAAAGCAGGCAAAAGGCACATTGATATCGTTTGAAATATTACCCCCTTTAAAAGGTAAAACCATTAATTCTATTTATGATCATTTAGACCCGCTGATGGCTTTTAAACCGTCGTTTATTAATGTTACTTATCACCGCGCCGAACATATTTTTAAAAAGAAGGCTGATGCTACTTTTGAAAAAGTAGAAGTGAGAAAGCGCCCTGGTACAGTAGGCATTTGTGCCGCTATTATGAACCACTACCAGATAGACGCGGTTCCACATCTTATATGCGGCGGCTTTACTATCAGGGAAACGGAAGACGCCCTGATTGATTTGTATTTCCTGGGAATTGACAATGTACTTGTGTTACGGGGTGATGCGGCTAAAAATGAAACCTCTTTTGAACCCGAAGCGGAGGGCCACCGTTATGCTATAGACCTTTTAAAGCAAACAGTAAATCTCAACAATGGTATCTATCTTGAAGATGATATCCGCAATGGCTTCCGCACCAATTTTTGTATGGGTGTGGCGGGTTATCCTGAAAAGCATTTTGAATCGCCCAACCTTAATACAGATCTGAACTATCTGAAAGCTAAGGTAGACGCAGGCGCTGAATATATTGTAACGCAAATGTTCTTCGATAATAAAAAGTTTTTTGACTTTGTAGATAATTGCCGGGCTAATGGTATTGATGTACCCATTATTCCTGGATTAAAGCCTATTTCTTCTAAAAAACAACTGAGTGTTATACCACGCACTTTTCATGTAGATATTCCTACTGACCTGAGCAACGAAATATTACAGTGCAAAACAGATATTGATGTTGAACTGGTAGGAACAGAATGGCTAAAACAACAATCTATTGAATTAAAAAAAGCGGGCGTGCCCATTCTCCATTATTATACATTGGGTAAACCTAAGATGATTGAAAACGTAGTGAAGGAAATTGTATAAGCCATAAGCTGTGAGCAATGAGCTGTCAGTAAGACATCTGTTGCTGAAAGCTGATAGCCGATTGCTACTGCTGCATCACCAGACTTTTGAATACGGCTTCATTTATTTTTACAGGGTATTTCTTTTTCAATTCAGCTACCCATTTCTGTTCCAGCACAGCCTGGTAATCATTTATAACCATTCCTTTGGCTTCTTCAAAGTTTTTTTGCGCTGGCTCTTTGTAAGTATGAATGATATATACAAAACTGGTTGAACCATCCGCAGTATCGGTTATACTCTCCGTTAGTTTGCCAGGGGTTATGCCTGATGGATTGCCGGGTATTTGCGTAAGTTCAAATCTTCCTGAATCAGCTATTATCTTTCCCGCAGAATTTTCGCTTAACGCACGCCAATTAGCAACAGAAGCCTGTATATCTTTCCTTATGCTATCGGCAGTTGACTTGTCTGTAACAGTAAAGAAAACTGCATCTACACTCGGACCCCAGATGTACTTTGATTTATTAGCAATATAATATTTTTCCAAAGCGGTCTTATCATCAGCCGATTTATTCCATACTTGTTTTTCCATTACATCAAATAAAAGGTTGCCATCCGCAAATTCTTCAAGCTGGTTCCGGAAACGCGCATTATATAATTCCAGGTGTTTGTTATAATAATCGCCAGCCGACACAGAAACATATTTCTTCATAATACCTGCATACGGCATAGGAGTTCCAGGACGGTAATTGTTTTTAATAGTATTTACATATTCCAGCCAGTCTTTTGTTTTTTTGTCTGCCTTATCAAAAGAAAATAATACGGTTTGCGCCGTAAGTTTTTTTGAAGGCGTAAAATTATTATGAAGAATAAAGCTGTCAGTAGCTTTCCATAACAATGAATCCTGCAGAAATATTTTTTTGTAGCCTGTTTTTGCCACCACGTTTTCCGCAAACTGCTCTTTTGCTATAACCATCCTTTCATCCTGTAGTACATCATTTTTAAACAATGAAACAGTTTGAGCTGTATCAGAAACAACAGGCATACGTTTTATTCGTTTTACTATATGCATGCCATAAGCTGTTTCAAAAGGAGCTGTTATTTCGCCATCTTTTGTTAAAGCAAATACTTTGCGTTCAAAATCCGGCATAAGCCCACCGGTTACATTTGCATTTCTTTCTGAACTAAACTTCCTTGCCAATGTTTCAAAATCGTCGCCTTTTTGCAACAGTTGATACAAGGAGTCGGCCAGTTTTTTTTGTTGCTGCTTTTCATCATCAGTTGGTTTGGCTGAATAAGCCAGCAAAATCTGTGCTGCCCGCATTTTTCCATACGCCGGCCTTTGATCCGTTTTTTTTATGATATGATAACCGATGCTGCTTTTGTACGGTAAGCTAAATGCATTTACAGGTAACTGATAGGCGATACCTTCTAAAGGATAGGATAACATAAATACATTTACAAAACCAATATCGCCCTTATTGATTTTTACTGAAGGATCAGCAGAGTATTTTTCGGCAACCTTACCAAAATCTTCCCCGCTTTTCAATGCTGTATAGGCTTGTTTTGCTAACACAGAAGCCCTTGTGGTGTCGGGCATGGCAGTATTTACCGCGAATGTGCTTTTATTCTGAATATAATTTTCATCAAAAGGAATGAATATATGTGATACCCGTACATCAAACTGGCTCCTGCTAAAAGCTTCCTTGGAAAGCGCCTGTATCACACTGTCATCAGTTACATATTCTTCTTCTATCTGGCGGCGGAAATTAAGCAGGTCATTCTTTTGATTATCTGTTGTATCCAGCCGCATATCTTTTGCTGCTTTCACCTTAAGCTTAAACGCGATAAATAAATTCAGGTATTCTCTCATCGCGGCTTCGCTTTTATCGCCTGTATTATTCTTATAAAAAGCTTTTAAAAATTCTTCCTTATCTACTTTATACTTCCCATAAGTAAAAAGTGTTTGTGCATGCAGCATATAATTGCATAATAAAAGGTAGCTGATAAGTAATATCTTTTTCATACTGATATTTGAAAACTTTAGTAGAGAGATAGGGCGCAGACGCAGGAAATATTATCACTGCAATTATTACATTTTTGTGTTCTTTATTTTCATTTGCAACAGATCATCTAACTGCTCGTAGTTCAACTTTTTTGCTATTATATTTTTGTCTTTATCCAGTAAATAAAGAATGGGTGTTTGGTATACATCAAATAATTGCCTGAAACCGGGCTTACCTGCTGCTATTTCAGCCTCTTTAACTTCATCCAGCTGATACACATGATGCCAGCCATCCAGTTTATGCTCGCGAATAAATTTTAACCATGCTGGTTTTCCGCCATCCGTCATCACGCCATATATCTGTACACCCTGTTGTTTCCATTTGGCCTGATACATAGAATCCAATTTTGGAACTTCTACCTGGCAGTGTCCGCAAGTTGGATCCCAAAAACAAACTACCGTATAAGACGCCTTGATGTTATACAGTGTTGTTGGTTTACCAACAGAATCTACCATATTCATATCTGCGGCTTTCTCTCCTATAAGATTTGCCATTAAACTATATGCTCTGTCAAAAACCGCTTTTCTATATTTTTCATTCAGCCAGTAATCCGCTTTGCCAGGCGCATAATATCTTTCAAAAAGACTTACAAATACTGCATCCTGTCCCATATAGGCTGGATTTATGTATTTTTCGGTAAGTGTAGATAAGAGGAACTTGAACATTTCTTTGCTGCCTGAAGAAATATCTAAAATTTTATTGGCAGCTTTGCTAAGTGTATCAGGATTTTGCACCAATACATTACCAAAATAGCGTTGCAGCTTAGCTTCAAATACCGGTGTCCGCACCAAACGTTCATCTGTAAACGAAACACCATCCCAATAGTGTTGCTTATAATACTGATAAGCAAAAGCGGAATCGTACTTTCCACCGGGCTGTTTTGATGCATCAGGCACTTTGGGTTCCTGCAGCACATTAAAAATAGCGGTAAGCATATTTGTGGGATGCGATTTTACAAATTGCTCCCTGTATTCCGTCATTTCCTTATTCAGCTTTACTATTTCAGCTTTTATGTTTACAGAATCAGGATCATGAGGATTATTTTTTAATTTTTGTTGCAGCGCGTATATAGTCTTGCCTTTTTGCTGCGCTAATCTTTGATAAGCCTGGAAAAGATCATTATCAGGGGAGCCGGTGAACTGTGTTTTGCCAATGACATCCGTAGTATCGGCACTTACGGCAAAATGTTGCTGCTTATCTACCAACATTTCAAACCATCCATTTTTTTTAGGAAAGATTACCATGTACACGCCGCCAAACAGCTTTTCTTTACCGGTAAAAGTAACTTCGCTTTTATTGTTGATGGCTACTGAATCAATTATGTATTGCTTGCTGCCAAAGTGGTGACCGAGATAAAGAAAACCTGAAGTAAACGGTTTAAGTGTTACTTTAATCTGGTAGCCGTTATTTTGCCCCCAACTTAATAAAACAGTGGTAAAGAAGACAAAAAGTAAAATGCTTTTCTTCATAGTATATATCCTGTCGTACAAATCTATTAAAAACTATATTGATATACAGCAATTAACGTACTATTTAGCTATTTGTTGAGTAAACTGACGATATAAAATTATCCATAACAAAACCCTTCGGCTTAAAAAAATGCCTGCATCCGGAAATGCAGGCAGGCGTCTCAAATAGTGCACGGACATTTCAAACAAAATGCATGTAGTCGTATTTTTTTCCAAGAATACCTGTATCATCGGTGGCTAACCACTTATTAAGAATGGTGGCGTATACATTTTTGAAATCAACAGTATATTTCAAGTCTCCATCATCAAGGTCTTCCAGGTTGCTCATCGGGTTAATCATTCCCTTCTGCTGTAGTCCCCCGCCTATTAAAAACATATTATTAGCGGTTCCATGGTCTGTGCCGTTACTGGCGTTTTGTTGCACCCTTCTTCCAAATTCCGAAAAAGTAAACAACAGCACATCCTCAAAACGATGATTGTTTTTTAAATCCGATACAAAAGCGCTTACCGCGTCATTCATTTCGGTGAATAATCTTTGTTGCTGCACTGCCTGGTTTACATGTGTGTCAAAACTGCCAAGCGAAACATAATATACTTTGGTATTAATATCAGAAAAGATAAGCGAAGCAATGGTTTTAAGATTATTACCTAATCCTGTTTTAGGATACGATGCCGCGGTTGGATGCAGCTTACTTTGTTTAAAAATATAATCTGCGGAAGAAAGCGTTTCCGCCAATGTTTTATACAGGTAATCTACAGGCTGTTCAGCATGCGCAATAGTTCCATGATTTTGCAACACGTCTTTAAAAAAAGCCTCATTAGAAGTGCCATATAAACGCTTCGGATCTTTAACCGCAATGCCATTGGTATTTTCGCCTTTCAATGCAAGACTCAATACATCATCCAATTCCAGCGCCTGCGTAGGCTTATCGCAGTTTTTACATTGGGCATCCAAATATCTTCCCACCCAGCCTGTATTCCAATATTGATCACTCTGGCTGGCAGCATGCCATATATCCATGCTACGGAAATGAGAACGGTCAGGGTTAGGGTAGCCCACACCGTTAATAATGCTCAAACTTCCATCATCGTACAAATTTCTGAAAGCATCTAATGCAGGATGCAGCGCTGTTTCGTCGGTAATGCCAAGTGCTTTGCTTTTTTCTATCCCGAGAATTGGCCTTGCTTTATAATACATATCATTCCTGAAGGGAATAACGGTATTTAAACCATCATTGCCCCCGCTTAATTGCAATACCACTACCACTTTATTACCCGGTGGCACAGATTGTTTTTTTTCAAATGCTTTCAGAAAATTTGGCAGCATCATCGAAGCCGTTGCCAGCGAACCCACCTGTATAAATGTTTTACGTTTTATGAGCATGTTATATTTTTTTACGACCACCCAAAATCAACACAATTGATACTCCGGTAAACTCATCAATCGCATGGTGGCGGTTTTTATAAAATCTTGCCTGTTGCTTATATCAGTATATTGTTTGATTAATTGGTCGGGAATTTTGCTATTTGCTGAGAACAATATCCCCGTTACTGTTGCCAGTAATTCATCTTTCGGTGTAGCTGAAAAGTATGCTGTGTATTTCCCCCAGTCAATACTGGCATTCAATAATTTCACTGCCGCCTTTCGCTGTTTTACCATTGCCATTTCATCAGTATCATCTTTTCTTCCCATCATCTGGTCATCATCGTCTTTTGGTTTTACATTTAATATATCATCATCGCATACCAGGCGTGGAATACGCATGCGCATCATCAGCGTGGAACTATCTATCCAGTTTTTCCCGCCCGGCCAACCTGCCACGTTAGGAGGATATAATAGTACCTGCCCCAATATTCTTTGCAATTGCAATAGCGCATTTTGATTTTGTATCTCCATAGGCAGTATACGCTGAATGCCCACCAGTAGTTCTATAGGAGATTTAATTTTTACACCTATGTTCCGTTGTTCATAAAACCAATCTGCTGTAAAAATATTTTTTACCAATACGGTTATACTGTAGTCGCTGAGAAAAAATTTTTCAGCGAGCGATCGGATGATTTCATCATCAGGCTGATCGTTTACAAAAAACCGATAGATCTTTTGCGTAATAAATAACGCGGTTTGTTTTTGTTCAAGCAGCATGTTCAACACATCATCTCCGGTAAAATTGCCTGTTTTGCCAATAACCGTTTTGCTCCCATCATCATGCTGCTGTTTTCTGAATACGAATGTTCCTGCAACATCTGTTCCCCAACCGGTGAATGCTCTTGCTGCTTCCTTAATATCCTGTTCTGTATAATTACCCCTGCCCAGCGTAAACAGTTCCATTACTTCTCTTGCAAAATTTTCGTTGGGATGATTTTTCCGGTTTTGGTTATTGTTGAGAAAATTTAGCATTGCGCCGCTTTTGGATACCGCAATCAACAATTCCCTGAAACTCCCCATGGCATTTGCTCTTATTACATTCAATAATGCCTGCTGATGAATGGCATTCATACTGCGACAAGCAAAATGTCCATGCCAGAACAAGGTCATCTTTTCTCTTAATTGGTCTTTGGCTGTAATCATATTATTGAGCCAAAAGAGATTAAGTTGTTTGATGCTGTCACGATTCTTTTCGCGGATCGTTTTTTTTACAGCGCTATCACTATTTTTTTTGCTCCCTTTTCCCTTCATCATCATATCATTTACGGTATCTATAAAATCTGGATCAATCACGTTAAAAGGTTCAGGTGTTTTATTGGATTGCTGTAAGAGTGTATTAAAAAAATGTTGAGGAGAAGTTTTTGTAAGATCGGGTAACTGCGTTAAAGCCGGACCAAAAGCCGCCCGGTTTAAAAGATGAAGATTCATCTGCTGTTTGGTTAATGCCATTAGCCAATTTTGGGGTAAGACTTTATAACGGCTTGCAAGTTTAAAAGGATGCTAAAACAACAAGGAATAAATAAATGCCGTTGTGATATGATAAACATAAGGTGGGTATATATAACTTTTTAGTTGCTCATTATAATAAGTAATCATTTATTTTATATACTTGCAAACGGTGTTCTTCGGTATGCCATATTATTATTCAATTTCTTATTATAAACAATGCTTATGAGATCGAAACTCCAGGTAGTTTTTATCCTTTCCTTTTTTGTATGCTCTGTTTGTTTTTCCCAATCCATTGATCTGTCTAAAGCGGTTGTTTGGGTTGGTGATACCAAAGCGGCTTCGCTTGCAAAACCGCTGCAGGTGCTAAAAGAAGAAGTATCTAAAAGAACACATATAGACTTAAAGACTGTTGACAAAACCCCGGATGAAAAAGAAGCTGCTATTTATATTCTCATAGAAGAAAAAGAAAACAAACTCCCCAAAGAAATTGAAAAAGCATTAAATGTATTACCTGTTCCGGGCAATGAAGGCTTCAGGCTTCTTGTTGCGAAAGATCAATCTTCCGTTGTTATTACGGGTAAAGATGCCAGGAGTGTACTGTATGGCGTTGGAAAGTTTTTAAGAAAGTGTGAGATGCGGACAGGTCAGTTGTCCATTGCTGAATCAATTGCTATATCTACAACACCAAAATATAGTATCCGCGGGCATCAATTGGGCTTTCGCCCCAAAACCAATTCTTATGATGCCTTTTCCGTAAAACAATATGATCAGTATATAAGAGAGCTTGCCTTATTTGGAGCCAATAGTATTGAAATATTACCCCCACGCACAGACGATGATGATACCAGTGTACATATGAAGATTAAGCCTGCAAAAATGATTGTGGAACAATCCCGCATTTGCAAAGCCTACAACCTTGATGTATGGATGTGGTATCCTAATATGGGACCGGATTATTCCAACAGAGATTCTTTGAAAGCAGAGTTAGGAGAACGAATGGAGATTTTTGCTTCTTTACCAAAATTAGATCATGTATTTGTACCCGGCGGAGATCCTGGAGAGTTAGAACCAGATGTATTGTTTAGTTGGTTAGGTAAAGTCGCGATATCTCTCCGGCAGTTTCATCCCAACGCCAAAATATGGGTGTCGCCGCAGGTGTTTCGGCCTACAAAAAAATGGTTTGATGATTTTTATAAACATGTAAATGCAAACTATCCCTGGTTTGGTGGCGTTGTGTTTGGTCCGTGGGTAAAAGTACCCGTTGCCGAACTGAGAAAAATGGTAAACGCAAATGTACCTATCCGCATGTATCCGGATATAACGCATAGCTATACTTCCCAATACCCGGTTCCTGATCTGGATGTAACCTGGGCAATGACGTTAGGTAGAGAATGTATTAATCCACGCCCTGAAGATGAAAAGCATATACATAATGTGTTTGCGGAGTACGCTAACGGCAGCATCAGTTATTCTGAAGGTACTAACGATGATGTAAATAAATTTGTTTGGAGCGACCAGGACTGGGATCCGCAAACCCCGGTGATTGAAACGCTCAGAGATTACGCACGCTTGTTTATGGGTGCAGACATCGCTGAAGCCGCGGCACAGGGTATTATGAGCATCGAAAAAAACCTGCGAGGACCGGCGCTTACCAGTCAAACTATACAGCAAACATTGCAACAATGGCAGTCGCTTGAAAAAAATGCTACTCCGGAACTGATCAATAACTTCCGTTTCCAGATGTGTTTGCTCAGGGCTTATTATGATGCTTATATACAACGGCGGCTGATACACGAAACAGCTTTAGAAGCTGCAGCTAAAGAAATATTAGAAAATGCTACGGAAGAAACCTCATCCGCTGCCATTCAAAAAGCAAAAGAAATATTGGAAAGGGCAACTAAAGAATCCGTTGGAACAGCTTTAAAAGAAAAATGCCTGGTGCTGGCAGATTCTTTATTCAGCAGCATTGGCGCGCAATTGACTGTTGCAAAACATGGTGGCGTTTCGGGTAGAGGAAATTTTATAGACAATATAGATATGCCGCTGAATGATGGCTTATGGTTAACCGATCAATTAAACGCGGTGGAGAAGCTAACGGACAGCGGTGGACGAAAAAATAAAATTATGGAGATACTTCATCGCACCGACCCTGGTCCCGGTGGCTTTTACGACCATTTCGGCACGCCTGAAAGCCAAACCCGCATTATATCTAATAAAACCTGGGCTGAAGATCCCGGCGGGCTGCAATCACCATCAAAAAGTTTTGGTATAGGTATTATTGGAGAGGAGTGGGTAGACGAAATAAAATCGCAGGGATTCTCGGGTCAAACAACACCTGCGGCTTGGATGAGCCAGATCAGCACATTATATGATCAGCCATTGCAGATCAGGTATGATAATCTTGATTCTACGGCATCTTACAAAATTAAAATTTCTTATACCGGGCGTTTCAGATCAAAAGTAAAAATGATTGCCAACGATAATATTGTAATTCATGACAGTATGCAAACAGGCAACAAACCAATGTTTGAGTTTGATATTCCCAAAGAAGCTACCGCTCATGGCAAAGTAATCTTCACATGGACCTGTGGTGAAGGTGAACGGGGATCGCAGGTTACGGAAATATGGTTGATGAAGAAGTAATACATCGGCAGGAGCGATAACAAACCCGGTGGGTTTTATTACAGATTGCATTTCGAATGCAACTTGCGATAAACTCACCGGGTTTGTGATGAATTACATAAATTTATAAATCAGCGCTAATTAAAGTGTCTTCATTTTGAATAAAATTTGGAATTACATAGAGCCTTGGATTGGCCGTCAACAATTTGCATTTACTACATTTTTTGTTTTAGTTGGAAGTTGGTTTTTATATTATGCAATTACCAAAAACAAAGTGATTTCACCTGACGATTTGCGTTTAGTAGAGGGAACTCTTTCAAACTATTCTTTCGTTGATAAAGAAAAAGGCCAATACCAATATTATTTATGGCTAAAACAATATTCTACTTCTTTTCAAATACCAGCCGACTTTTTGCCTTTCTTTCAAAGACGAACCTTTGACAAGGAAATAATTTTGGGGCAAAAAATTTCGTTGAAAATTTCAAAATTTGAAGAAAAGAAATTAGAAGAACTTTATAGCCGAATATTTATTTATGATATCCAACAAGAAAGCAAAAATTTTCTATGGAGCGAACTCACAATTAAAAAGGAGAATAGTAATTTATTTTATTACGTAGGAAGTGGATTTATTTTGGCTGGGCTTGGCTTTTATTTTTTTAGGAAGAACCAACTAAGAGAAGCTCATCGCTAACAAACAACCGGTAGGGCTAATAAGGGCATCTTTTCAATAT
>JBGALP010000089.1:0-17250 GCA_044223805.1 Agriterribacter sp.
TTGCTGGATAGCGCTTTTTAACCTGACAATAGAGGCGAATTTTTTGGGCGAAGCGCCTACTGCTTTCCGGAATCTTTTTTCCAGCGGGCTTTGGCTGATATGCAGTTGTTTCGCGAGGTCTTTCATTTGTACATTGCCTTTGTGCTGGTGAATAAGCGACAATGCGCCCAACACCAGTTTGTCCTGCTCCGTTGAAATCATTCTTGATATCAGGAACTTCTCCACAATGTCAATTCTTTTTTTATCCGAATCAGCTTCGCATAATTTTTCTTCGAGTAAAAGTAATACAGAACGTAGCATAAAATTATCAAGCGAAATACTTTGCCTGAATAATTCGTGTAGGGGGTCTTTAAAAAAAATAGTTGCACCTGCGGGCTTAAAAAATACCAGCACAGTACCGGTATTAGCCTCGTTCTTAAAAACCCTGAAGCTATCGTTAATGCCTGTTACACCCGCGGTTGAGAGTGGAATATCTTTTTCGTTGTTAATATATTTGAGTTTGCCTTTGAATTGAAACCCTATCACAAGCCCTGTATCGGGAAGCACTTTATAGGCGCTTGCATCTTTTGTAAAATAAACAGCGTATGATTTTACAAAAGGCTTTAGTATATCGCAGGGTATATATAACATGCTGCCACCGTCAATTGGTTAAATGAGGCAGTAAATTATCGTTTTTTTATTTCTCTCCATAAATAATCAATGCGCTGGAGTCAATCAATACTTCACCTTCTTTATACTTCTTATGTAAGCTTTCATATACTTCACTTTTGATTGTTGCTTTCATAGCATCATCAGCTTTACTTAACGCGGCAACAATGGGCGCGGCCACTTCTGTCATGTAGTTCCAATAGTTATCTGCGGTTTTGGCTTCCAGCTTCCCTGTTATTTCTTTTTCCCCCACATTTTTTAATCCGGCTTTTGTAAACAGCTCTGCCATAAAACCTGGTTTAGCGCAACGGAACATTCCCGGGCTTCCCGGAGGTTGGGGAGGAAGCTGCATATTTTTATTGATGATACCCATAGTGGCTGTAACCCAGAAATTTTTTTCAGGAACGTTCCACACGGAAGTAGCAATTTTTCCTCCGGGTTTTAAAACTCTCGCTATCTCTTTTGCCGCGAGTTCCATATCGGGAAAAAACATAAATCCAAAACGGCAACTGACGGCGTCAAAACTATTATCTTTAAAAGGCAATTCGCACACATCGCATACCTGTGTTTCAAAATTTTGAATGCCTCGTTGCTTTGCTTTTTCTTTTGCTACTTCCAGCATGCCTTCCGAAAGATCAGTACCTATAACCTTACCGCCGTTTAATTGCGTAGCAATAGTTAAGCCGGGTTCACCAGTGCCTGAAGCAATATCCAGTACAACATCATTTCCACCCGCATCAATAAGACTGATAATTTCATCACCCATGGGTTTTAAAAAATCCATGGTAATGTCATTCCATTTGTCCCAACCGGGTGAGAATCTGTTCCACACTTCTTTTTGCTGATCGCGGATTTGTTCCAATTGCTGTTCCATTATTAAATGTTTAATGATGAATAAAAACAGCGTTTAGCCAGGTGAAGTTTTTCTGAAGAAGAAGGATTATACAAATGGAGATGAACGGGTAATAAACTAAATATACGGAGAAGACCGCATCTTGTGCGGGTTTCGCGAGATTGTTTTTTTATTGTAATGTTAATCGCTTAGTTCCAGATGTCGTTCATGTGTGTTAGGATTACCGGCACTCCATCGGTAACTATAATGGTATGTTCGTGTTGAACAGTATAACCGCCTTTATTACCGGTCAGGGTCCAGCCATCTTCCTCAGTGTTGGCCATGTTAGAGCGGGTAGAGATAAAAGTTTCTACCGCAACTACGCTGTTCTTTTTAAATCTGTCTGTATTGTATTTGTCGTAAAAGTTCGGGATTTCAAAAGGGGCTTCGTGCAGGCTTTTGCCTACACCATGACCGGTAAGATTTTTAATTACTTTATATCCGTATTTTTTTGCTTCATTTTCTATCAATCTTCCAATTTCCGCGATACGCACGCCGCCTTTTATCTTCATGATGGCTGTATGCAGAATCTTTTTTGAAGCTTCCACCAATGCATTGTGTTTGTGCACATCTTCACCCAATACAAATGATCCCCCATTGTCTGACCAGAAACCATCTTTTTCTGCCGATACATCAATGTTTATCAAATCTCCTTCGTGTAATATTTTGTGCTCAGCAGGAATGCCGTGCGCTATTTCACTATTTATACTTATGCAAGTGTAGCCGGGAAAATCATAGGTAAGTTTTGGTGCGGATTTCGCCCCAAAATCATCCAGCATTTTTCCGCCAAAATCATCTAACGCTTTTGTAGTCATTCCCGCGCTGGCATATTGCCTCATCTCCCTGAGCGTAATAGCAACAATCTCACTGATCTTTTTCATGCCCGCCAGTTCTTCTTCTCGTGTAATAGACATACTGGTATGTAATTTAAGGCGTAAAGGTAAGTTTAAAATGCGAGGGTAAGAATTGGGTATGTACTATAAAGGATAGCTAAACAAGAGATTGGTTTTGCTGAACCAGGTCGAACTGCTTTTTTACCCTTAAAGCAATATATCGCTTCAGGTATACTTCGTTTATAAATGTGTTTGACCAGTTTTCAAACCTGTAACACTGAACACCCAGATAATAAAAGTACAGGCTTGTTCCCAACGCCGGCAATAAACGTTTTTCTTCCTGGGTTATAGGGGTTATACTTTCGTACCCTTTTAAAAAGCTGTCTTTTTTTAATGCATATTCTTTCTCTGGTTCCAGAAAATAAAGCTGCATCAAGTAATAGGCTATATCAAATGCCTGCCACCCGTTGCCACAAAAATCAAAGTCGAATAAAGTTACCTGCCCCTCTTTGTTGATGTTGAGATTGTCGAACCAGATATCTAAATGAATTACGCCTGATCTCAGTTGAGCAGTATCAGCATTTTTCAGCGTTGCCATTAATACAGCTTGCGCCGATTCCATATATTTTATTTCGTCTGCTTCATGCGAAAGCCTTTGCTTGATTAATCTGAGAGAATGAATGAGTAAAATATCAGGCGTATAATTTATTCTTTGAAGTGAAAAATTTTCAGTGCTTTTGTGAATGCCCGCCATTATTTTACCGATATTAAAATGCGTGTCCTCAGAAAAACTCAGCATCTTTTCACCACCGGCGTGTGAAAATAAAACGGCAAAACGTACTCCTTCCGGAGCTGCCAATTGCTGAATGTAGTTCCCGCTCCGATCAGGGACTGGAAAAGATACAGGATGAGTGTTATGTTTTAGATGAAGCAGCAATCTTATTTCCTCATTTATTTCCTGCAGTGTTCTCCAGTTAAAACTATAGATTCTGAAAATGTATTTTTCAGTACCATTGTCTATTGCATAAGTATGATTAATGCCGGTTTTTAATAGCCTGCAGGAGGTGTTTGTTTGAAAGCCATATTTGGTTGCAACAAATGTTGCAAGATGCACAGAAGAAAGAACAGAACTTGAAACAGGAAAAAGGTTCATTTTTTTATTTGGGAGGCAAACTTAGGTTTTTAAAACCTATTCCCTGGATAGAGTGATATATTTTTCGCCACATTCTTTCAGCCTGAGATATTCATTCATGGCATTGCCATAGTTCTGAATCACGATTTCGTTTTCTGAAAGCATTCCTTCTATGTATGAACAGCCTTCGGCGCATTGTAGCCCTTCAAAAATAATATATATGCTTTTTTCATCTGTCGGACGGGAAAAATGCACTTTACCGGTTACTTTTCTTTTGTCTGTTTGCAACAAGTAAATGTATTCTCCTTTGCTTTTAGTAATGCGAAATTGTATGGGGCATTTCTCCGTAACGATAGTGCCATCATCATCCGGTTTAATAAGATAGTTTCCCGCGATAGAATCAGGAAGCGCTTCTGGTTGTTGGGTAGTTTCTATAAGTAATACCGGAAATGCTTTGCCGGAGGATATACTTTTCCATTCTCCCTTCAATTCATTGTTTACTATCTCTCCATTTATTTGCGCTACGGGTTTATCAAGATAGTCCAGTTCAAACAGGCTGATTTTATTGCCATTTTGTTTGCCTGTAAGTTTAATATCTATCCCTTTCTTTTCGTAAAAATAAAAACCATGTATAGCTCCGTTTTTATTCTTTAATTGAAGTACAACTTTTAATGTTTTATTGATGGCACCGTAATAATTTTTTTCAATAGCGGTATCGGGCTGTGTGGTTTGCGCGGTTGAATACAAAGTGAAAGAAATAAGTAAGAACAGCAACGAAAAGTTTTTCATGATTTGCGGTAATATATTTGCAATTATTGTTTTTTTATTGCTGACTGTTGTAAAAATTCTATAGAAGTAGGCTTTTCATTTTTTTCTATACTCCCAATCAGTTTATTATCCTTGAATATTAAATGGCCATAATCGTTAAAACCTTCTATTGTTATTTCCTGTTTGCCGTTTACAAACCATTTGTATTGTTTTGATTCATTATTATCCAGGTGGGCGTAAGTGGCTTCTCTTTCTTTAGGTGTGCAAACTGCTTTTACGGGGTGAGAAACAGTAACTTTGCCATCCTCAAATTTCAGCACGCAATAGGTATAGATCATACATCCGCCATCGCTCATGATTTTGCAGGTAGCGTGTATTTCTGCCTGGTATGTTTTCCCTGCAATACCAGGTGGCAGATCATTATCAGCAAAAAATAGACTCATAATAAATAAGATCAGCTTCATGTATAACAGGAATAAATGTTTGATGTAAACCTGTCATTTAATAACGTTTTTCTAAAGAAATATTGCGGTGAAAGAGCTGTCTTAACGCAAATAACGGGCAGTATATCAGACAATGTTAAGGTGTGTATAGCTATTCTCCATTCTGCAAGGTAACATTCACTCCTTTTCTAAGTGTATTGTGTATTTCGGCTATTTTATCTACATCGGCGATTAGTGTGGCTATTGCCTCTTTTGAGGCGGTGGATTGTATATCGGTATTATATTGAATGCCGGTTGCCGGCTCGCCTTCATTACCAAAATTGCCACTAACCGTTACCGATATTGAACTTATTTCAATTTCTCTTCTTGCTGCTTCCCGGTAAACATCGTTGCAAAAACAGGTTGCCAGCGCCAAAAAGAGTAACTCACCTCCATTTACAGCAGATCCTTGTCCATTCGCTTTTGCAGGAATGTTGATAGTTTTTGTATTGCCTTCGGTAGCAACAATAATATGGTTTTGCTGTTGGCTATTTTGTATGGCGGCGGTAATGATCATAAGGTGAATTTTTCGAACTTAACGTCACAGACTTTTGGTAGTATAAACAAAATAAGATTGAGTAGTAGCTCAATTGAAACTCCAATAAAATTATCTTTTTTCGATAAAGCCTGAAACAATGATTTCTACCTCTGGACGGTATACCTGAAAAGCTTCATAAACACTGTGTGCCCATTTTCTGATCAGTTCCCTACACGCTTCTTTTGATTGAGCGGACATTAAATCAACTGTTGTCATTCTACCTCTTTGTTTTGCAGGTAGTGCTAAAATTTTCTTTTTGTCTCTTTTAAATTCGTTTACAACGTTACTTAGTAGAGGAGTCAGCATGTAGTTCCAGTCAATTTTCTTTTCAAAAATTAATACAAGTCTGGCAAAGTGTATGTAGTTATTCCACGGTCCATGAAGTTCATAATGTTGCAGAGCCATAGCGTCTACACTCAAAAACCTTGATGTATAATTTATTGGATCGTTGTAATCCAGCAATTCGGCAATATAGTTTGTATTGTTATGACACGCTAACACACCGCCTTTTGCAGGAGCGCCGCAAAACTGACAGTCTCCAGCGTCCTTTAACTCAATACCATTTTTTATTGCGTAGGAAAACCAATCCTGCATGTTCCGCTTTTAAAAGTAGAAAGCCTTTAATGTAAGAAATGTCGTGAAGCAAAAACGCTTAATCAACCCTTCCTGTCTTATTACAGCTACTTCTTTTCTTGCTAATAGTATTGTCGTAATACTTCAGCAATATCGAACCCCAATTTTTTTACATTACTAGCCTGGCTTTTATTTGCACTTGTACTTACAATTTTTGTAAAATTTCTGCAAACATTTCAGAGCGTAAATATTACCTTTCTTAAAACCTGTTCTTCCACATCATACTCTCTATCGGCTTATCAGGCTGTCCGCTGTATTTAGCGCTTTTTTTCTGGTTGTATTTTTCTTCAATTTCTCCTTCTACAGGGAAATATATAAGCTGTCCGATTGGCATGCCTTTATATATGCGTACGGGTTGCTTTACAGAAATCTCCAGCGTCCAGTTGCCGCAAAAGCCCACATCGCCTTTGCCCGCTGTTGCATGTATATCAATGCCCAATCTGCCGGTGGAAGATTTCCCTTCCAGGAAAGGAACATGCGCATGTGTTTCTGTATACTCCAATGTAACGCCCAGGTAAAAAATGTGTGGATACAAAACAAAACCCTCTTCGGGTATTTCAAAGTATTCAATTTCGTTATGTTTTTTTGCATCGAGTATATGCTCCCGGTATGTAGCCAGCCATTTGCCCAAATGCACATCATACGAATTACTGCCCAGGCATTCTCTTGTATAAGGTGATAAAACAATCGTTCCTTTCGCTATTTCCTCCAATATCCTTTTATCTGATAATATCATTACCCGGTATATTTATTTAGTTTTTGTTTTGTTGTAACGGCAGGCGAATTTCGCATTTCGTTTTGTGTAATGCCTTTATTTTATCAACATAATATCAACCAGTTTACAAAACTGGCGGTCTGGCGCATTAATGAGCCTGAAAGCTTCTTCATGTCGCAGGTATCGCTGCAGCGTGAAATTACGCATCCACATAAGCGGTTGCAGCACCTTGCCGGTCGTTATCTGCTTCGTTTTCTGTTCCCCGATTTTCCTTACGGGCTTATTCAGATAGCCAGTACTAAAAAGCCTTATTTGCCGGGAGACGCTTATCATTTTTCTATTTCTCATTGCGGAGATTATGCCGCGGCTATTGTAAGCAGCAACCAGCGGGTAGGCATTGACATTGAGATTCCAACTATAAAAGTGGCGCGCATCCGGCATAAATTTTTGCATGCCATAGAGTGGGAGGCTATTGAAACATCCCACGGGAGAGGCGCTGCAGAAGACGTTGCGTTAGACGAAGCTTTGATAAGGCAGCTTACCTTGCTGTGGAGTGCGAAAGAAGCGGTGTTTAAATGGTATGGGCATGGAGAGGTGGATTTTAGCGAACATATCAGATTGCAACCGCCCGGATCTGCCTATGCTGATTCAGGCATAATTAAAGGTAGTTTTCTGAAAACGCATCCCCAACATCTGGAACTTCACTATACCAATTTTGAAGCCATCAGTTTGGTGTGGGTAATTACGTAAGCTGTCTGGGTCTGACCCTTCGGGGGCCGCCCCGATGTTTAGAGGTCTGACGCTGCGCGTACCGACCCGGCAAATCCCGGTCATCCCGCTATCCCTGTGCCGACTTACTTTACCCAAATCATAAAAATATTCTGTCCTGACGTTAACTTGCTTTAATCCATTGTCTCACCAATCCCATTCATTCCACCGTCTCAGTCGGATTTACAAAAGTTTTAACCAAAACAACAGCTTAGGGTATTTGAGCGTTTAAATATTTTATCTTGCTTTACATTACGCTTAAACACCCTCCAAACATATGAACGCTTCTGCTTACCGCTTTTTTGAAAGATGCTCTTTCATTGCGGTTTCTCTCTGTCTTTTTTCCATTATTTTTTTTGCATGTAATAAAAAAGAAAAAATCCAGGCGGTAAATCCTGCATTCAGCAAGTATATTGACGGCTATACCTCCGGCGTTGTTTCTAAAACTGCGGCTATACGGGTACGTTTAACCGAAGAAACATCGGTTACCCATACCATTAATGAGCCTGTAAAGGATGAACTGTTTGCGTTTTCTCCGTCTGTAAAGGGCAAGGCATATTGGGTGGATGCGAGAACCATTGAATTTAAGCCTGATGAAAACCTGAAACCCGACCAGGTATATTCGGTGGATTTTAAATTGAGTAAGGCGGCTACGGTTCCAGATGCGTTTAAAACCTTTACGTTTAATGTGCAAGCAGTAAAGCCTGGCTTCCAGGTGCAGAATTACGGGCTAAAAGTAGTGGGTAATTCAAAAGAATTAATGACACTAAGCGGCGCTATTGAAACGGCTGACGTAGAAACATCTGCTATTATTGAAAAAATACTAACGGCTACCTATAACGGAAAGGCAATTACTATTAAATGGGAACATAATGAAACAGCCCGTTTACACAAGTTTACTATTGAGAATATCAAAAGAACTGCTGCTGCAGCTTCGTTGCAATTGCAATGGGATGGTGCGCCACTGAACGTAAAGGATAAAAGTGCGGAAAGTATAGCAGTTCCTGCGGTGGGCGAATTTAAAGTGCTTGCCGTAAGGGCAGTGCAGGAAGCAGATAACTATGTGCTGGTGCAGTTTTCAGAAGCGGTTGCCACTAACCAGCAACTGAATGGCTTAATTACCATCAGTAATAAGGCCGACTTGAGTTATAGTATAGATGGCAGTGAAGTGAAACTGTATGTAACAGACCAGTTTGATGGCAATTACACAGTAGCCATACACGAGGGCATATCAAATACATGGAGCGGTAAACTGGGAAAGGCATTTAGCTCCAATGTGTATTTTGAAAACAGGCTGCCTTCTGTAAAAATCCAGGGGCGTGGTGTAATTCTGCCTAATACCGGCAAGCTGGTGCTGCCATTTGAAAGTATTAATCTCAGCGCGGTTGACGTAAGCATCATAAAAATCTACCAGAATAATATACCACAGTTTTTCCAGGCAAATGATATGACGGGCGAGTCAGACCTTCGTCGTGTAGCCGCTCCCGTGGTGCAACAAACCATCAGGCTGGACAACGATAAAACGCTTGACCTTCACAAAAAGCAAAAGTTTTCTCTCGATATTGACAAATACCTGAAAGCAGAACCCGGCGCTATATACCATGTAACCATCGGTTTCAGGCCTGAATATTCCTTATACACCTGTCACGATGCAGACAAAGGGAAAAAAGAAGATAGCGAGAATGAAGATGAAGAAGGAGGATACGATTGGTATAATGACGAAGAGAGCAGTAACGCGCTTGATGACGATGATGGGTTTTGGAAAGTGTATGATGCTTATTATCCTTATGGTTATAACTGGAACCAGAGAGAAAATCCGTGCAGCCGTTCTTACTATAATAAAGAAAGATGGGCAAGCAGGAATATACTCGCTTCTAACATTGGACTTACCGCCAAAAGAGCCAGCGATAACAGTATGTTGCTGGTAACCACGGATATATTAACGGCAATGCCTATGCCAGATGTGGAGCTGCAGTTGCTCGACTATCAGCAGCAGGTAATCTTTAAAACCAAAAGTGATAAGGACGGTCTTGCCAGTTTCGATCTGAAGAAAAAGCCTTATCTGCTGGTAGCTACAAAGGGAACCGAAAAAGGTTACCTGAAACTGGATGATGGCAACTCCTTAATGTTGAGCAGGTTTGATGTAAGTGGCGAAGAGGTGAAGAACGGATTGAAGGGCTTTATTTTTGGTGAAAGAGGCGTTTGGAGACCAGGTGACACCATGTATATCAATTTTGTGGTAGAGGATAAAAATAAAAAACTGCCAGAAGATCATCCCGTAGAATTCAACCTGTATAATCCGCAGGGGCAGTTGTACAAACGGATGGTTGAAACCAAAGGTGAGCATGGCTTTTACCTGTTTACAACAGCCACAGATCCATCTTCACCAACGGGTAACTGGCTGGCCAAAATAAAAGTAGGCGGTACTGTATTTGAAAAAAGACTGAAGGTAGAAACGGTAATGCCTAACCGCTTAAAGATAAATCTCGATTTTGGTAAAGATCCTGTATTAGGCAAGAATGGTGTAACATCAGGCACCTTAACTTCAGCATGGCTTTTTGGTGCGCCTGCTAAAAATCTTAAGGCAAAAATTGACGCTTCTTTGTATGCCCGTAAAACGGTATTCAAACAATATCCCGGTTACCAGTTTGATGATCCTACTGCGGGTTATTCTACCGAAACAAAAACCATGTTTGATGGAACACTGAATGCGGAGGGCGTCGCACCGGTAAGTACCAAATTCGACATTACCAAAAACGCGCCTGGTATGCTCAGCGCGAGCCTGCTCGTAAAAGTATTTGAACCGGGTGGCGCTTTTAGTGTTGATAATGTAGTAATACCTTATAGCCCTTACAAAAGTTATGTGGGTATGAATATGCCCGAAGGGCCAAAGCCATGGCGATTTTTGATGACCGACAAAACGTATGATCTGCCCATTGTGAATGTTGATGCCAACGGAATGCCTTTAGCCGGTTCGCAAAAACTGAAAGTAGAGTTGTATCGTGTAAGCTGGCGTTGGTGGTGGGATAATACGGGCGATGGACTGAGTAATTTCACGCAGGATACTTATAATAAATTATTAAAGGAAGATGTAGTGCAGTTGACTAACGGTGCGGGCAAATGGCAGTTTTCCGCACCAGATAAGGAGTGGGGGCGATATCTTGTATTGGTAAGAGACCAGCAGAGTGGACACGTTACCGGACAGGTTGTATATTTTGATGATCCATGGTGGCAATCGCGAAGCGAAAATAATGATCCTTCTGCTGCGGCTATGTTATCGTTTACAGCCAACAAAGAAAAATTTGATGTAGGTGAAGAAGTGAGCCTGAATATTCCGAGCAGC
Organism: Agriterribacter sp.; assembly: GCA_044223805.1. GTDB lineage: Bacteria > Bacteroidota > Bacteroidia > Chitinophagales > Chitinophagaceae > Agriterribacter. The sequence goes on from JBGALP010000089.1 coordinate 10,753, forward strand.
AAAGGAGGAAGGGCATTGATCAGCATAGAATCAGGCAGTCATATTATTAAAACAGATTGGATAGAAACGCAGCAGGGACAAACCATTTACAAGTTTAAAGCCGAAGCCGGCATGTCCCCGAATATATATGTAAATATCAGTTTGTTGCAACCACATGCGCAAACAGTTAATGATTTGCCCATTCGCATGTATGGCGTAATACCAATAGTAGTTGAAGATAAAAATAGTGTACTCAAGCCTGTTATAAATATACCTGCTACTATACGGCCCGAACAACCAACCTCTGTTACAGTTTCTGAAACCTCAGGCAAAGCAATGGCCTATTGTGTGGCGATTGTAGATGATGGATTGCTTGATTTAACGCATTTTAAAACACCTGATCCGCATGCAGCTTTTTACGCGAGAGAAGCGCTGGGAGTAAAAAGCTGGGATTTGTTTGATAATGTAATTGGCGCATGGGGCGGAGGATTGGAAAGAATTCTTACTATTGGTGGTGATGAAGAAGCAAGCGGTGGCGCAAAAGAAAAAAGAGCGAACCGGTTTAAACCTGTTGTGAAATATCTTGGACCTTTTTACCTGAATAAAGGCGAAAAGAAAACACACCAGTTTAAACTCGATCCGTATATCGGTTCAGTTCGTGCCATGGTAGTAGCGGCAGATGCCGGCGCTTACGGTTTTGCGGAAAAAACAGTAACGGTTAAAAAGCCTTTAATGATATTGGGTACGTTGCCCCGTGTGCTTGGTCCGCTGGAAACGATAAAGCTTCCGGTTACTGTTTTTGCTATGGAGAATAACATTAAGAACGTAACCGTGAACCTGCAGAGCAATGCTTTTCTTGAGCCGGTAAATGTTGGTTCGCAACAAGTATCTTTTGCCTCTCCAGGTGAGCAGATGGTATATTTTGATGTAAGAGTAAAACAACATACAGGCATTGGTAAAATAAAAATTACAGCCGTTAGCGGTGGTGAAAAAACAGATTACGATGTGGAACTGGATGTTCGTAATCCTAATCCACCTATAACGAATGTAATTGCCACTACACTTACAGCAGGTCAGCAATGGAATGAAGCAGTATCACCTATAGGCATACCCGAAAATGGAAAAGCTACGTTGGAAATTTCCGGTATTCCGCCCATCAATCTTGAAAAGCGGTTAGATTACCTGATTCATTATCCATATGGTTGTATTGAACAAACCACTTCTGCTGTGTTTCCGCAATTAGCATTAAACCAGTTAACAGATCTTGCGGATAGAAGAAAGGCTGAAATAGATCAGAATATTCGCGGCGGTATAGAACGGTATAAAAATTTTCAGCGACCCGACGGAGGTTTCAGTTATTGGCCGGGACTGCCCGAAAGTGATGAATGGGGAACCAATTACGCCGGTCATTTTTTACTGAAGGCACAGGAGAAAGGATATATAGTACCGGTAGATATGTTGCAACAATGGGCCACCTACCAGCGTGGCAAAGCCAACGCATGGGCGCCCTCCACTACTAATTTTTATGGAAGCGACCTTACACAATCCTACAGGTTATACCTGTTGGCTTTAGCAAAATCACCGGAGTTGGGCGCTATGAACAGGCTCAAGGAATTCAAATATCTTTCACCTGAAGCAAAATGGCGGCTGGCTGCGGCATATCAATTGGTTGGTCAATCAAAAACAGCCAACGCGCTTATTGCCGGGTTACCAGTAACATTTGAACAACGTAAATCTCCCGGTTATACGTATGGTTCTGATCTGCGTGATCAGGCCATGGTGCTTGAGACACTCACTTTAATGGGTAAGCGAAGTGAAGCGGGCGAAGTATTGAAACAGGTGTCCGCGAAACTGTCTACAGAACAATGGTACAGTACCCAAACTACCGCCTATAGTTTAATAGCTATTGCCGCGTATTGTGGCACTAATCCAAGTGGAGATAAGATAATTGCATCACTGAGTGTGAATGGTAAAAATATAGCTGTTAACAGCAAGGCTTATATTTCGCAAACAGCGGTAAGTGTTACAGATGCCAATAAAAAAATAGTGGTAACTAACAAGGGGGCTAATGCTTTATATGTACGCCTGATTGTGCAAGGGCAACCATTAACAGGCGAAGCGATACCTGTAATCAATAATCCTGATGTATTATCAATGCAGGTAAGTTATTTAACATTAGATGGCAAACCATTAGGCGCCATTGAAAATCTCAGACAAGGAACTGATTTCGTTGCGAAAGTAACTATCCGTAATCCGGGTATCCGTGGGCGTTATAACAACATGACGCTGTCACAAATATTCCCCGGCGGTTGGGAAATTTTAAATACCCGTTTGCTGGATAATGAAGGAGGTTTCAAACCCTCACCGTTTACTTACCAGGATATCCGCGATGACAGGGTATATACGCACTTCGATATTCGTGAAGGGGAAACGCTTACCTACTATGCTATGCTGAATGCGGCCTATTTAGGTAAATACTTTTTGCCGGGTATTTATTGCGAAGCGATGTATGACAATACCATCAGTGCTGGGGTAAGTGGTAAGTGGATAGAGGTAGTTCAATAAGAAATATGAATAGATCGCCAGGAGGACAACAGAATTGTGCGAGGCGAAGACGCCCCGCCCAGCCTTATGTAGTGCAGTAATAAATATGTAGCCAAAGATGATAATAGTAACGTTCGACACGTTATTGTTTCGCAGTGTGATTAATATGTAGGTACGGAAAAATTGCTTTAGATTTCTTATTGAAAACATCTTTATATTCGATTTTATATTAACCTATGTTCTTTACTAAAATTTGCTGATGTATGAAAATTCGTTTTGCCACACGTATATGTTCCTTCCTGCTTCTTGGAAATATTGGCTGCAATAATGGCTTTAAAACTTTTAAAGAAGGCACCCACAACGATATTGAATATGAACTGCAGTCCCGCAGCCGAAGCGGAATGTTTGCAGCCACAAATACTGTAGACTGGCGTATTAAGCTGGGAAATTTTCCGCCTGTTCCTGTAAATGCTGTAGTAACTGACTGGGGACCTCCTTATAGTACCGATATTTATGGCAAGGATCCATACCAGTTTATAACCACCGGAGAAATCAGTTACAGCAATGATCCATTCACGCCGGGATCAATCGGAGTGCATCATACGATGCTCTACGTATCTCCGCAAACGTTGAGCAAAACCCAGTTTGAAACATTTTCTCATTTTGTGATGGATGAATGGCCACGAATTACCGATTCGGTAACTGGTAATGAGTCGCGTTCTTTTCCTCATATTATTGGCCTGGTATACGGTGATCAAAGTACCTATAAACAGGAATTTCATGGAGCGCATGACGGGCAGGCGATGATTCTGCGCATAGAACCAGATGGACGGGTGCGTCTTATAACAAACGATGCATTCGCAAACGATGTATTTGGTCAAATTTCTGAAAAAGTGCAAATGCCGGGTAAACGTATTTTACTGCATAGTACTGCCGGAGCTAGCGGGCTTACAATGGATGAACTGCGGCATTTTAAGGATAAAGACAGTGTAGCGGTAACTGAACGTTTCAGCATCCAGTAAAAGAGTAGCGCTGAATATTTGTACATGAAAAACCTGGCTAACTATAACATTAAAATAAACGTAGATGAACTACTCTGAAATCACCAATGAAGTATTGGAAATATTGAATATCATTATTCCTAAAGTTTTTGATATGCACCAGGAATTTGAGGAAGAAAAGAAAACATTTCCTGAATTGTCCAATCCCCATGAAGAACTAAGGCGCAATGAGCTGGCCTTAAAAAGTCAAAATCTAAAAATTGCAGCGATGGTGTCGGAAGAGTTAAGGAATGGCTTGCCTGCTTTAATTGATAATGTACCCTTATGGTTTAAAGGAACAGAAAAACCAAAGGCTGAATTGTTTTGGGTAATCAGCCCTTATGAGTTTAACATAATGGGTCCTGCAATCATCAGCATCGCCCTTGAACATGCGCTTTACAATCTGCAGATAGGTGTTCTTGCCAATCTCACATCAGGAGAAATTATAACCGGAGCTGTAGGGCAAGGATCTCAGATGGAAAATCAAGTATTTACTGCTAACAATAATGAATTATCCCCTCAGGCTTCGGTGGTACAGTTTGTTATACCTCCAGCTAAAGCGCATGGACCTAACGCTTCAGTTTACCTAGCGATAAAAAATAAATTCAAAGTTTCTATAATGACCAATAAGGTGGCGGAAAATGTGCCCTATTTTATTACGCTTGTGGCCAGGGGAATGGTTGATCTTGTAATGGCCACCGGATTTCAATATCATGATGTAGCTGCGAGTATATGTATAGCCGAGCAGGCTGGCGCAACGGTATTTGATTTTGAAGATAAAAAAGGTATTTACGGTGGAGAATATCTTGCATGCTGCTCTCATGTGATTTACAAACAAATTCACGATGTATTGAAAGAGAAAACGGATAATTGATTTTTTAAATGAGCTTATTGGTTAAATGTTTTCCTGCCTATGCATCTGCCCTTACATTACATTTTACCTTGTATTTATTTCCGTGTTTTCTGTCCGGAGTTTACATAATTATAGGCTCCTGCTATTTGATCTGATGGGTGTGTTCTGTCAATTGTCTATTTGCATTGCAACCGTATACAGCTTAGTAACGTTGCTTTTGTAAATGATCAAACCATCAACAAATCAATGTTGCGCGAGGCGTTCTCACCTTGACAGCAAAATATTTTTATTTCTGCGCAAGCAAAGCTGCTAAATACTTATTCAATTCTGATGTTTTGTTGCCAAGTACCGAGAAAAATGTATTATCAAATTTTCCACAGTTACAACCGCTTTTTTGATTATTTTTTTCCCTTCCTCAGTCAGTTCAACCGTTTTGGCTCTGGTATCTGTTACATGTTCCTGTCTTTGAACAAATCCTTTCTGTTGTAAGGTCCGCAACACTGTTGATGTAGTCATAGGATCAATTTTAGTGTGGGCTGATAAAACAATTTGTGTTACTTCCTGTTTATGAAGGGTCAGCCAATGAATGCTTGCCAATAAAACAAATTGAGAATGTGTTAATCCATATTGTTCCAATGCTTTTTTTATTTCTCTTTGCCAAAGATTAGTTACCTGCCATAGTAAAAATCCTGAACTGTCATCTGGTTTTTCTACGCTGAAGGTATTATCCGCTGATTTAGTCATTGTTGAATATTTTAGAATAGGGCATTGTTTAACCGCATTACCAGCATTTTAGAAGAGATCAAAGTAAAATCTTTTTCTCTGATTTCAAAGAAACCGAAACGGAATGGATAGCCCCATGACTTTTTGTTTGAAATAAATTCAAGATCACTTATTAATGGAATGATTGGGGTTGCTATGCAATTAAAAAAATCAATATTGCGTCTGTAAGGGTTAAAATTTTCTGTCATTTGAAAGGGATATACTTCATCGTCTTTAACCTGTCCTATGGCAGTAAAAGCCTGGCATTTTTCACTTCCTTCCATCGTAAGTTTTGAAGAATAAATAAGCAGATAATCTCCCTTTTTCATTCGTTTTAAAGGTGACTGTTTGCCGTGGCAAACCTGTATAAAGCACCCGCCGTTCCTTTCATGGCATGTTCCTTTGAAATAGCCGCTACCCAATATTTTGTTGTACTCATAATTTTGAAGCTGCTTTTATTTGTTCCTGCATATCTGTTGGCAGCCCATCCACTATTTTTTGAGCAACTATTCTTCTTCATATAAAACCCAAAATGCCTTCCACTTTCATGGTAGTGGTTATTTTAAGCCCATCAGGCGTTTCCTCCAATATATGTTCGCCATACATTTTTGCCAAGGGAAATTTGGTAAAATCTGTGAAGTTTTGGTTTTCTATTGCTTCAACAATTCCGATTTTTAGTTTAGGTCCTCCTTTGGGTTGAAACATAAAATGGTTTCCTTTTTCAAACCTGCCTTCCAGTTTTGCAAATACAACCCCTTTGTCCCAGGTGTGCCAGTTGTTAACATCGGCAAGCAGTTTCCACATTTGTTCTTTAGTAACTTCTTTTGTTACGATTGAATGAGATTTTGACCACATAAGGTTAAGTTTTTAGAATGATGAACTATTTTATAAGTGCAAATATAATATGTGTACATATAATATGCAAATTTTCTTTTGTAACGTCAATGTTCAGTTCATTCAGCATGCTAAACAGGCAAGTGAATGTTATTACGCCTGTATAATTAAAATAAATAACATGGCCTGTTACTTTGTAAAGAACCGATGGACGGTACTGAATGGACTTGTATAGCTACATTAATGGTAAAATAATCAGTCTCACAAAAAAAATATGTTGCCGGAGGCGACAACAAAAGTGAGCGAGGCGAGAACGCCTCGCACAGCAGTGGGAACTTAATGACGATGAAAGGTATCCCATTGTGTATGATTTCTGGTAATCCAGTCACAAATAAATTTGCGTGATGGAAAATAAAAATCAATCAAGAGCAGATGAGATGCGTTTGCATATAGAAGCATGTAGGCAAAGCGGCTTAACAGTTAGTG